>NZ_CAACUY010000057.1 GCF_900659615.1 Actinomadura fibrosa | reverse complement strand
CGCCTGCTCGCTCGCGCTGCCGGGGGACGGTCCGTCCCGGTCGTCGGTGCGGGCGGAGGTCGGCGCGGGCGGGCACCTCGACGTCGCCCCGGAGCCGGTGGTCGCGGCGGGCGGCTGCGACCACCGCTCGGCCGCGTCCGTCGCGCTGGCCGCCGGGGCGACGCTGCGGTGGCGGGACGAGCTGGTCCTCGGCCGACACGGGGAGCAGCCCGGCCGCCATTCCGGCAGGCTCGACGTGACGGTCGGCGGTGCGCCGCTCCTGCGCCACGAGCTGCGCCTGGACGATCCCGACGTCCACCTGAGCAGCGCCGTCCTGGACGGTGCGGGCGCCGTCGGCTCCGTCCTCCTGGTCGGTGAGGACCTGACGGCGGAACCGCACACCGGGGACGGGCTCTCCGTCCTCCCCTTGGCGGTGCCTCAGGCCCACCATGTGCGCGCGGTGCTCATCACGGCGACGGCGGAGCATTCGGCGGAACTGAGGCGGCGTCTCGTCCAGGGAGAGCGCATGGCGCAAAGTGCTCTCGCCGGGACGGACCGTCCGGCACCCGAGCCCACGGCCGTGCCAGGGACCGCCTACCGAACCTGAGGTACCGCTGGCCGCACCCGGCCTCATTAACGACCGGTAACCCCAGGTGGACTATGGACAAACGCTCCGTCGCGCGATGAGATGGCGGACCCGAGAATTCGCCCATCCCCAGGCGGCCCCGATGACGGAAGTTGTGCTAGACGGCGTCGACAAGGTGTATCCGAACGGGCAGATCGCCGTCCGGAACGTGCGGCTGCGCATCGGTGACGGCGAGCTGTTCGTCCTGCTGGGTCCGTCCGGCTGCGGGAAGTCGACGATCCTCCGGATGATCGCCGGGCTGGAGGAGATCACCTCGGGCGACCTGTGGCTGAACGGGACCGTCGCCAACGAGCTGCCGCCGCGCGACCGGAACGTGGCGATGGTGTTCCAGGAGGGCGCGCTCTACCCGCACCGCACCGTCAAGGGGAACATGATGTTCCCGCTGGAGGTGTCGGGCGACGACCGCGCCGAGGCCACCGCGAAGGTCGTCGAGCTGGCGCGCGCGCTGGGCCTCAACACGATGATCGACCGGCTGCCGCGCACGCTGTCCGGCGGGCAGCGGCAGCGGGCCGCGATCGGCCGGGCGCTGATCCGCGAGCCGTCGCTGTTCCTCATGGACGAGCCGCTGTCCAGCCTCGACGCGGGCCTGCGGGCGGAGCTGCGCGTCGAGATCGCCGCGCTCGTGCGCTCCACCGGCACCACGACCGTCTACGTCACGCACGACCAGGTCGAGGCGATGACGATGGCCGACCGCATGGCGGTGCTGCGCGACGGCGTCCTGGAGGACGTCGGCACCCCCGAGCAGCTCTACGGCGACCCGGGGACGGTCTTCGTGGCCGCGTTCCTCAGCAGCCCGCCGATCAACCTGTTCCAGGCGACGCTGTGGGGCGTGGAGGGCGAGGGGCTGCTGCTCGACCTCGGGCCGCAGCGGCTGACGCTGCCGTGGGACGACCCGCGCGCGTCCGCGCTGATCAGCCACCACGGCCGGCCCGTGATCGTCGGCATCCGGCCGGACACGCTCGTCCCCATCGCCGCGGGCTCCCCCGCACGGCCGGGAACGGTCCTTTCCGGGCAGGTGCGCGCGCTGGAGTTCCACGGGCACGAGTGGCTCGCGTACGCCGAGGCGGGCATCCCGACCGTGGACGGCAACGAGGTCGGCCGGCCGAGGCGGCCCGACTCCGCGGGGCCGGGGCGCTCCGGAGTGCGCGAGCGGCTGCGCGGGCTGCTCGGCCGCCCCGCCGCCGACGAGCCGGTGCCGGAGGAGCACGCGGGCCACCACCGCCGCTCCGACCTGGTGTTCCGCGCCGCGCCCGGCGAGCGGCCGAACCGCGGCGACCACGTCGCCCTCACCGTGCACCTGGACCGGATCCTGCTGTTCGGCGCCGACGGCCGCCGCGTCACGCCGGTCGCGCGATGACGTCCCGGAGCCTGCGGAGCCCCGCCTCGATCTCCGGCGGCGCCACGGCCCCGTAGCCGAGGACCAGCCCGCGGACGGGCGGGCCGGTGACGGCGAACTCCGACAGCGCGTACAGCCCGACGCCCGCGTCCAGGGCCCGCCGGGCGAGCTCCGCGTCGTCCGCGCCGTCGGTGAGGCGGGCGCTCAGGTGCAGGCCCGCCGCGGACGGGACGAGCGCGAGCCGGTCCCCGAACCACTCCCCGACCAGCTCGGCGACGCGCCGGTGCCGCGCCTCGTACTCGCGCCGCGACCGGCGGATGTGCCGCGCGAGCAGCCCCTCGTCGATGAACCGGGCGAGGGCCGCCTGCGCGGGCACCTCCGCGTGCCAGGACGAGACGTAGCGCGCCATGCGGAACGCGTGGTGCAGCGAGGGCGGCGCGACCAGGAACCCGAGCCGCAGCACCGGCCGCATGATCTTCGAGAACGTCCCGGTGTAGAGGACGCGCCCGTCCGCGTCGAGGCTCTGCAGCGGCTCGATCGGGCGGCCGCCGTAGCGGTACTCGGTGTCGTAGTCGTCCTCGACGATCACCACCTCGCGGCGCCGCGCCCAGTCCAGCAGCGCCCGCCGCCGCGGCAGCGACATCGGCATGCCCAGCGGGAACTGGTGCGACGGCGTGACGTAGACGGCCCGCGCGGCGTCCGGCAGCGCGTCGACCCGCAGCCCCTCCGCGTCGACCGGGACGCCGCGCACCCGCATCCCCGCCGCCTCGAACAGCATCCGGGCGGGCGGGTAGCCGGGGTCCTCGACGGCGACGGTGTCGCCGGGTTCGAGGAGCACGCGGACGATCAGGTCCAGCGCCTGCTGGACGCCGGCCGTCACCACCACGTCCCGGGCTCCCGCCCGCACCGACCTGGTCACCCCGGCGTGGCGCGCGATCGCCGCCCGCAGCTCCGGCAGCCCCGCCGGGTCGCCCGCGGACCCGGCGCCCGCCAGCGCCGACGGCCGCAGCAGACCGGCCATGATCCGCCGCCACGCCTCGTAGGGGAACAGCCGCACGTCCGGCAGGCCCGCCCGGAAGTCCCACGTCACCCCCGGCATGGGGGCGGGCCACAGGTCCAGGCCGTCCCAGCCCCTCCTCGGCCGCAGCGGCGACGCCGCCGGAGCGCCCCGCGCCGCGGATCCCGTCTCCCGGACGAACGTCCCGGCCCCCACGCGGCTCTCCAGGAACCCTTCCGCGGCGAGCCGGTCGTAGGCGACCGCGACCGTGTTGCGGGAGATCTCCAGCCGCGCCGCCAGCTCCCGCGTCGGCGGCAGCGCCTCCCCGGCCCGCAGCCGCCCGTCCAGGATCGCCGCGCGGAGCTGCCGGTAGATCTGCCCCGCGAGATCGCGGCGCCCGACCAGGCTGACATGCACGTCCACGGCGCCGATCCTAGATCGGCTCAGTCATTTCGCCCGTTTTTGGCCCTGTACCTGGGCCTCTCGCCGTCCCTAGCGTGGACGCATGGACGCGCTGACCGAACTGCTGACCACCGACTTCCGCCCGCTCGACCGGAAGGCGTTCGACCTGTACCTCGCCGCCGTCGCGCAGGTGAAGCCCGACGCGCTGGCCCTCCCGACCCCGTGCCCCGACTGGACGGTGCACGGCCTCCTCCGCCACCAGGTCAGCCAGGACGAGGGGTTCGCCGCGGCCGCGCGCGGCGACGGCGCCCGCCTCGCGAACTGGCGGAACGGCGACCTCGGCGACGATCCCGCCGCAGCGGCGCGGACGTCGGCCGGCCTCGTCACGGCGGCCTTCGCCGAGGTGTCCCTCGACCAGGAGATGGTGCTCCCCGAGGTGCGCGAGGGCGGCGGCTTCCCCGCCTCCCTCGCGATCAGCTTCCACTTCGTCGACCTCGTCGTGCACGCCTGGGACCTCGCGACCGCCATCGGCGTGCCCTGGGAGCCGTCGGAGGAGCTGGTCGCCGCGTCCCTGAAGGTCGCGGCGATCGTCCCCACCGGCCCGGACGACCGCGGGCCGGGCCAGGCGTTCGACCGGCTCGTCCCGGCACCGGACGGCGCCTCGCCCGCCGACCGCCTGCTGGCCCTCCTCGGCCGGCGCCCGCGCTGACCGCCGCCGGACGCCGCCGGCGGGCGGGCCTCCCGCGCCCACCGGAGGGTCAGGCCGGTGCGCTCTCGCAGACCGCGTCCCGGTAGAAGCCGATCTTGAACTGGATGTGCTGCTGCTGGTCGCGCAGCCGGGCGATCTGCTCCTCCACCCGGCGGTCGTGCTCCTGGAGGATCTCCAGCCGCTCCTGGACGGTCTCGCCGCCGCCGCGAGCCAGTTCGGAGTACCGGAGCATCTCCGCGATCGGCATTCCGGTCTCGCGCAGGCAGCGCAGCATCCCGAGCCACTGGAGGTCGTCGTCGCTGAACACGCGCCGTCCGGACGCGTTGCGCGCGATGCCCGACAGCAGGCCGATCTTCTCGTAGTAGCGGAGGGTGTCGATGCTGAAGCCGCTCTTCTCAGCGGTCTCTGCTGGAGAGTAGGAGCTCACGCCCCAAGCATTTCACCTGGAGCGCACTCCAGGTCAATCCGCCGTAGGAGCCAGGCACCAGTACGGGCCCCGGCGGACGGGCCCTCAGGATGGCCCCGGCGGACCTGTCGGCCGGAGGCGGCACCCGCGACGATACGTGGCGGCCCGCCGAACCGGGCGGGCCGTGGCGCGCTCCGCGGAGCGCGCCGCCGTCGCTCGTCCGGGAAGGACCCACCATGATCCGTAGGACCCTCGCCACCGCGCTCCTGACCGGAGTCGCGCTCACCGGGCTCGCCCAGGCCGCCGGCGCCGCCCCGACCCACGCCGCGGCCGTCAAGTCCAAGCCCTTCGAGGCCTGCGGCAAGGGAGAGACGGCCAAGACCGGCAAGTGCGTCAAGAACGCCAAGCAGAAGGTGTCCGGGACGGTGCGGTTCGCCAGCTCGACGCAGGTGACGGGGAAGGCCGTCAACAAGACCCGCGGCGTGATCAACGTCGTGGTCGGGTTCTCCTGGAAGGCAGGGGCCAGAACCACAGCACGACCCGCACCCTGCCGGTCAAGGCCGGCGCGTCACCCAGGATCGGTGTGGCCGTCCCCGTCAACGCGGCGATGGTGCAGAAGGTGACCGTGCAGATCTGCAAGGGCCCGAAGACCGCGCGCGTGTGCGGCACCAAGAAGACCGTCCGCCCGTAGCCGGAGCACCGGTCTCCCACCGGGATTAGGAGCCGGCGATCTGGGGAGCTTGACCTGGAGCGCACTCCAGCTAGCAGAGTGGACCGGAACAGTCACCGCGAGGGACACGAAGGATTCGCCATGCGCATCGGACTCCAGGTTCCCAGCTTCACCTTCCCGGGAGGGCCGGAACAGATCGGCCCGGCCTTCGGCCGCATCGCCCGCGAGGCGGACCAGGCCGGGCTCCACTCGCTGTGGGTGATGGACCACTTCTTCCAGATCACCATGGTCGGCCCGCCCGAGGACCCGATGCTGGAGGCCTACTCGACGCTCGCGTACGCGGCGGCGCTGACGGAGCGGATCACGCTCGGCACGATGGTCACCGGCGTCACGTACCGGCACCCCGGCATCCTCGTCAAGACCGTGACCACGCTGGACGTGCTGTCCGGCGGGCGGGCCTGGCTGGGCATCGGCGCGGCGTGGAACGAGGAGGAGTCCAAGGGGCTCGGCGTGGCGTTCCCGCCGACCGCCGAGCGGTTCGAGCGGCTGGAGGAGACGCTCCGGATCGCGCACCAGATGTGGAAGGGCGACGAGTCGCCCTTCCAGGGCGAGTACTACCAGCTCGAACGCCCGCTGAACTCGCCGCAGTCGGTGCGGAGGCCGCATCCGCCGATCCTGATCGGCGGGGGCGGCGAGAAGAAGACGCTGCGGTTCGTCGCCAAGTACGCCGACGCCTGCAACCTCTTCGACGGCGACGAGCTGCCCCGCAAGGTGGACGTCCTGCGCGAGCACTGCGAGCGCGAGGGCCGCGACTACACCGAGATCGAGAAGACCGCGCTGACGTTCACGCAGGAGCCGTCGGTGGACGCCGCCGTGGACACCGTCGGGCGGCTCGCGGAACGCGGCATCGACCAGGTGATCTTCTCGCAGGGGGCCGGGCAGGACCTCGCGGGCATCCTGGGCGAGGCCCTCGCGCAGACCGAGAAGATCGTCCCGGCGGGCCGCTGACCCGGACCGGCCGGACGCCCGGCCCGGCGTCCGGCCGGGCGGGCCGTCCCGGCACGTCCCAGGCGTGCCGGGACGGCCCCCGGATCAGCTCCGGACCGGCGGCTCCAGCCGCAGCGGGACGCCGAACAGGTTGAGCGCGTTGATCAGCGACACCAGGGCCACGAGATCGCCCAGCTCGCGCTCGGCGGGATAGTGCTTCCGCAGCGTCTCCCAGAGCTCGTCGCCCACCTCCCGCCGGAGCGTGACGGCCTCGGTGTAGGCGAGCGCCGCCCGCTCCCCGTCGGTGTAGAGCGGCGACTTCGCCCAGACCGCGAGGTGGTGCATCCGCTCCTCCGGCTCGCCGAGCCGCCGGGCGTCGCGGATGTGCAGGTCCACGCAGAACGCGCAGCCGTTCAGCTGGGACGCGCGGATCTTGATCAGCTCCTGGACCCGGCGGTCCAGCGGACCCTTGTGGATCAGTTTCGCGATGCCGATGAAGCCCTGGTAGACCTCGGGCGTCGCCTCCTGCAGCAGCATGCGGGCCATGCCGTTCTCCCTTCGTCACGAGGGAGACGACGCACCCGGGGCCGCTGTGACGGCGTCCGGGCGCGGCCGCAGATGAGCGATCTTGTCCGGGTTGAGCACGCGGCGGTAGGCCGTGATCCGGCCGTTCCGGACCTCCAGCGTGTCGACGCCGACGAGGCGGCCGTCCTGCCGCCGGACGAGCCAGCCCGGCTCGCCGTTGACCTCGACTGGAACGAGCCGGAAGCGGCTCCGCGCGCATCCGCAGCACGACCGTCAGCACCCGCGCGGCGCCCGAGATGACCTTGCGCGCGGCGAAGACCTTGCCGCCGCCGTCGGTCGTGTACGTCGCGTCCGGGTCGAGCAGCGCCATCAGCGCGGTGCCGTCGCCCTCCTCGTAGGCCGCCCGGAACGCCGCCAGCACCCGCGCGTGCTCGCCCCGCCGCGCCGGGCGGACCGGGTCCGCCGCGGCGATCTTGCGGCGGGCGCGGGACGCGAGCTGCCGGCACGCCGCGGGCGACCGGTCCAGCACCTCCCCGATCCGCTCGTACGGCACCTCGAACGCCTGGTGCAGCACGAACGCGACCCGCTCGGGCGGCGAGAGCTCCTCCAGGACGAGCAGCATCGCCGTGCCGACGGTGTCGTCCACGAGCACCGCGTCCGCGACGTCCGGGCCGGTCAGCAGCGGCTCGGGCAGCCACGGGCCGACGTAGTCGACGCGGCGGGCGCGGGCGGACCCGAGCACGTCGTACGCCCGCCGCGCCGCGACCGTGACGAGCCAGGCCCGCAGGTCGCGCACGCCGTCCAGCGACTCCTGCGCGGCGGCGCGGAGCCACACGTCCTGGACGATGTCCTCGGCGTCCGCGACGCTGCCGGTGATGCGGTACGCGGCGCCGAACACGGCGGGCCGGTGCTCGGCCCACTCGTCGTCGAGGCGGCGAGGACGCGGCGGCACGGGCGCTGTCATGGACGCGCCGCTCAGGCCGCCGCCGGGGTGAAGACCCACTTCTTGTAGGACCAGTACCGGAACGCCGAGCCGAGGCCGACGCCCGCGAGCAGCCCGAGGTTGTAGGCGATCCCGCCGTGCAGCCCGAGCGTGTAGTACGTGAAGCCGGTGCACAGGACCTGGATGAGCAGCCCGATCCCGTTCAGCGCGAAGAAGATCACGACCTCGCGGCCGGAGCCGTCGCTGTCGCGGTGCCGGAACGTCCAGAAGCGGTTGGCCAGGTAGGAGGTCAGCGTGGACACCACGGTCGGCACCACCACGCTGGTGACCGGGCTGCCGCCGAGCCAGGCGCGCATCAGGTTCGCGCCGAAGATCATGATGAGAGTGCCGACACACCCCACGAAGCCGAAGCTGACCAGCTCACGCAGGAATGTGCGGTACTCCGGGGCGGAAAAGACCGTTTTGGCTGGTCTTGACCGCTGCAAGGTACTCACTCGCCCAGAGAGTACCGGATTTATTGCATCGTCCTCGGCGTCGCGCGCTGGCGCGCACTCCTTCAACGGACGACGCGGCGATCGCTGCATCGCTCCGGCTCGCCCAGGGGCTCGCTGCGCGATCAGTGCCTCGCAGGCTCGGCACTGGCTTCGCACGCGATCGCGGCGCTGCGGTGGGCCTCTACGCCTTGTTACACGCCTGGCTAGAGGAGGGTGTTCAGGGGGATCTTGGGGTCGGTTAGGCGGGTGGCGTCCACTGGGGCGGCGGAGCGGATGAGG
Organism: Actinomadura fibrosa; assembly: GCF_900659615.1. Lineage (GTDB taxonomy): Bacteria > Actinomycetota > Actinomycetes > Streptosporangiales > Streptosporangiaceae > Spirillospora > Spirillospora fibrosa. The sequence goes on along the minus strand of NZ_CAACUY010000057.1, from coordinate 38,409 downwards.
GCTTGGATGTCTCCTGTGACATCCCACACGTTCACGTTCATTCCGGCTACGACGCGGCCGGCGGAGAGCCAGAAGGCGATGAACTGGCGGGAGGCCACGTCGCCGCGGTAGACGACCTGGTCGTACTCGCCCGGGGACACGACGCCCGACATCTCCATGCCGAGGTCGTACTGGTCGGTGAAGAAGTACGGGATCCGGTCGTAGACGACGTCCCGGCCCAGCATGGCGCGCGCGGCCGCAGGGCCGCCGTTCAGGGCGTTCGCCCAGTGCTCGACGCGGATCCGGCGGCCGAGGAGCGGGTTGTAGGCGTTCGCGACGTCGCCGGCGGCGAAGATCTCCGGGTCGGACGTGCGCAGGGACTGGTCGACGAGCACGCCGTCGGACACCTCCAGCCCGGCGGCCTCGGCCAGCGCGGTGTTGGGCCTGACGCCGATGCCGACGACCACGACGTCCGCGGGGACCTCGGCGCCGCCCGAGGTGACGACGGCCGACACCTGCCCGGCGCCCCAGAACCCGGCGACGCCCTGGTCGAGGCGCAGGTCGACGCCGTGCTCGCGGTGCAGGGCGGCGAACGTCCCGCCGAGCTCCGGGCCGAGGGCCGCGTGCAGCGGCGTGGGCTCCGGTTCGATCACCGTCACGTCGTTGCCGTGCGCGCGGGCGGCGGCGGCCGCCTCCAGGCCGATCCAGCCGCCCCCGGCGATCACGACGCGGCGGCCCCCGTGGGCCAGCGCCTGCCTCAGGGCGGCGGAGTCGGCCATCGTCCGCAGGTAGTGGATGCCCTGGAGCTTCGAGCCTGGGACGTCGAGGCGCCGCGGCGACGCGCCGGTCGCCAGCAGCAGCCGGTCGTAGTGGACGGGCTCCTTGCTGTCGAGCCGGACCTCGTGGGCCGCCCGGTCGATCGAGACGGCGGAGACGCCGAGCCGCAGCTCGACGTCGTGCTTCTCGTACCAGTCGGCCTCGTGGACGTGCGCCTTCTCGCGGGCCTCCTTGCCGAGCAGGAACCCCTTGGACAGGGGCGGCCGTTCGTAGGGCCGTTCGATCTCGTCCCCGATGAGCACCACCCTGCCGGGGAAGCCCTCCTCACGGAGCGTCTCCGCCGCCTTGGCCCCGGCCAGGCTGGCACCGACGATGACGAACGTCCCCTCGGTCATGGGTGACCTCCCGTAGACGGCTTCCTGCTATGCCTACAGCGGCCCCTGTGATGAGACAAGGGTCATGCGACGGCGCGTCGGGGCACATTCCCTTCACCTCGGCGCGCCGCGACGGTCACTGGCGGTGAGGACGATCGGCGGTGCGATCGCCGAGCATGCGGTGGCGGGCCATCGCGGACAGGTCGGTCAGCGAGGCGATCTGGTCGACGACCGCGCGGAGCCGGGCGGCGTCGTCCGGGGCCTCCACGAAGGCTTCCCGGAACCCGGGGTCGAGCGTGCCGGGCGCCCCGGCGAGCATCATCTCGGCCAGCTCGGTGATCAGCGTCCGCTGGCGGGCCCTGACCTCCTCGTGACTGATCCACACGTAGTGCGCGGTGATGCCCTTGAGCAGCGCGTTCTCCAGCCGCTGGGCGCGGGGGACGATCAGCTCCGCCGCGTAGCGGGTCAGCGGGCGGTCGCCGTAGGCCTGCCGGGTGGCGGTCTCGGCGGCGAGGCAGAACCGCCCGATGAGCGTGCTGGTGAGGTTCTTCAGCGCGGCGAGGCTGCGCGGGGTGCCGTCGTAGCGGTCCGGCCAGTACGGCTCGGCGAGCAGCCGCGCGAAGCGCTCCTCCAGCTCGTTCAGGTCGGCGTCGGCGCAGTACAGCTTCGCGGCGGTCGCGGCGACCAGCCGGCGCTCGGCCGGGTCGGCGAGCCGGGCGAAGTCGATGTGCCCGGCGACGAGCGCGTCCTCCAGGTCGTGGACGGAGTAGGCGACGTCGTCGCTCCAGTCCATGACCTGGGCCTCGAAGCACGGCCGGCCGTGCCCGACGCCCTCGCGGACCCAGCGGGCGACGTCCATGTCGTCGGCGTAGACGCCGAACTTGCCGTTCACCGCGTCGGCCTGGGACCAGGGGTACTTCATCGCGGCGTCCAGCGCGGCGCGGGTGAGGTTCAGCCCGACGCTGCGGCCGTGCAGGGGCGGGCCGTCCGGCGCGAAGGACTTGGGTTCGAGGCGCGTCAGGACGCGCAGGCTCTGCGCGTTGCCCTCGAAGCCGCCGCAGTCGCGGGCGACGATGTCCAGCGCGGACTCGCCGTTGTGGCCGAACGGGGGGTGGCCGATGTCGTGGGACAGGCACGCCGTCTCGACGAGGTCGGGGTCGCAGCCGAGGGACTTGCCCAGCTCGCGGCCCACCTGGGCGCATTCGAGCGAGTGGGTGAGGCGGGTGCGCAGGCTCTGCACGGTGTCGGCGCCGGCGTCCGCGCCGGGCGAGGCGACCTGCGTCTTGGCCGCGAGGCGGCGCAGGGCGGCGCTGTGCAGGACGCGGGCCCGGTCGCGCTCGAAGGCGGTGCGGTCGCGGCGCTTCGCCGGCTCCGGCGCCCACCGCCGGCGGTCGTGCTCGGAATATTCGGTCATGTCCTTCCAGGGTATGCGGACGGCGGCGGAGCCGGCATGGCGTTCCGGTGGCCTCCGGATGAGGCGTTCAGGGCGTTCCGGTGGGCGCCGCGCTCCGCGTGCCCGGCGCCGTGGCGCCCGGGGACGCCGGCACGGCCGGGTCGCCGTGGATGGTCTTGATCGTCTCGCTGGGCGTCTTCACGCTCTTGCCGAGCAGCACGTACGACAGGTAGCCGCCCGTCTCGCGCACGATGTAGTGGAACTGCGTGTCGCGGGTCTGGACGCTCGGGCCGCTGCGGGTCGGCGACGCGGCGGCCTTGATCCCGTTGTCCTCGGCCATGCGCTTGGAGCGCAGCCCGTGCCACGGATCGGTGACGATCACGCCCGACGACCAGTGCAGCCGCTTGTACTCCTTGCCGACGGCCTGGAAGCTCTCCAGCGTGTCGCGGCCCACGGGCACCGCGACGACCCGGGCGGCGGGCACGCCGCCCTTCTCGATCAGCCAGCGGCGGCCGGAGTCGGCCTCGGTGTAGGTGTCGCCGGGGGCCTTGCCGCCCACGGTGACGATCGCGGGCGCCACCCCGGAGCGGTACAGGTCCAGCGCGTGCTGGAGCCGCCACCGCAGCGTCGGGGACGGCACCCCGTTGTACTGGGCGGCGCCGAGCACGATGATCGCGTCCGAGCGGGGCCGCTCGTCCTGGCGGGCCTGGTACCAGATCCGCGCGCCGACGGTCAGCGGCGTCAGGACGGTGATGGCGAGCAGCCCGAGGACCACGCTCACGGGGACGGTGAACCAGAGCGACCTCCGCGGGCGCTCGCCGCGGCCGGAGCGGCGGCCGCGCGGCCGCTCCTCGGTCCCGTCCGGCTCGTTTTCCGGCAACTCCACTTCCAACGTCATCGCCTTGGCCACGTTACTTAGATGGTCCGGCGGACGTGCGGAGTTCACAAGTCGGGCGTGTTGTGCGGGCCACAGCGGCCGGGGCGGCGGGCGCGCGACGCGCCCGCCGCCCCGGAGGCCGGTGCGCGCCGCCTAGCGGGCGCCGCCGGACGGGGCGTCCGCCGCCTCGATCGCCGCGCGGCCCGCCTCCAGCCGGGCGACCGGAATGCGGAACGGCGAGCAGGACACGTAGTCGAGCCCGACCTCGTGGCAGAAGTGCACGGAGTCGGGGTCGCCGCCGTGCTCGCCGCAGATGCCGAGCTTGATGCCCGGCCGCGCCTTGCGGCCCTCCTCCGCCGCGATGCGGACGAGCCGGCCCACGCCGTCCCGGTCAAGGGTCTCGAACGGGGACACGCCGAAGATGCCGAGCTCCAGGTACCGGGAGAAGAACGCGGCCTCCACGTCGTCGCGGGAGAATCCCCACGTGGTCTGGGTGAGGTCGTTCGTGCCGAAGGAGAAGAACTCGGCGGCCCCGGCGATCTGCCCGGCGGTCAGCGCCGCCCGCGGCAGCTCGATCATGGTGCCGATCAGCGCCGGGACGTCCACCCCGGTCCGCTCCTTGACCTCGTCCAGGATCCCGCGGGCCTCCTCGCGGACGGCCTCCAGCTCCTGGACGGCGCCGACGAGCGGGATCATGATCTCGGGACGCGGGTCGCCGCCGGCCCGGCTGCGCTCCGCGGCGGCCTCGGCGATCGCGCGGACCTGCATCGCGAAGAGGCCGGGAATCACCAAACCGAGACGCACGCCCCGGAGTCCCAACATAGGGTTCTGCTCGTGCAGCCGGTGAACCGCTTCGAGCAGTTCCCGGTCCTTCGGGTCCGCGGCGTCACCGGCCAGGGCGACCTTGACGGAGAGCTCGGTGATATCGGGGAGGAACTCGTGCAGCGGCGGGTCGATGAGCCGGATCGTGACCGGCAGCCCGTCCATGGCCTCGAAGATGCCCGCGAAGTCCTGCTTCTGGAGCGGTTCGAGGGCGTCGAGCGCGGCCTGCCGCCCGGCGTCGTCCGCGGCGAGGATCAGCTTCTCGACGAGCTGCCGCCGGTCGCCGAGGAACATGTGCTCGGTGCGGCACAGCCCGATGCCCTGGGCGCCGAACCGGCGGGCCCGCGCGGCGTCCTCGGGGTTGTCGGCGTTCGCGCGGACCGCGAGCGCGGCGCGGGCGTCGGCGTGCCGCATGACGCGGTCGACGGCCGTGACGAGCTCGCCGCCGTCCTCTACCGAGAGCTCGCCCTCGAAGTACCGGACCACGGGCGAGTTCTCGACGGGCACCTCGCCGAGGTAGACGTCGCCGGACGAGCCGTCGATCGAGATGACGTCGCCCTCCTCGACGGTCACGCCGCCAGGGGCGGTGAAGCGCCCGGCCTTCACGTCGACGTCCAGTTCCTCGGCGCCGCAGACGCAGGTCTTGCCCATGCCGCGGGCGACGACGGCGGCGTGCGAGGTCTTGCCGCCGCGGGACGTGAGGACGCCCTTGGCCGCGACCATGCCCGACAGGTCGTCGGGGTTGGTCTCGCGGCGGACGAGGATCACGTCCTCGCCCTGCCCGGCCAGCTCCACCGCCCGCTCGGAGGTGAACACCGCCTTGCCGACGGCCGCGCCGGGCGAGGCGTTCATGCCCTTGGTCAGCTTCTTCACCCCGTCGCCCGAGGCGTCCTCGGCGAAGCGGGGGAACATGAGCTGCGCGAGCTGGTCGCCGGTGACGCGGCGGGCGGCCTCGTCCACGTCGATGAGGTCCTGGTCGAGGAGCTGGCAGGCGATGCGGAACGCCGCCGCGGCGGTCCGCTTGCCGACCCGGGTCTGGAGCATCCACAGCTTGCCGCGCTCGATCGTGAACTCGATGTCGCACATGTCGCGGTAGTGGTTCTCCAGCGTCTCCATGATGTCGAGAAGCCGGTCGTAGGACGCCTTGTCGATCCGCTCCAGCTCCGTCAGCGGGACCGTGTTGCGGATGCCCGCGACGACGTCCTCGCCCTGGGCGTTCTGGAGGTAGTCGCCGTAGATGCCCTGCTGCCCGGTGGCGGGGTCGCGGGTGAAGGCGACGCCCGTCCCGGAGTCCATGCCGAGGTTGCCGAAGACCATCGAGCAGATGTTCACCGCGGTGCCGAGGTCGACCGGGATGCGCTCCTGGCGGCGGTACAGGATCGCGCGCGGGGCGTTCCAGGAGTCGAACACCGCCTTGACCGCGAGGTCCATCTGCTCCCGGGGGTCGGTCGGGAAGTCCCGGCCGGTCCGCTCCCGGACGATCCCCTTGAACCGGTCGACCAGCGCCCGGAAGTCGTCGGCGGTCAGGTCGACGTCGTTCTCGGTGCCGCGGGCCTTCTTGACGTCCTCGACCGCGTCCTCGAACAGGTCGCCGTCGATGTCGAGGACGGTCTTGCCGAACATCTGGATCAGGCGGCGGTAGGAGTCCCACGCGAACCGCTCGTCCCCGGACTGGTCCGCCAGGCCGTGGACCGACTCGTCGTTCAGCCCGACGTTGAGGACGGTCTCCATCATCCCCGGCATGCTGAACTTCGCGCCGGAGCGCACGCTCACCAGCAGGGGGTCGTCGCTCTGGCCGAGCCGCTTGCCCATCGTCCGCTCCAGCGCGGCGAGGTGCTCGTCCACCTCGTCCTGGAGCCCCTCGGGAAGGGTCCCGTGCCCGAGGTAGTGGCGGCAGGCCTCCGTGGTGATCGTGAACCCGGGAGGCACGGGGAGCCCGAGGTTGGTCATCTCGGCCAGGTTGGCGCCCTTACCGCCCAGCAGATCCTTGAGGTCCTTGTTTCCCTCGTCGAAGTCGTACACGAACTTGGGCACGGGCAGCTCCTTATCGCTCCGGTTCCACCCACGGGCAGTGCCGGAACCGCGCCTCCGGGAACGCGCCGCGCGACGTTTCCCCAGGCGGCAACGGGTCCGCTGCCCTGTTTGCCGGGACTGTACCCGCGTGGCGGGGCTTTCCTCGGCGCCCGGTCGCCGACACGGCGTCCTCCCAGCTCAGAGCCGGGATAGTGGTCTAATCCAGTCTGGTCGGACGGGCGGGGAACACCTCCGCCCCCGAGGCGCACGCGTTGCGCGAGAGAGGGAATGATGAATCAGGGAGGTGAGGTTGTGAGGCCGAAGGTCGCCGGCGGCCGGGCGGGGGATCCGTTCGCCCCCATCGCCGATTTCGGGTTCCTGTCCGACTGCGAGACGACCGCGCTGGTCGCCCCGAGCGGGAACATCGAGTGGATGTGCCTGCCGCGGATGGACTCGCCGAGCGTGTTCGGCTCGATCCTCGACCGGGACGCCGGGTACTTCCGGGTCGGCCCCGCGGGCGTGGAGGTGCCCGCGGCGCAGCGCTACATCCCGGGCACCATGGTGATGGAGACTACCTGGTGGGTGCACGGCGGCTGGCTCGTCGTCACCGACGCCCTGCTGATGGGGCCGTGGCACCACGAGACGGAGCGGTCCCACACGCACCGCAGGGCCCCCACGGACTACGACGCCGACCACGTCCTGCTGCGGATGGTGCGGTGCGTGAACGGCCAGGTCCAGGTGCGGCTCGACTGCATGCCGGTGTTCGACTACGGCCAGACCCCGGCGCGCTGGGAGCACACCGGCGTCGGCTACCACGAGGCCGTCGCGCGCGGCAACGGCGTGGGGCTGCGCCTCACCACCGACATGAACGTCGGCTTCGAGGGGTCGCTCGCCACGTCCCGGACCCTGCTGAAGCAGGGCGAGGCGCGGTTCGTCGCGCTGTCGTGGAGCGAGCACGACGCGCCCGCCACCTACGCGGACGCGCAGGAGCGGCTCGTCTGGACCGTCCACCACTGGCAGCACTGGCTCGACCGGGGCCGCTTCCCCGACCATCCGTGGCGCAGCCACCTCCAGCGCAGCGCCCTCACGCTGAAGGGCCTGACGTTCGCGCCGTCCGGCGCGGTGGCGGCCGCCGCGACGACCTCGCTGCCGGAGACCCCGGGCGGCGACCGGAACTGGGACTACCGCTACACCTGGATCCGCGACTCCACCATGGCGCTGTGGGCCTTCTACACGCTCGGGTACGACTGGGAGGCCAACGACTTCTTCTACTTCATCACCGACGTGGCCGAGGCCGCCGAGGGCAAGCTCCAGATCATGTACGGGCTGGACGGCCGGGAGGAGCTGCCCGAGTCGACGCTGGAGCACCTGTCCGGCTACGGCAACGCCCGCCCGGTGCGCATCGGCAACGAGGCGTACATGCAGGCCCAGCACGACGTGTGGGGTGCGATCATCGGCTCCATCTACCTGTTCGTGCGCAAGCGCGACCGGCTCGACGACCGGCTCTGGAAGATCGTCGTCAAGCAGGTCGAGGACGCCCTCGCCAACTGGCGGACCCCGGACTGCGGCATGTGGGAGGTGCGCGGGGAGCCGCAGCACTTCACCTCGTCCAAGGTGTTCTGCTGGGTCGCCGCCGACCGCGGCGCCCGGCTGGCCCGCATCCGCGGCGACGACGAGCGCGCGCGGCGCTGGCAGGCCGCCGCCGACGAGATCCACGCCGACGTCCTCGCCAACGCCCTCGACGAGCGCGGCGTGTTCACCGCGCACTACGGGGCGACCACGCTGGACGCGTCGGCGCTGCTGATCCCCCTGCTCGGCTTCCTGCCCGCCGACGACAAGCGGGTCCGGGAGACCGTCCTCGCCATCGCCGACGAGCTGTCGGAGGACGACCTCGTCCTGCGGTACCGGGCGACCGAGACCGACGACGGCTTCGAGTCGGAGGAGGGCACCTTCACGATCTGCTCGTTCTGGCTGGTCAGCACGCTGGTGATGATCGGCGAGCTGGAGCGCGCCCGGGCGCTGTGCGAGAAGCTGCTGTCCTACGCGAGCCCGCTCCAGCTCTACGCCGAGGAGATCGACCCGCACACCGGCCGGCACCTCGGCAACTTCCCGCAGGCGTTCACCCACCTGGCGCTGATCAACGCCGTCATGCAGGTGATCCGGGCCGAGAACGACGAGCACCAGCCGCCGCTGGCCTGAGACCGCCCGAGGCGCGCCGCCCGCCGTGACCGCCGGCACCCCGGTCCACGGCGGGCCTCCTTGCACCGTTCCATGATCACGATCCGACCACGAACCATGTCGGACATGCCGCGATTGATGAGAATCCCTCTATCGTCTCCGGGTGACCACGCCACCGGACGCTGACAACCTCCCGGACGAAGGCGGAACCGCCCCCGCCTGGCCCCCGCCGGACACCGCCTTCACCACTCCGGCCGCCCCCGCGCCGGGACAGCCGTCCGCCCCCGGAACGCAGCCCCCGCCCGTCCGGCGGCGGACGAGCCGGCTCGCGATCACCGCGCTGGTCACCGGCCTCCTCGGCCTGGCCCTCCTCGCGATCGGCTTCGGCATCGCCGCGCTCGTCCAGACGCGCCGCCGCAACGAGAAGGGCAGGGCACTCGCCATCGCCGGCCTCGCCGCCGCCACCGCATGGCTCGTCGCGGGAGCGGCGATCTCGGTCGCCCTCCTGGACACCGGCGGCGGGGCGCGGAGGGAGCCCGTCGCCGGCGACGTCGTGGACGGCGTCCAGATCTATCCCAAGGTCGGCGAGTGCTTCGACTTCCCCAACGGCCGGATCATGACCGACACCCGCCTCGTCCCCTGCGGCCGCCCGCACGAGGCCGAGGTCCTCTTCGCCTTCGACCTGCCGGACCCGACCTGGCCGGGAGACGCCGAGATGAAGCTGATCGCCGACAGCGGCTGCCTGAAGCAGATGGTCACGCGGTTCCAGACCACCGTCCCGGTCGAGGACGGCGACATCGTCGCCCTCAAGCCGCAGCAGGCCGGCTGGTTCCGCGACCGCGCCGTCCGCTGCGCCGCCGTGGCCCCGGAGGCCGTGAAGGTCACCGGCAGGATCACGCCGCGCGGCACGGGCGTCCGGCTCTGGGACGACCTGCGGCTCGGCGAGTGCTTCGACCGCGTCGCCGACGAGACCCTGGTCGTCCGGCCCCGCGACTGCGCCCAGCCGCACGACGCGCAGCTCACCCACCGCTTCGAGGTGCGCGGGACGGGCGCGGAGGCGGTCGGCAAGGAGGCGCTGAAGGGGTGTCTCCGCAGGTGGCTGCGGCTCTTCAACGACCGCCCGACGAGCCGCGACCTCAGCGGCTCGTACTTCACTCCGGCGAGGGACGCCTGGGAGGGCGGCAAGCGCCTCGCGTTCTGCTACGTCGGCGCCCTCAAGAACAAGAAGCGCAAGGGCTCCGTGATGCCCGCCCCGGTCGGAGCGTAGGGAGCCTCCATGAGCACTCCATCCGACGCCGACGACCCTGCGGCGGAACCGGAGGCCGTACCGGAAGTGCGGCGGACGAACCGGCTGGCGATCACCGCGCTGGTCATCGGCCTCCTCGCAGTGACCTTCCTCGCGGTGGGCGCGGCGGTCCTCGCCCTGGACATGCGCGAGAGCCCGGGGCCCGTCCGTGACTCCGCAGGGCGGATCACCAAGGCTCGCGAGGTGCCCGTGACGACGCTCCGCAAAGGCGACTGCTTCACCGGCTTCACCGAGACCGCGCCGGCCCGCACGGTGCGGTCGATGCCCTGCACCGAACCGCACGACGGCGAGGTCGTGGACGAGAAGCAGCTCGCCGCCGGGCCCTATCCCGGCGAGCAGGCCGTGACCTTCCAGGCGTCGCAGGCGTGCAAGGGATGGCTGAAGAAGTTCCAGACCAGCCGCGTCCGGGACGACCTCTCGGCCTTCAACACCGAGCCGGAGCGGGACTCCTGGAAGGACGGTGACCGCGAGGTGCTGTGCACCCTCCACTACACCGGACCCGGCGCGCTGGGCACGCCCCTGGAGTCCACCCTGGACAAGAGCCTCAAGGAGGTCACAGGGCTGCGCCCCGGTGACTGCCTTCCCGATATCGAGGGCTGGAGCGCGGTCGCTCGCACGGTGGCCTGCACCGAGCCGCACCTCTACGAGGTCATCACGCTGTTCGAGCTGCCGGACGGTCCGTATGCCGGAGACGCCCCGACCAAGCGTCGGGCCGCCGTCGGGTGCACCAGGCTCCTGCGAGCGGCCTTCAAGCGGGATCGCCCACCGGTAGCGATGTCGGGCGTTGCCTGGCCTCCTGAGGAGTGGCAGTGGGACGAGGGAACGCGCACGGCCATCTGCCTGGCCCGGCCGTCGAAGGGGCGCTTGAACCGGTCGGTGATGCCGCAGCCAGCCGTTCGCACTTAGAAGGACACCCCATGACAACTCCATCGGAAGCCGACGAGCCCTCGACGGAACCTGAGGCCGAGCCTGCGCAGGAGTGGGCCCGTCCCGACGCGGCCCTGTCCGAGCCACCGGCGGTCCGGCCGCCGGCGCCGGAGCCGCCCGGGCAGCCCGTAGAGCCGTTCGGTTCCGCGGGGGCGGTCGTACCGGGGGCGCGGCGGACGAATCGGCTCGCGATCGTCGCGCTGGTCACCGGGTTGCTCTGCCTGGTCCCCCTGGCCCTCGGGTTCGGCGTCGCCGCACTCGTCCAGACGGGACGCCGCAACGAGAAGGGCCGGGGGCTCGCCGTCGGCGGGCTCGTCGCGGCGCTCGCGTGGGCCGCGGCGGGCGCGGTCTTCGCGGCCATGAGCCTCGGCTCGCTGTTCGCGCCGGACCGGGACGAGGCCGGGCACATCCGCAAGAGCGGGCGGGTGCTGGTCGGGGCGCTGCGCGTCGGTGACTGCTTCACCGGATTCAGCGGGGACACGAGCAACCGCTTCGTCACCGCGATGCCGTGCACGCGGCCCCACGACGGCGAGGTTGCGGCCAGGGTGCAGATGCAGGACGGGCCCTACCCCGGCGACGAGCGGACGACGGAGTTGGCGACCGACCTGTGCGAGCGGCGCCTGACGCGCCTCCTGCGGAAGAGCCGCTACAGCGACGATTTGGAGATCTACGCCACGCAGCCCGACGGGACGACATGGCGCAGCGGGGACCGCGAGGTGACGTGCATGCTGCGCTACGTCGGCCCCGGCACGCTGACGGCGCCGCTGTCGGAGTCCGTGGACGAGGCCGCGAAGGCGTTCGCGGATATGGCGGTCGGCGACTGCTTCGGGAAGTGGAAGGACGACTCCCCCACGCAGCGCGTGGTCTCCTGCACCGGCCCGCACTGGAGCGAGGTGTACTGGGTCCAGGCGCTGCCCGCCGGGCCTTATCCGGGGGACGCGAAGGTCGAGCGGCAGGCGGACGCCCTGTGCGACAAGCGCGCGGGCACGGTGTTCAAGGGCCATAAGCGGCCCGACCGGTTGTTCCACCTGTATCCGCTGGAAGGCGACTGGTCCGCGGAGGACCGCAGGATCGTCTGCCTCGGCGAGAGCCTGGACAGGCCGATGAGGGGCCCGATCGTCCCGCGCTGAGCCGGGTGACAAAAGCGCGGCACGAGGTCATCAGCCGGCTGACAAGACCCGCCCGATCGCGTCCCGTCAAGGGTGGACCGGGTCAAAAAAGCCCGCCGCCAGCGGCCTTTTCACCGCCACCAGCAGACACGCGCGCGTGTCCCGATCCGGCCACACCGCGTTGGCCGGGGAGTCATTGCCGGACCGGGAAAGGCGAATTACTTTCACGATGCCCACCCCGAACCGGACAAAGGAGTATCCGGTGGCACGTATCAGACAGACCGCAGCCGTCGGAACGGCCGTCCTCGCCGTCCTCGCCGTCGGGACGGTTCCCGCCTCCGCCGCGACCACCACCATCCGCAAAGGCTCGGCGGCCGCCGCGCCCTACACGGGCAACGTCCGCGCCTCGCTGCTCGGCAGCGCGACCGTCTCGTCGTCCATCGGCAGCGGGAGCTGCAACGAGTCGACGATGACCGGGGCCATCCAGTCCAACGGCACCGGGCTCAACGTCAGCAGCGCGAGCTTCACCAGCAACGGCGGCGGCCCCTGCACCGGCACCACGACGGCCACGATCACCGCGCAGAACCTGCCGTGGAGCGGCGGCAGCGTCGTCTTCGACTCCGCGCACACCGGCAACCGCGACGCCGCCGTCACGATCGCGAACTTCAGGGTCAAGGCCGTGGTGAACCTGCTGGGCGGGATCACGTGCATCTTCGGCGGCAACCTCACCGCGAACGGCTACAACCCCACCAACCCGAACCGTCCGGTCACCGGCAACAACCAGGCCCAGGTCGGCGTGAACGGCGCCACGGTCAGCAAGCAGTCCGGCAGCAACATCTTCTGCCCGTCCACCGCCACGGTCACCGCCACCTACCAGCTCCTCGGTGAGACCGTCGCCGGGTCCGGCACGTTCAACCAGACGCTGTTCGTGACGAGCTGACGCTCTCCCCAGGGACGCACCCCCAGGACGCTCCCGGAGAAGCGGCGGGCCGCCGGTGCGAGGGCGGCCCGCCGCGCGGCGTTCCGGCCCCGCGCGGAACGCGCGGGATCAGCAGCCGACGAGCTGCGCGGCCAGGAACGACTCGACCTGGCTGATCGCGATGCGCTCCTGGCTCATCGAGTCGCGCTCCCGGACGGTCACCGCGTCGTCCTTCAGGGTGTCGAAGTCGACGGTGACGCAGAACGGGGTGCCGATCTCGTCCTGGCGGCGGTAGCGGCGGCCGATGGCGCCCGCGTCGTCGAAGTCGACGTTCCAATTGCGGCGCAGCCGGGCGGCGAGGTCGCGGGCCTTCGGGGACAGGTCGGCGTTGCGCGACAGCGGCAGCACCGCGACCTTGACCGGCGCGAGGCGGCGGTCGAGGCGCATGACGGTGCGCTTCTCCAGCTTGCCCTTGGCGTTGGGCGCCTCGTCCTCGGCGTAGGCGTCCATCATGAACATCAGCGCGGCGCGGTCGACCCCGGCCGCGGGCTCGATCACGTACGGGGTGAACCGCTCGCCGGACTCCTGGTCGAAGAACGACAGGTCGGCGCCGGACGCCTTCGAGTGCGTCGTGAGGTCGAAGTCGGTGCGGTTGGCGACGCCCTCCAGCTCGCCCCACTCGCCGCCGACGAAGTTGAAGCGGTACTCCACGTCCACGGTGCGCTTGGAGTAGTGCGAGAGCTTGTCGGCCGGGTGCTCGTACAGCCGCAGGTTCTCCTTGCGGACGCCCAGGTCGACGTACCACTGGAGGCGCTCGTCGATCCAGTACTGGTGCCATTCCTCGTCGGTGCCCGGCTTGACGAAGAACTCCATCTCCATCTGCTCGAACTCGCGGGTCCGGAAGATGAAGTTGCCGGGGGTGATCTCGTTGCGGAACGACTTGCCGATCTGGCCGATGCCGAACGGCACCTTGCGGCGCGCGGACTGCTGGACGTTCAGGTAGTTGATGAAGATGCCCTGCGCGGTCTCGGGCCGCAGGTAGGCCAGGCCGGACTCGTCCTCGACCGGGCCGAGGTAGGTCTTGAGCAGGCCGTTGAACATCTTCGGCTCGGTGAAGGAGCCCTTCACGCCGCAGTTCGGGCAGGTGATGTCGGCGAGGCCGTTCGCGGGCGGGCGGCCGTGCTTCTCCGCGTAGGCCTCTTCGAGGTGGTCGGCGCGGAAGCGCTTGTGGCACGACTGGCACTCGGTGAGCGGGTCGACGAACGCCTGGACGTGGCCGCTGGCCTCCCACACCTCGCGCGCGAGGATCACGCACGAGTCGAGGCCGACGACGTCGTCGCGGCCCTGCACCATCGACTTCCACCACTGGCGCTTGACGTTGTTCTTCAGCTCGACGCCGAGCGGCCCGTAGTCCCAGGAGGCGCGCAGCCCGCCGTAGATCTCGCTCGACGGGTAGACGAGCCCCCGCCGCTTGGCGAGGTTGACGATGGTGTCCAACACATCGGAACGGCGTGCCATGAAACGTTCTCCATCCGGCTGGCGGTCGGCGGGACAGCGAATGCGCCCCGGATCCTTGAGAGGTGGGCGGAGGCGCGGAGATCCCCGTGATGACGTACTGCGATGCCGCGCGAGGCGCGGTCGTCGCCGGCACCTCCGAGCATTTCCCAGCTTAGGGCACCGCGAGCGGTTCCCGGACGGCAACCTGCCAGGGCACCGGCCCGGGATTCCCTCCCCCGGCCCGGCGCCCGGCCCGGCGCCCGGCCCGGCTCGCGCCCCGGTTCGCGCTCCGCGTGCCCGCGGCTCAGTAGACCCGCCCGTCGACGTAGTTGCTGTCGATGTTGATCGTCACCCCGCCGTGCCTCTCCCTGTGGCCGCCGCGGTACTGCTTGATGCGGCGGTGCGGGGGCCACCACCGGTCGGGCAGGTACGGGTCGCCGTACGCCTGCGCCCTGCCGTCCCAGTCGGCGAACCAGATGCATCCGGGCTTGCTGATCCCGGTGGCCCAGCCCACGTCCCGCATGCCGGAGCTGGCGCTGCTGTACATGCAGGGCTGGTAGTTCCTGGCCTCCAGCGCGCGGACCCACGCGTCCACGAAGCGGAGCACGGCCTTCCGGCAGGACGCCTTCCTGCTGCGGTACGCCTCCATGTCCAGGTAGACGGGCATGCCGGGCGGGATGCCGAGCGCGTCGGCCCTGCGCGCGGCGTCCGCGGCCGCCGCGGCGCCCTTCGCCGCCGCGTTCCTGCGGGTGAAGCGCTGCGGGCGGCGGCCGCAGGGCGCCTGGAGGCCGACGTAGGTGGGCGTGATCCGGTACCCCATCCGGCGCACCTCCCGCACCCACGAGGCGGTCAGGTTCGGCTGGGCGCAGCCGCGGGCCGCGCCGCCGATGTAGATGTTGGTGACGTCGAACGACGGCCGCCACGCCCTCATCGCGGCGAGGGACGGCGCCGTGCAGGTGTCGAAGCCCTTCCCCGTCGCCCAGTTCGTCTGCTCGTCCGGCCCCTCGACGCCGGCCTGGCCGTCCGGGGGCAGGGGCGGCGGCGGCCCGCCGGACGGTTGACCCGGCCCGGCGCCGGCCGGTTCGTCCGGGTCGTCGATGCCGGACGGCGGGGTGAGCCAGGGGAACCCGGGCAGCGTCGGGTCGGGATCGGCCTCGGCCTTCCGGCGCGCGGGCTCCACCGGCCCCCCGGACGCGGCGCCGTTGGGCTGCGCGGCGTGCTTCGGAGCGGTGGCGGCGCCGCCCGGCTTCGCCCCTCCGGACCCGGCGGGCCAGTTCGGGGTCAGCCGGGTGGCGCGGATCGTCCGTTCGAGCAGGGCCCGGTCGGTCCCGTACACGCCGATGATCGTGACACCGGCCTCGGGGAGCCGGACCGTGGTCTCCTGGCCGGTCGAGGGGCGGACGTCGAGCCCGGCGAGCTTGTCGCCCTGGACGGCGGTCCGCGACGTCCGGCCGGCGCCGAGCGGGACGACGTGGAGGGCCTCGGTGCGGCCGACCACGCGGGCCGGGCAGTCGGGCTGCGCGCCCGGCCGCCCGAGGTAGACGGCGTGCCGGTCGTACCGGACGCAGCGGGCCGGATGCCGGTCGAGGCGGTGCACCTCCCAGCCCGGCGGGACGGGAACGCGCACGCCGCGGTAGTGGACGACGCGCGGCGCGTCCCGGGGCGGCGCGCTCCGCGGCGGCGCCGGGCGGATCAGCGCGGCGGGTGCGTCGGGCGGGGTCCGCGCGGCGGCCGGACCGAGACCGGCGACGAGCGGAGCGGCCGCCGCCACCCCGGAGATTCCACTGAGCAGGACGGCATGGCGCATCACATCTCCCCCGAAAGAAGCCCCGCGGTCCCCGGAGGCCCTGTCCCTCCGGGGCCGCGGCATGACCGTGATGCGGCAGAGATGACCTTGGCGGGGGCACGCCAAACCCGGCCGGAACGCTTCTTGCCCGGTCATTGCCCGTATCCGGACCGGCCGCCCTTACCTCATGACTCGGGCACGGGCGGGACGGCGCTGACGACCTCGTACGCGCCCGGCTCGTCCACGGCCATCGCGGCGAGCGGGACGAACTCCAGCCGCACCTCGTAGGCGCCGAGGGCGCGCCGGTAGTAGCCGGCGCCGTCCCACTCGGTGACGAGGGCCCAGAGCGCGGGATCGTCGACGGTCCGCGCGAGCCGGCCGGAGCGGAAGCCGGGGCTCGCCGACAGCGCCGCGAGCACCGCGTCCATCCGCGCGGCGAAGCCGTCGGCCTCCTCGCTCGGCACCCGGTACCGGGTTATCGCGATCATCGGTCCATCCTGGCAGTACGTTGGGGCCCGTGAGCACACGGGACGGGACGGGCATGCGGGCGGCGGTCGAGCGGTGGAGCGCGGCTCCCGTGGTGTTCCTGCACCGCCTCCCGCGCGGGGTGCTGCTGGCGGCGGTGTTCGCGCTGCTGGTGGTCGGCATGGTCAGGACGGGCTGGGTGGGCGCCGCGGGGCTGCTCGTGCTCGCGGTGGCGCTGGCCTGGTTCGGCTACCTCAACTGGCCCGCGCTGGACGCGTCCGGACGGCTGCTGCGCGTCGTCGCGCTGGCCGTCTTGACCGGATTTGCCCTAGCTCGCGGCATCGGTCGGTTTTGACAATCATTTTCATCTTCGTCCATAATCCTGACATGCCCACCTCGTCCCGTTTCGCCCGCGGTCCCGCGTCCCCCCTCACCCTCCGTGCCGCCGCCGTCGCCCTCGCGGGCCTGGCCGGCGCGACCGGCCTCGCCGCCTGCGGCGACGCGGACGCGGGCGGCTCCGGCGGCAGGACGGAGGTCGTCGCGTCCTTCTACCCGGTGGCCTGGCTGGCGGGACGGATCGGCGGCGGGGACGTGTCCGTCCGGACCCTGACCAAGCCCGGCGCGGAGCCGCACGACCTGGAGCTGACGGCCCGGCAGGTCGCCGACGTCGGCAAGGCCGACTACGCCGTCTACGTCAAGGGCGTGCAGCCCGCGGTGGACGAGGCCGTCGAGAAGCACGCGAAGTCCAAGTCGCTGGACGCGGCGAGCGTCGTCAAGACGCTGCCTCCGCCCACGGGCGGCGAGGAAGAGGAGCACGAGGGCGACCACGAGCACGCGGACACGAATTACGACCCGCACATCTGGCTCGACCCGAGCCGCATGGCCACGATCGCCACGGCCCTCGGCGACAGGCTAGCCAAGGCGGACGCGCCGCACGCCGCCGGATACCGCGACCGCGCCAAGGCCGTCGCCACCGAGCTGTCCGCCCTCGACCGGCAGTACCGGGACGGGCTGAAGACCTGCAAGCGGAACACGATCGTCACCGCACACGCCGCCTTCGGCTACCTAGCCGAGCGGTACGGGCTGCGGCAGGTCCCGATCGCGGGCGTGGACCCGACGAGCGAGCCGTCCCCCAAGCGGATCGCCGAACTCAGCGGGCAGATCAAAACCGCGGGCGCCACCACGGTGTTCACCGAGACCCTCGTCAGCCCCAAGGTCGCGCAGACGCTCGCCAAGGAGGTCGGGGTGAAGACCGCCGTGCTCGACCCGGTCGAGGGCGTCGCCGAAGGCTCGTCCGACGACTACCTGACCATCATGCGCAAGAACCTCGAAACGCTGCGGCCCGCGCTGGAGTGCTCATGAACGACGAGGCGCCACCGTTCGCGATGACCGGCGGCCTGGTGCGGCGGGACGGCCGCGAGGTGCTCGCGGGCGTCGACCTGCGGGTCGCCGCGGGCGACGTGCTCGCGGTCCTCGGCCCGAACGGCGCCGGGAAGTCGACGCTGGTCAAGGCCCTGCTCGGGCTGATCCCGCTGGCCGCCGGCCGGACCGAGATCTACGGGGTGCCGCCCGCCGCGTTCCGCGACTGGAAGCGCCTCGGGTACGTGCCGCAGCGGCTGCCGATGGGCGGCGGCGTCCCGGCGACCGTCCGGGAGGTCGTGGCGTCGGGACGGGTGGCGCGGCAGTCCCGCTGGCGGCCGTCCTCGGCCGCCGACCGCGCCGCCGTCGACCGCGCCCTCGCGGCCGTCGGCCTCACCGACCTCGCCGGCGAGTCGGCGCACCTGCTGTCGGGCGGCCAGCAGCAGCGCGTGCTGATCGCCCGCGCGCTGGCGGGCGAGCCCGACACGTTCGTCATGGACGAGCCGACCGCGGGCGTGGACGCCGGCAGCCAGGCCGCGCTCGCCGCGACGCTGCGCGACCTGGCCGGGGCCGGCCGCACGGTGGTGCTGGTCGCGCACGAGCTCGGCCCGCTGGAGCCGCTGATCACCCGCACGGTCGAGCTGGAGCACGGCCGCGTCGTCCGCGAGACGGCGCTGCGGGAAGTCACGGGGACCACGACATGATCGAGATGTTGCAGTACGACTTCATGCGCATCGCGCTGGTGATGGCGGTGCTGATCGGGCTGACGGCGCCCGCCGTCGGCACGTTCATCGTCCAGCGCAGGCTGTCACTGCTCGGCGACGGCATCGGCCACATCGCGCTGACCGGCATCGGGCTGGGCCTGCTGACCAGCACCTCCCCCGTCCTCGCCGCGCTGCTCGTGTCGGTGCTGGGCGCGGTGGCGATCGAGGTGCTGCGGGCCCGCAGCCGCAGCGGCGCCGACGTCGTGCTGGCGCTGCTGTTCTACGGCGGGCTCGCGGGCGGCGTCCTGCTCACCAACGGCCAGGGCGGCGGCACGAGCCTCCAGTCCTACCTGTTCGGCTCGATCAGCAGCGTCTCCACCGGCGACCTGTACGTCGTGGCGGGCCTCGCCGCCGCGGTGCTCGCCATCGTCGTCCTGTTCGGGCGGGAGATGTTCCTGCTGTGCCAGGACGAGGAGGTCGCGCGCGCGTCCGGGCTGCCCGTCCGCTTCCTCGGCGTCCTGATCGCCGCGACCGCCGCCGTCACCGTCGTGATCGCGATGCGGGCGATCGGGCTGCTGCTGGTCAGCGCCCTCATGATCGTTCCGGTGGCCGCGGCGCAGCAGGTCACCCGGGGGTTCCGCGGCACGATGCTGCTGGCGATGGGAGTCGGTGTACTGTCGGCCGTATCGGGGCTGGCGGGCTCCTTCCAGTACGATCTTCCCCCGGGACCGTCCATCGTGCTGCTGGCGCTGGCCCTGTTCGTCGTCGCCGTCGCCGGGGGGTCGGTCGTGCGGCGCAGACGTGCGCGGGCCGGCGCGTCCGGGGAGGCCGTCCCCACCACGGTCAGGCCCGCCGTGGACGCCGAGGCGGAGGTGCTTGGAGGATGACGACGGCCCGCCGGGACGCGGTGCGGCAGGTGCTGGCCGGCTGCGACGGCTTCCGCAGCGCGCAGGACATCTTCGCCGACCTCCGCGCGGACGGCTCCAAGATCGGCCTCACCACGGTGTACCGGGCCCTCCAGGCGCTCAGCGACTCCGGCGAGGTGGACGTGCTGCGCACCGACGACGGCGAGGCCGTCTACCGGGCCTGCCGCACCGAGCAGCACCACCACCACCTGGTCTGCCGCGAGTGCGGCCGGACCGTCGAGGTCGAGGGCCCGGCCGTGGAGCGCTGGGCCGACGCGATCGGCGCCGAGCACGGCTTCGTGGACATCACGCACACCGTCGAGGTCTTCGGGACGTGCGCGGGCTGCGCCCGCTGACCGTTCCCGTGTCGGTGATCCCGCACCCGGCGCCATGGTGAAGAATCGGAGCATGGCAACGACACGTACGGCCAACGCGCACTGGGAAGGGCCGCTCCTCAGCGGCCAGGGAACCGTTTCGCTCGACTCGTCGAACGTGGGCACCTTCGACGTCACCTGGGCCTCGCGCGCCGAGGACCCCGCCGGGCGCACGAGCCCGGAGGAGCTCATCGCCGCCGCCCACTCCACCTGCTACTCGATGGCGCTCTCGCACGGCCTCGCGGGCGCCGGGACGCCGCCGGAGAAGGTCGACACCAAGGCCGACGTCACCTTCCAGCCGGGCGAGGGCATCACCGGCATCCACCTGACCGTCCGGGCCAGCGTCCCCGGCCTGTCCGCGGCCGACTTCGAGAAGGCGGCCCAGGCCGCCAAGGAGGGCTGCCCCGTCAGCCAGGCCCTGGCCGGCACCAAGATCACCCTAGACGCCGCCCTGGCCTGAAAGCCGGACCGGAAGAGACGACGCGGCGATCACTGCGCATGCAGCGATCGCCGCGCCGCCGTTGCAGTAAGCCCCGCCCGCAGCGGCCCGAGCGTTGCGATCGCGTGCGAAGCCAGGTTCGAGCCTGCGAGAACCTGATCGCGCAGCGAGCCGCAAGGCGAGTCGAAGCGATGCAGCGATCGCCGCGGCGCCCGTTGAAGGAACGCGCGCTAGCGCGTGACGCCAAGGGCGACGGAATTAGGCACAGCCCCTCCGTATCTGCGGTCTCTGCTGGCGTAGATCTCGCAGGCGTGCCAGAGGTGGCGGCGGTCGAAGTCGGGCCAGAGGGTGTCGAGGAAGACCATCTCGGCGTAGGCCGACTGCCAGAGCAGGAAGTTGGACGTGCGCTGCTCGCCGGAGGATCGCAGGAAGAGGTCCACGTCCGGGATGCCGGGCTCGTCGAGGTAGCGGGCGAACACCTTCTCGTTGATCTTGTCGGGGTTGAGCCGGCCGGCCTGGACGTCGCGGGCGATGGCGGCGGCGGCGTCGGCGATCTCGGCGCGGCCGCCGTAGTTCACGCAGAACTGGAGCGTGAGGACGTCGTTGTGGCGGGTCATCTCCTCGGCCGTCTCCAGTTCCCTGATGACGCTGCGCCACAGGCGGGGGCGCCGTCCGGCCCAGCGGACGCGGACGCCCATCGAGTGGAGCTGGTCGCGGCGGCGGCGGATGACGTCGCGGTTGAAGCCCATGAGGAAGCGGACCTCGTCCGGGGAGCGCTTCCAGTTCTCGGTGGAGAACGCGTAGGCGGACAGGTAGGGGACGCCGAGCTCGATCGCGCCCATGATCACGTCGAAGAGCGAGTCCTCGCCGCGCTTGTGGCCTTCGGTGCGCGGCAGCCCGCGCTCCTTGGCCCAGCGGCCGTTGCCGTCCATGACGATGGCGACGTGCCGCGGGACCAGGTCCGCGGGGATCGGCGGCGGCGTGGCGCCGTGCCGGTGCGGTTCCGGAGGCGAGACGGCCCTTCTCAAACTCTCTCCCTGTTGGTCGTTTCGTTTCCGGCGTCGCGTTCCACGTGGCGCAGGGAACGGATGCCGTGTTCCAGGTGCCACTGGAGGTAGGCGGCCACGAGGCCGCTGCACTCGACGCGGTGGCGGGACTCGCTGCCGTCGGCGTACTCCCAGTCGCCGCGCAGCAGCGCCAGCATCAGCGCGAACGTCGGCGGGGCGGGGGTGGCGGCGCCGGGCTGGCGGCAGTTCGCGCAGACCGCGCCGCCCGCCGCGATGGCGAAGCCGCGCAGCCCGCCGCGGGTGCCGCAGCGGCAGCACTCGTCGAGCGCCGGGGCCCACCCGGCGACCGAGAGCGAGCGGAGGAGGAAGGCGTCCAGGACGAGCCGCGGGTCGTGGCCGCGCTCGGCGAGGGTCCGCAGGCCCCCGACGAGGAGGAGGAACTGCCGCAGGGCGGGCTCCCCCTCTTCGCTGGTCAGCTTCTCCGCGGTCTCCAGCATCGCGGTCCCCGCGGTGTAGCGGGGGTAGTCGGTGACCAGGGCCTCGCCGTACGGGCGCAGCGTCTCGGCCTGGGTGATCAGGTCGAGGGAGCGGCGCTCGTAGAGCTGGAGGTCGACGTGCGTGAAGGGCTCCAGCCGCGCCCCGAAGCGGGACCTGGTCTTGCGGACCCCCTTCGCCGCGGCGCGGATCCGGCCGCCGCGCCGGGTCAGCACCGTCACGATGCGGTCGGCCTCGCCCAGCTTCTGGGTGCGCAGGACGATGCCTTCGTCGCGGTAGAGGGTCACCCCTCCATTCTCGCGTACTCGACCCGATGCGTTGATGCAGGCCGGTCATCTCCGCAGGATCTACACATCCTGCCTCATGATGCCGCTGCGCGGTATGGCAATCACGTTACGTGACCGGTTTCGGCCGCCATACCCGTCCGGAAAGCGTGGCCTGCGTCACGCGGAGCTGGCAGCGTTGTGGCATGAGATGCCACATCGTGCCGCCGCACATGCTTGAGCGCATCGCCCGCGACGCCGGGGACCCGGCCCTCCGCGCCCGGGCCCGCCGCAGCCTCGTGCTGTCGTCCGCCCAGCGGACGGAGCGCCGGCTGTTCCCCGCCTCCCCGACCTCCCCGACCGAGGACTTCGTCCCCAACCGGACCATCAACGACGCCGAGCACGGCGAGAGCCTCCCCGGCAAGACCGTCCGCAAGGAGGGCGACGCCGCCACCGGCGACAAGGTGGTCAACCAGGCCTACGACTGGCTCGGCGTGACCTTCGACTTCTACGAGGCCGCCTACCGGCGCAACTCCATCGACGGCGCCGGCCTGAAGATGGTCTCGACCGTCCACTACGGCGAGGAGTACGACAACGCCTTCTGGAACGGCGAGCAGATGGTGTACGGCGACGGTGACGGCAGGCTGTTCACCGACTTCACCGGCCCGCTGGACGTCACGGGCCACGAGCTCACCCACGGCGTCACCCAGTACACCGCGAACCTGGAGTACTACGGCCAGTCCGGCGCGCTCAACGAGTCGGTCTCGGACGTGTTCGGCTCCCTGATCAAGCAGTGGCACCTGAAGCAGACCGCCGACGCGGCGGACTGGCTCATCGGCCAGGGCCTCCTCGCCAAGGGCGTCCACGGCGTCGCGCTGCGGTCGATGAAGGAGCCGGGCACCGCCTACGACGACCCGCAGCTCGGCAAGGACCCGCAGCCCGCCCACATGGACCACTACGTCAAGACCCACAGCGACAACGGGGGCGTCCACATCAACTCGGGCATCCCGAACCACGCGTTCTACCTCGCCGCCAAGGCGATCGGCGGGAACGCCTGGGAGAAGGCCGGCCGCGTCTGGTACGAGACGCTCACCAAGGGCGACCTGGAGTCCGACGCCGACTTCGCCGGCTTCGCGGCCGCGACCGTCGCGGCGGCCAAACGGCTCTACGGCGAAGGATCGGAGACCACAGCGGTACAGGAGGCGTGGACAGGGGTAGGCGTCTCACAGTAGGTGGGACGGAACGGGACATGCAGTGAAGGTCAAAGTCATCCGCAGCGGGGGCTTCGCCGGGCTGGAGAAGCACGCCGAGTCCGACAGCGCCCGCGATCCCATGCTGGCGCGGCTGGTCGACAGGGTGGACCTCGGCTCCGTGCCGCCGCCCGGCCGGATTCCCGACCAGTTCCTGTACGAGATCGACATCGACGGCGACCGGACGACCGTCGGTGAGGCGCAGCTGAACGGTCCGCTGCGCGAGCTCGTGCACCACGTGCTCGGGCGCGCCCGCTGACACCGGGAGCGGCGCCGGTCCCCCGCGGGGCCGGTGCCGTTCCCGGTGCGCTGTCCGTCAGCCGAGCCAGGCCGTGGTGTCGGGCGGCAGCATGCCGTCCTCGACCGGGCCGCTGGCCAGCAGCACCGCGCGGCCCGCGGGCAGCGGGACGGGCGCGGCGCCGAGGTTGACGACGCAGGTCAGGCCCGAGTCGCGGGTGAAGGCGAGGACGTCCTCCTCCGCGGGCAGCCATTCCATCGTGCCGTCGCCGAGCCGTTCGCGGCGGATCGCCAGGGCCGCCCGGTACAGGGCGAGCATCGAGCCGGGGTCGGCGTCCTGCGCCTCGACGGTCAGGTCCTTCCACTCCGCGGGCTGCGGCAGCCACGGCTCGCCGGTGCCGAACCCGAACGGCGGGCGGTCCCCGGACCACGGCAGCGGCACCCGGCAGCCGTCCCGGCCCGGGTCGGTGCGGCCCGACCGGGTCCAGATCGGGTCCTGCCGCAGCTCGTCCGGCAGGTCCTCGACCTCGGGGAGCCCCAGCTCCTCGCCCTGGTAGACGTAGACGGCGCCGGGCAGCGCCATCGCCAGCAGTGCCGCCGCGCGGGCCCGGCGGACGCCGAGCGCCCGGTCGGTCGGCGCGCCGTGCCGCCGGTCCTGGAGGCTGAACGAGGTGTCGGCCCGCCCGTACCGCGTCACGGGACGCACCACGTCGTGGTTCGCGAGCACCCAGGTGGGCGGGGCGCCGAGCGGCGTGTGCGTCGCCAGCGTCGTCTCGATCACCTTGCGGAGGGCGTGCGGCTCCCAGGCGCAGTTCAGGAAGTCGAAGTTGAACGCCGTGTGCATCTCGTCGGGCCGCAGGTAGCGGGCGAGGCGCTCCTGGTCGGGCAGCCACACCTCGCCGACGAGCATCCGGTCGGGGTAGCCGTCGGTGACCGCCCGCCAGCCGCGGTAGATCTCGTGGACGCCGTCGCGGTCGGTGTAGGGGTCGGAGCCGTCCGGTTCGGCGTCGGGGTCCTTCACGAGCAGCGCCGCCGAGTCGATCCGGATGCCGTCGACGCCCCGGTCGTACCAGAAGCGCAGCACGTCGTGGAACTCCTGGACGACGTCGGGGCTGTTCCAGTTGAAGTCGGGCTGCTCCGGCGCGAACAGGTGCAGGTACCACTCCCCGTCCGGGACGCGCGTCCACGCCGGCCCGCCGAAGATCGACTGCCAGTCGTTGGGCGGCGCGTCCCCCTGGCCCGGCCGGAACCAGAAGCGCTCGCGCTCGGGCGAGCCCGGCCCGGCCGCGAGGGCCTCGCGGAACCAGGCGGACTGGTCCGAGGCGTGGTTCGGCACCACGTCGAGGATGATTTTCAGTCCGGCGCGGTGGGCCTCGGCGATCAGCGCCTCCGCCTCGGCGAGGGTCCCGAAGACGGCCTCGATGTCCCGGTAGTCGGCCACGTCGTACCCGCCGTCCGCCATCGGCGACGGATACCACGGGTTCAGCCACAGGGCGTCGACGCCGAGCCCGGCGAGATAGGGCAGCCGGTCGCGCAGACCGGCGAGGTCGCCGACGCCGTCGCCGTTTCCGTCCGCGAAGCTGCGCGGGTAGACCTGGTAGATCACCGCGCCCCGCCACCATGAGTCGGGCATGCTCGTGACAACTCCTTACTGCGTGCGGGCGAAATGCGAAGAGGGGATGGGACGGTTCGGGTGCGGGTCAGCCCTTGAGGCCGCCCGCGGTGAGGCCGGCCATGATGTGCCGCTGGAAGACGAAGAACACGACGATGGTCGGCACGCTCGCGATCACCAGCCCGCCGATCAGCACGTTCTGCGGCACCTGGACGGCGAGCGAGGAGATCGCGACGCTGACCGTCCGGCGCTGCGCGTCCGGCAGCACCAGCAGCGGCCAGACGAAGTCGCGCCACACGTTGACGACCGTGAAGATCGACACGACGCCGAGGATCGGCCGGGAGACCGGCAGCACGACCGACCACAGGATCCGGGCCGGCGAGGCGCCGTCCACCTCCGCGGCGTCGATCAGCTCGGCCGGGATCGAGTCGAAGAACCGCTTGAGCAGGAAGATGTTGAACGCGTTGGCGGCGGCGGGCAGCCAGATCGCCCACGGGGTGTTCAGCAGGTTCGCGTGGAGCAGCGGCAGGTCCTTCACCGTCAGGTAGGCGGGCAGCAGGATCACCATCGGCGGGATCATCAGCGTGGCCAGCATCAGGCCGAGGATCGTCCGGCCGAGCAGCGGCCGCAGCTTCGACAGCGCGTACGCGGCGGTCACGTCCACGCCGAGCGTGAACAGCCAGGCGCCGAACGCGTAGAGCAGCGTGTTGCGCAGGTAGAGGCCGAGGTCGAGCTGCCGCCACGCCTCCCGGTACCCCGACAGGTCGGCGTCCTTCGGGAAGAGGCTCGGCGGCACCTCCGCCAGCTCCCCCGGCGACTTCATCGCGCCGGTGACCATCCAGTACAGCGGGAACACGAACACGAAGGTGAACAGCACGACGACCGTGACGAGGACCGTCCAGTAGACGGCCTTCCCCTTCCGCGTGCCGAGCGTGTGCGGCGAGACGAGCGTGCGGGTCTCGGCGCGGTACAGGTCGGTACGGCGTGCGCGGCGTGCGCGGCGGCGCCGGTCGCGTCCCGCGGTCGCGGTGAGATCGGACATGGCTGCTACCGGGCTTCCTCGCGCGAGACGCGCAGGTAGACGGCGGAGAAGAGCATCAGGACGAGCATGAGCATCAGCCCGAGCGCGCCGCCGCCGCCGAAGTTCGTGAAGTTGAACGCGTACTGGTACATCAGGTACGCGACGGTGACGGTGGCGTCCTCCGGGCCGCCGCCGGTGAGCAGGTACGGCTCGATGAACACCTGCATGGTCGCGATGATCTGGAGCAGCAGCATGACCAGCAGGATCAGCCGGGTCTGCGGGATCGTGACGTACCGGATCCGGCGGAACATCCCCGCCCCGTCCAGCTCCGCCGCCTCGTACAGCTCGCCCGGGATCGTCTGGAGCGCGGCCAGGTAGATCAGCGTGCCGCTGCCGAGGTTCATCCAGGTCGACACGAGGACCAGCGAGATGAGCGCGGTGTCGGACGAGTCGAGCCAGTTCAGCGTCGGCAGGTGCCCCAGCTTGAGGATCTGGTTGAACAGGCCCGGCCCCGGGTCGTAGAACCACTTGAACAGCAGCACCGCGACCGCGGGCGGCAGCATCACCGGCAGGTACACGACGAACCGCAGGTAGCCGCGGGCGTGCTTCAGCTCGTTCAGGACGATCGCGATCGCGAACGGCACGACGTACCCGACGGCCAGCGCCAGCAGCGTGAAGACCGCGGTGTTGACCCAGGCGTCGACGAACACCGGGTCGTCGATCACCGTCCGGAAGTTGTCCAGCCCGACCCAGCGGGTGTCGCCGACGAAGTTGGTCTTCTGGAAGCTGAGCAGCACCTCGCGCACGATCGGGTACCAGGAGAAGAACGCGAAGCAGATCAGCGCCCCGCACAGGAAGCCGTACGCCGTCACGTTGCGCCGCACGGTCCGCCGCGTCCGCGGGGAGAGGCGGCGGGCCCGCCCGGCGGGGCGGACGAGCGTCCGCGCTGTGGTCATGTCAGTCCCCTCGGGAGGTCGGGGCGCCGGCGCCGGAACCGGCCCGCCGGCGCCCCGGGCGGGCGTCAGTTCGCCCTCGCGAGCGCGGCGTCGGCCTTCTTCTGCGCGTCGGCGAGGAGCTGGTCGATGTTCGCGTCACGCCTGGTCAGCACGGCGGAGACGACCGAGTCGAGGACGGCGTAGAGCTGCTGGGCCTGCGGCGGCTCCAGCTTGCCGGGGACGCTGCCGTAGGCGTCCTCGTACGGCTTGAAGTTCCCGACCGGCAGGTTCGCGGACGCGGCGCGCAGCTGGCGGTCCTTCTGCCCGACCGCGTTCTGCCCGAAGAGCTTCGGCTGCGGCAGCCCGACCGGGCGGCCGTACTTCGCGGCCCGCGCGTAGTTGAGCTGTCCCTGCCCGGGCGTGATCCCGTAGTACTCCAGCCACAGCAGCCCGGCCTTGATCTTGTCGGGGGACGCCTTGGGGTTGAACAGCCAGCCGTCGCCGCCCATCAGCGTCCCGGCCGAGCCGGGGATGGGCGCCATGCCGTAGTCCTCGTACTTGCCCTTGAACTGGTCGACCAGCGCGGTGGCGTTGTCCGGCGCGCCGAGGTACATGCCGAGCTTGCCGCTGGCCATCATCCGCTGGATGTCGGCGTCGATGAGGAGCTGCTTGGTGCCCATCGAGTCGTCCGTCCAGCGCATGTCCTTCAGGTTCTGGAGGACGGCCCTGCCCTGCGGGCTGTTGAACGCCGATTTCCGCCCGCTGCCGTCCACCATGTCGCCGCCCTGGCTGTAGAGCGACGTGGTGAAGTGCCAGCCTCCCTGGTTCTTGGCGCTGAGCTCGGCGTACCCGGTGATCCCGTCCCCCAGCGCGCTGATCTTCTTGGCGGCCTCGCGCACCTCGGCCCAGGTCTTCGGGGGCGCGTCGGGGTTCAGCCCGGCCCTGCTGAACAGCTTGCGGTTGTAGAACAGCCCCATCGCGTAGTTCTGCCTCGGCAGCCCGTAGACCTTGTCGCCGTCCTTGAAGACCCTCTCCACGGCCGGGTCCAGGTTGGGGAACTGCTTGACCGAGCCGATGTACGGCGTGATGTCGGCGGCCTGGCCGTTGGCGATGATGCCGCGGACGTCGGTGAAGTAGACGTAGAAGACGTCCTCCATCTGCCCGCCGGCCAGCTTCGCCTGGAAGGTGTTCGGGTCGATGCAGGGGAAGGCGTCCTTGCCCACGACCGTGATGTTGGGGTGCAGCCTCTGGAAGGCGGCGACGTCCTCCTCCCACTCCTTGCGCTGCGCCTCCTGGCTCTTGGCCGGCATGCAGCCGACCGTGATCGACACCTTGGTGCCGGCGCCCAGGGGCGCGGTGTCCTGGCCACCGGAGTCGTCCCCGCCGCAACCGGCGGCGGTGGCGCCGAGGACCGCGGCGAGCAGGGTGGCGAGAATCCGGGATCTCATGGGGGTGTCCCTCCTGGGCCTGGGGTCGGCCGATGGCGAGGAACATATAGAGAGCTGCATCACATTGCAATACATGAATGAACATGCGCAAGAACACGACAAACCAGCCCTGGTCGCGCGCAAGACAGGTCAGGAACGCGAAAGCCGCCCTGCGCGAGGACGGCTTTGAAAGGTGGGTCCCGGCGAGAGCGGGCCGGGATCGCCGCGACGCTACGAGGTGGCGGGCTGCCTGACCGGTCCCGTCGAGGCGCGGACGACGAGCTCCGGCTCGTACAGCAGTTCCTCGGCCGTGACGGGCCCGCCCTCGACCTGGCTGACCAGCAGCGCGACGGCCGCGCGGCCGATGGCCTCGATCGGCTGCCGGACGGTCGTGAGCGGCGGGTTCACGCAGTTCATGAACGCCGAGTCGTCGTAGCCCACGACGGACACGTCCGCCGGCACCGACATCCCGAGCCTGCGCACCGCGCGGATGACGCCGAGCGCGAGCGGGTCGCTGGCGCAGATGATCCCGGTGACGCCGTCGCGGATCAGCCGCCCGGTGACGGCCTGGCCGCCCTCCAGCGAGAACATGCTGCGCCTGATCCGGGTGTCGGGCAGCTCGACGCCGGCGCGGGCGGCGGCGGCCCGCACGGCGGCGAGCTTCCGGCGCGAGGGCACGTGGTCCTCCGGCCCGAGGACGACCCCGATCCGCTCGTGGCCGAGCGAGACGAGGTGGGCGAACGCCTGCTCGGCGGCCACCGCGTCGTCGGTGGAGACCTGCGGGAACTCCAGCTTCTCGCTGGCGGCGTTGACCAGCACGACGGGGAGCCGCACCTCCAGCAGCCGGTGGTAGTGCTGGTGCGGGGCGTCGGCCTCGGCGTACAGCCCGCCCGCGAAGACCAGACCGGACGCCTGCTGCTGGAGCAGCATCTCGACGTAGTCGGCCTCCGACAGCCCGCCCGGAGTGAGCGTGCACAGCACCGGAGTGAACCCGCGCTGGGCCAGCGCGCCGCCGACCACCTCGGCGAGCGCCGGGAAGATCGGGTTGCCGAGCTCGGGCAGGACCAGCCCGACGAGCCGGGCGCGCTCGCCGCGGAGCTGGGTCGGGCGCTCGTAGCCGAGCACGTCCAGCGCCGTGAGGACGGCCGCCCGCGTCGCGTCCGACACCCCGGGCTTGTCGTTGAGGACCCGGCTGACGGTGGCCTCGCTGACCCCGACCTTCTTGGCGACCTCGGCCAGTCGACGTGTCATGCCGCAACTATAGGACTTTCCGGCGCAAGGCACTTGCGCAACGTTGCGGACGCCGTCGGACCCCGCCGTGAGATCGTCACGGCGGGGTCCGGGGTTCCGAGCGCGCGCCTCATGAGCGCGCGCCGGGTCTGGTGGCCGGCCCGGACGGGATGGGTCCGGAGACGACCAGGTCAGGACGGGTCAGGCCAAGCCGGATACGGGCTGGACCGGACCGGGTCGTGCGGGGGCGAGGCTCAGGCGGCCGAGCGCGCCACGCGGTTGACCGCGGAGAGGATGGCCTTGAGCGACGCGGTGACGATGTTGCCGTCGATGCCGACGCCCCAGACCGTCGTGCCCTCCACGTCGCACTCGACGTAGGCGGCGGCGCGCGCGTCGCCGCCCGCGCTCATCGCGTGCTCGGCGTAGTCGAGGACGCGGACGTCGATGCCGATCGAGGCGAGCGCGTCCTCGAACGCCGACACGGGCCCGTTGCCAACGCCCTCGATCTCGCGGATCTCGCCGTCCACGCGGACGTCGCAGCTCAGCGCGTCCTTCTCGTCCACCCGCGAGGTCGCGCGGTGGGCGAGCAGCCCGGCCCGGGGGCCGTTGGCGAGGAACTCGCCCTGGAAGATCTCCCACATGCGCTCGGCGGTGACCTCGCCGCCCTCGCTGTCGGTGTGCGCCTGCACGACCCGGGAGAACTCGATCTGGAGCCGGCGCGGCAGCTCCAGGGCGTGCTCGGTCTTCATGATGTAGGCCACGCCGCCCTTGCCGGACTGGCTGTTGACCCGGATCACGGCCTCGTAGGTGCGGCCGACGTCGTGCGGGTCGATCGGCAGGTACGGGACCTCCCAGCGGTACTCCTCGACGGGCGTCCCGGCCGCCTCGGCGTCCCGGCGCAGGTGGTCGAAGCCCTTGTTGATCGCGTCCTGGTGCGAGCCGGAGAACGCGGTGTAGACCAGGTCGCCGCCGTAGGGGTGCCGCTCGTGGACGGGCAGCTGGTTGCAGTATTCGACGGTGCGGCGGATCTCGTCGATGTCGGAGAAGTCGATCTGCGGGTCGACGCCCTGGGTGAACAGGTTCAGGCCCAGCGTGACCAGGCACACGTTGCCGGTGCGCTCGCCGTTGCCGAACAGGCAGCCCTCGATCCGGTCGGCGCCCGCCATGTAGCCGAGCTCGGCGGCGGCCACGGCGGTGCCCCGGTCGTTGTGGGGGTGCAGCGACAGGATGACGGAGTCGCGGTAGGCGAGGTTCCGGTTCATCCACTCGATCTGGTCGGCGTAGACGTTCGGGGTCGCCATCTCCACCGTCGCGGGCAGGTTGACGATCACCTTGCGGTCCGGCGTGGGCTTCCACACGTCATTGACGGCGTTGCAGACCTCGACGGCGTAGTCGAGCTCGGTGCCGGTGAACGACTCGGGCGAGTACTGGAAGAAGATCTCCGTGTCGCCCATGTCCTCGGCCAGCTTCGCGCACAGCTTCGCGCCCTCGACCGCGATCGCGGTGATGCCGTCGCGGTCCTGGCCGAACACCACGCGGCGCTGGAGCGTACTGGTGGAGTTGTACAGGTGGACGATCGCCCGCTTGGCCCCGCGGACCGACTCGAAGGTCCGCTCGATCAGCTCGGGGCGGGCCTGCGTCAGCACCTGGATCACCACGTCGCCGGGGATCCGGTCCTCGTCGATGATCTGCCGGACGAAGTCGTAGTCGGTCTGGCTGGCCGCCGGGAAGCCGACCTCGATCTCCTTGTAACCCATCCGTACCAGCAGCTCGAACATGCGGAGCTTGCGGTCGGCGTCCATCGGGTCGATCAGCGCCTGGTTGCCGTCCCGGAGGTCGACCGCGCACCAGCGCGGGGCCTCGGTGATGACCGCGTCCGGCCACGTGCGGTCGCTCAGCCTGACCGGCTCGAACGGGCGGTAGCGCTGGAAAGGCATGCCGGAAGACTGCTGTTGCGGATACATCCGTATGGTCCCTCTGCTCGGATCCTGCGGCCGACGCACGTCGATATCCCGCAGCGAGGGAGCCGACCTCTACAGGCCCCCGCTGCGGCCGCTAAGGAGGAGCAGGTCGCACGACACGATTGTCAAGCTAACAGATGCCATCCGTGTTACGGAAACCCCGTCCCGAATACTGAGACATCCGGCGGCTCCCCCGTCTCAGGAACGCCCGCGGGGCACCAGGACATTCCTGGTGCCCCGCGCGTCCCGGGTCTGGAGCCCTCAGACGGCGAGGAGGCGGCGGACCTCCTCGTCCCGCAGGTCCCCGGCGGTACCGGCCCGGCGGACGACCCCGCCCTCGATGATCACGAAGCCGTCGGCGAGCCGGAGGGCCAGCTCCAGGTACTGCTCGACCAGCAGCACCGCGAGGCCGCGCTCGCGGTGCAGCCGGACGATCGCCGCCTCGATCTCGGCGACGATGGACGGCTGCACGCCCTCGGTCGGCTCGTCGAGCAGCAGCATCCGCGGCCGGGTGACGAGCGCCCGCGCGATCGCGAGCTGCTGCTGCTGGCCGCCGGACAGGAACCCGGCGCGGCGCCCCAGCAGGTCCTTCAGCCGGGGGAACACCTCCAGCGCCTCGTCGATCGCGCCGCGGTCGCGGTGCCGGGACGCCTCCAGCGTGACCTGGAGGTTCTCGGCCACGGTGAGCTGCGGGAACGTCTCATGCCCCTGCGGCACGTAGCCCATGCCGCGGCGGACCCGCTCGTGCGCGGGCAGCCGCGTCACGTCCTCGCCGTCGAAGACGACACGGCCCGCGGTCGGCGCCAGCACGCCCATGACCGCGTTGAGCAGGGTGGTCTTGCCGACGCCATTGCGGCCCATCACGCACGTCAGCGAGCCCGCGCCGACCGTGACGTCCACGCCGAACAGGACGCGGGCGCGCCCGTAGGCGGCCTCCAGCCCGGTCACCTCCAGCAGCGGCGGCTCGCCCGCCTCCGGCGTGCTCTCGGGCCCGCTCATCGGACGTCCTCCCGGGAACGGCCCAGATAGACCTCCTGGACCCGCGGATCGGCCTGGACGGCGGCCACGTCGCCCTCCACCAGCACCTTCCCCTCGTGCAGCACCGTGACCTGCGAGGCGTACCGGCGCAGGAACTCCATGTCGTGCTCGACCACGACCACCGTGTGGTCCGCGGCGATCCGGGTGAGCAGCTCGCCGGTGCGCTCGCGCTCGCCGCCGCTCATGCCGGCGACGGGCTCGTCCAGCAGCAGGAGCCGCGGCCGCTGCGCGATGAGCATGCCGATCTCCAGCCACTGGCGCTGGCCGTGCGAGAGCACCCCGGCGGGACGGTCCGCGAGGTCCCCGAGGCCGATCACGTCCAGGGCCTCGGCGACCGTGCCGGAGACGCCGCGCCGCTGCCGCAGCAGCGCGGGCAGCGGGCGGCGGAACCCGGCGGCGAGGTCGAGGTTCTCGACCACGGTCAGCTCCTCGAACACCACCGAGGTCTGGAACGTGCGGCCGATGCCGAGCCGGACGATGCGGTGCTCGCGGCGGCCGGTCAGCTCCGTCCCGGCGAACCGGACGGTCCCGGCGGCGGGCCGCGTCAGCCCGGTGACCACGTCGATCAGCGTCGTCTTGCCCGCGCCGTTCGGCCCGATGAGGAACCGCAGCTCGCCCTGCCCGACGGTCAGGTCCACGCCGTCGATCGCCCGGAACCCGTCGAACACGACCTCCAGCCCGCGGATCTCCAGCAGCGCCCCCTCGTTCTCGCTCATGCTGCCTCCCCCTGGACGGACTGCGCCGGCACCGGGCGCTCGGGCGTCCGGCGGCGGGCGACGGCGTCCTTGACCTGCTCGTAGAGGCCGACCGCGCCCTTCGGCGCCAGCGTCATCACGAGGATGAACAGCGCGCCCTGGAGGTAGAGCCAGCCGCCCGCCCACTGCTCGCTGAACTCGGTCTTCGCGTAGTTCATGACGACCGCGCCGAGGACCGCGCCCGCGAGGGCGTAGCGGCCGCCGACCGCGACGGCGACGACCAGTTCCAGCGACGGCACGACGCCGAGCAGAGAGGGCGAGATGATCCCGACGACCGGCACGAACAGCGCGCCGGCGAGCCCCGCCATGCCCGCCGAGATCGCGAACGTGACCGTCTTGACCGTGGCGGGGTTGTAGCCGAGGAACCGCACCCGGTCCTCGCCGTCCCGGACGGCGACCAGCAGCCGCCCGAACCGGCTCTTCACGAGCTGCCGCGCCGCGAGGTACAGGACGCCGAGGACGGCGGCGGTGACGAAGTACATCGTCCGCTGGGTGCTCTCGGCCTCGGGGTCCCGGCCGAAGACGTCGTAGAAGTTGGTCAGGCCGTTCGTCCCGCCGGTCAGGCCCTGCCGCCCGACCAGCAGGATGACGAACGCGGCGGCCAGCGCCTGCGTCAGGATCGCGAAGTACGCGCCGCGCACCCGCTGCCGGAACACGAGCGCGCCGAGCACCGCCGCCACGGCGACCGGGACGGCCACGACGGCGGCGATCGCGACCACCGGGCTCTCGAACGGCTTCCACAGCGCGGGCAGCTTCTCCACCCCGGACCACACCATGAAGTCGGGGAGGTCGCCGTCCGCGTCGTGGAGCTTGAAGTACATCGCCATCGCGTAGCCGCCGAGGCCGAAGAACACGCCCTGGCCGAGCGTGAGCATCCCGCCCTGCCCCCAGGCGAGCCCGATGCCGAGCGCGGCGATGGCGAAGCACAGGTACTTGGCCAGCTCGTCCAGCCGGAACGCGGGCAGCGCGAGCGGCGCCACGACCAGCAGGAGCAGCGCGACCGCGGCGAAGAGCGCGTAGCCGCGCAGCCGGGCGCGCAGGGCCGGCGAGCGGAGCGCGGTCCCGGGGGCGGTCATGTCAGCGCCCTGGAGCGCAGGACGAACATGCCCTGCGGCCGGACCTGGAGGAATCCGATGACCACCGCGAACACGATCACCTTGGCGAGGCTCGCGTCCGTCCAGAACTCGGCGTAGGAGTTCAGCATGCCGAGCGCGACCGCGGCGATGACGGCGCCGCGGAGCTGGCCGAGCCCGCCCGCGACGACGACGAGGAACGCGTCCACGATGTAGTAGGTGCCGATGGACGGGCCGACCGGCCCGATCAGCGTCAGCGCCACCCCGGCGACGCCGGCGAGGCCCGAGCCGATGAAGAAGGTCAGCTGGTCGACGCGGGCCGTCGCGACGCCGGAGACCTCGGCGAGCTGGCGGTTCTGCATGACCGCCCGCATCCGGCGGCCCGGCCGGGACCGGCTCAGGTACAGCCAGATCCCGGCGACGCACGCGACCGCGAGGGCCATGATGAACAGCCGCGCGTACGGCAGCGCGCCGCCGAGCACCTCGATCCGGCCGGTCAGCCAGCCGGGCGCGACGACCTGCACGTTCGGCGCGCCGAAGAGGTCGCGCGCGGCCTGCTGGAGGACGAGGCTGACGCCCCACGTCAGCAGCAGCGTGTCGAGCGGCCGGCCGTAGAAGTGCCGGATCGCGAGGCGCTCCAGCACCCAGCCGAGCGCGCCCGCCACCGCGAACGCCACCGGCAGGGCGGCGAGCACCGCCTGCGAGCCGGCCCAGTCCTGGAGCATGTACGCGGTGTAGCCGCCGGCCATGATGAACTCGCCGTGGGCCATGTTGACGACGCCCATCTGGCCGAAGGTGAACGTCAGGCCGAGCGCGACCAGCAGCAGCACCGCGCCGATGCTGAGGCCGATCGGCACCTGGTTGAGCAGTGAATCCATGCCGCCTCCTCAGGGCGCACCGGGCTGGACGGGCGGGGGCGGCGCCGCGCGCACGGCGCCGCTCGCGCGCGTCACGACAGGCCGGCGGCCCAGGGGTAGGACTTCAGGTACGGGTCGGGCTTGATCGGCTCCTTGCTGGACCAGACCTCGTCGATGAGGCCGTCCTTCCGGACGACGCCGATCCTGGCGGTCTTGTAGACGTGCTGGGTCGGGCCGTCGATGGTCACCTTGCCCTCGGGCAGGTCCAGGGAGAGCCCGGCGGCGGCCTTCTTCACGGCCTCCGGGTCGGTGCTGCCGGCCTTCTTCACGGCGGCGGCCCACAGGTGCACCGCGTTGTACCCGGCCTCCATCGGGTCGGACGTGACCTTCCCCGTCCCGTACTTGGCCTTGAACGCCTTGACGAACGTGTCGTTCGCCCTGCCCTTGGTGGTCTCGTAGTAGTTCCAGGCGACGGGCTGCCCCACGATGTTGTCGATCCCGATGCCCTTGACCTCCTCCTCGGCGATGCTCACCGACATCACCGGCAGCTTCGCGGCGTCGAAACCGGCGCTGCGGAGCTGCTTGAAGAACGCCACGTTGCTGTCGCCGTTCAGCGTGTTGAACACCGCGTCCGGCTTCGCCTCGCCGATCTTGTTGACGAGCGTGCTGTACTCGGTGTGCCCGAGCGGGGTGTACTCCTCGCCGAGGATCTGCATCCCATTGGCCTTGGCATAGGCCTTGATGATTTTGTTCGCGGTACGCGGGAAAACGTAGTCGCTGCCGACCAGGTAGAGCTTCTTCTTGCCCTTTTCCTTCAGGTAGTCCAGGCCGGGGACGATCTGCTGGTTGGTGGTGGCGCCGGTGTAGAAGATGGAGGGCGAGCTCTCCAGCCCCTCGTACTGCACCGGGTACCACAGCAGCGCCTTGTTGCGCTCGAACACCGGCAGCATCGCCTTGCGGCTGGCGGACGTCCAGCCGCCGAACACCGTCGCGACCTTGTCCTTCTTGATGAGCTTCTGGGCCTTCTGGGCGAACGTCGGCCAGTCGGAGGCGCCGTCCTCCACGACCGGCTCCACCTTCTTGCCGAGCAGGCCGCCCGCCGCGTTGACCTCCTCGATGGCGAGCGTCTCGGAGTTCTTGACGGTCACCTCGCTGATCGCCATCGTCCCGCTCAGCGAGTGCAGCACGCCGACCTTGATGGTGCTCCCGCCCGAGGCGCCCCCGCCGGCGCCGTCACCGGACTCGCCGCCGCACGCCGTGAGCAGCGCGGCCGGCAGCAGGACCGCCGCCGCCAGCGGCCGAAGGAATGGTTCGCGCAACTATCGACTCCTCACAGAACCGGCCCCCGACCGCAGTTTTCTGTGACAAGTCTCCGGAATGAGATTTCCGCGCAACGACCGCCGTGTTACAAGCGCCTTACGAAAGCCGCACCCGGCATTGCGGGCGACCGTTATCCCGGGAATTTCAGGGGACGAGCACCGAGAGGCAGCTCACGCAGCCCTCGAGCGCCTCGAACTCGCTGATGTCCACCGACGTCACGCGCAGCCCGTCCGCGGCGAGCCGGGCGGCGGTGCGCGGCGCCGACGCCGACATCAGGACGTGCTCGGGGCCGATCACCACCACGTGCGCGCCGGCCGGCTCCGGCACGACCGACAGGCACGGCAGGACGGACGTGTCGACCAGGTCCGGCAGGCCGATCAGGCTGCCGTCGGGCAGCGCGGACAGCGCCGACTTCAGGTGCAGGCAGCCGCTCGTGTCCACCGGCACCACCCGCCGCCCGCCCAGCAGGTGCGCGAGCTGGCAGATGCCCTCCTCGTTCGTCCGGGCGCCGCGCCCGACGTAGACGGTGTCGCCGACGCGCAGCACGTCGCCGCCGTCCAGGGTGCCCGGCTCCTTGATCCGCTCGACCCGCAGGCCGAGGTCGCGCACCGCCCGCTCCGCGCCCGGCACCTCGCCGCGGCGGCGCGCCTCGCCGGACCGGCCGAGCACCGCGAGGTCGCCGCAGACCACCACGGCGTCCTCGACGAACACCGCGTCGGGATGGGCGTCGGCGGGCGCGACCTCGCGGATCCGCCAGCCGGCCGCCCGCAGCGAGCCGACGTAGGCCGCGTGCTGGCGCGCCGCGAGCGCCGCGTCCACCGGGCGGCGGTCGATGTGGGTGACGATCCCGTCCGCCAGGCGGGGCCCGGGGCGGCGCACCAGGGCCGTCCCGGCGCGGTGCCGGTCCTCCATCACCGCGCCGCCCCCTCCGCCGTCACGATCACGCCCAGCGCGTAGGCGCGGGACATGCCCATCAGCTCGGCGATCCGGTGCAGGACGCTCCGCTGCGCGTCGCCGAGCGGCCCGCCGGCCAGCCCGACGCGGACGGCCTGCGCGAGGAACCACTCCTTGGCCTCCACGGCGAGGTGGGAGCCCGCCAGCGCGACCTCGTCCTCCAGGAACTCGCGCCGCAGCGCGAGGTCGGCGTCCACGGAGGCGGTGTCGTAGTCGGTCCCCCCGTAGCCGCGGACGGCCTCGACGGCGCGGGCGCGCGCCGTCCCGTCGGACGGGTCGCCGGCGTCCAGCACCAGCGCCGCGGCGGCCCGCATCCCGGCGGGCAGCGCCGCCGCCATCTGCCGCGCCGTCGCCGTCCGCAGCGCCGCGGGGGCGAAGCGGCCGCGGCACGCGCGGCACTCCACCACCTGGCCGAGCCGCCACAGCGGCACGAGCGGGACGAGGAACAGCGAGCACCAGCGGCGTCCCGCCCGCCTCCGGTAGGCACGGTCACCGCCGCAGCGCGGGCAGTGGAACGTCCCCTCGCTGACCGTGCGAAACACCGCCGTCAGCCCGAAAACGAGCAACACCGGGGCTCTCCTCCCATTTCGGACTCGGATCCAAACTACCGACCCGCGCGCCCCGCCGGGGGCGTCCCGGCCAACGCGGCCGCTCCCCTTACGCTGGGTCCATGACCGGTGACCAGGACTCCGGCCGGGGCGGCGCCGCCCGCTCCCGCCCGTCCTTCCTGCCGCCCGACGACGGACCGGCGCCGCGGGACGCCCCGGAGCC
>NZ_CAACUY010000056.1 GCF_900659615.1 Actinomadura fibrosa | reverse complement strand
CCTTCGCCGAGTTGGTCAAGCGCCACCGCAGCCGGATGTGGGCGGTCGCCAACCGCACCATGGGCGATCCCGAGGAGGCCGCCGAGGCTGTGCAGGCAGGCGACCAGGCTGCGCGCCTCCACGCTGACGTAGTGGCTGTGCCGCAGCAGCCCGACGAGCTGGTGCAGCGTCAGCCACCGGTAGTCGGGCCCCGGGTCGGGCGCGTGCCCGGCGTCCGTCTCGATGATCATGTAGCGGTTGCGGGCGTCGCGGAACCGGCCGCCCTCCTCCGACAGGACGCTCGCGAACCGGATCCGCTCGGGCGGCGCGGACAGCACCTCGTCCAGGAACGGAGGCCGGGCCGCCGCGGGCAGCCAGGCGTAGTTGCCCGGCGTGCAGCGCACGGTCGGGCCGAGCTCCAGGACGTCGCGGAAACCGGGCTGGACCCCGGCGTGCACGAGCGCGTGCAGCACCCCGTCCACCCGCTTGACCAGGAACGCGTTGACGCCGACCCCGATCGGCTCCACCAGCGGCTGGTCCCAGCGCGACACCTCGCGGTGCCCGCTCTCCACGCGCACCCCGATCACCCGGAAGAACAGCCCGGACTCGTGCTCGATCGTCCCGTCCCTGCGGTGCCAGAGCTCGGCGTCGCGCAGCGGGACGCGCCGCGCCGCGACCTCGTGCCTGCTGCGCGTCTCGGTAATCCAGCTCAGGATGCCGCCGATGTCGTGCAGCCCCGCGAACTCCTCGCTGTACGAGCGCAGCACGGACTGCCGGAACTCCTGCCCGGGGAACGCGTGGGACGACGACAGCCCCACCCCCGAGAACGGCAGGCACGACAGCACCGTCCGCGCGTCCATGTTGACCACCGTGTCGCCCGCCAGCAGCCGGTGGAGCTGGCCGAGGGTGAGCCAGGCGAAGCCCTCCAGCGGCTCCACCTCGTCCGTCGTCTCGACGATGATGTTGCGGTTGCGCTTCTGGAAGAACCACGACCCCTGCTCCGACTGGAGCACGTCCGCGATCACGTGGTGCCGGCGGGTGTCGCGGAAGTAGTCGAGGTAGGGGACCGGGGCGCCCCGGTGGACGCGCGTGTAGTTGCTCCGCGTCGCCTGCACGGTGGGGGAGATCTCCACGCCGTCGGGGTTGCCGGGCTCGTTCTTGGCCTGCATGAGGAAGTGCAGCACCCCGTCGATCTCCTTGGCGAGGATGCCGAGGATGCCGATCTCCGGTTGCAGCAGGATCGGCTGCGTCCAGGCGGGCACCGCCGCTCCGGCGACCTCGGCGGACAGGCCCGTCACCGCGAAGAACCGGCCGCTCTCGTGGGCGATGTCGCCGGTGGCGGGATCGGTGCGCCAGCGGTCCAGCTCGTCCAGCGGGATCCGCTCCACCCGGGAGGCGTCCTCGCGGCGGCGCTCGGCGAACCACGCGCGGAACCGCTCCAGCGTCAGGACGCCCTCGGCCGCCTGCGCCGACTCGGCGATCCGCACGGCCCTCCGGTGGTCGGTCGTCAGCGCCGCGAGAATCCCCGACATCGGTCCTCCTCGAATGGTCGGTACGGGAGTTTCCAGAATGCAGCCGCGGGGCTTTCCGCGGTGCCGCGCGACGATGTTCAGGGGACGCGTAGGGGGACCCTCCGGGGCGGAGGAAGCCCACGTCAGGGGGAATGCGACCCGTACCCCGCGCCTAGTCTCGTCGTGATTCGACCCTTCCGTGAATGGAGGCCGCGGCCGTGAATTCCGGACCACTGAGAATCGGCGTCATCGGCTGTGCGGACATCGCCTGGCGGCGCGCGCTGCCGGCGCTGGCCGCCCACCCGGACGTCCGGCTGACGGCGATCGCCAGCCGCGACCCGGCCAAGGCCCGGCGCTTCGCCGGCCGGTTCGGCGCCGAGCCCGTGACCGGCTACGAGGCGCTGCTGGAGCGCCCGGACGTCGACGCGGTGTACCTGCCGCTGCCCGTGCACCTGCACGCCGAGTGGATCGGGCGGGCGCTGCGGTCCGGCCGTCACGTGCTGGCGGAGAAGCCGCTGACGGCGTCCGCGGAGGAGACCGAGGCGCTGGTCGCGCTCGCCGAGTCGCGCGGGCTGGCGCTGCTGGAGAACTTCATGTTCCTGTGCCACTCCCAGCACGCCGAGGTCCGCGCCCTGCTGGCCCGGGGCGCCATCGGGGAGCTGCGCACGCTCACCGCCGAGTTCGCGTTCCCGCCGATGGCGGACGGCCGCAACATCTACCGGTCCGACCTCGGGGGAGGGGTGCTGACCGAGGTCGGCGTCTACCCGCTGCGGACCGCGCTGCTCTACCTCGGAGCCGACCTGGAGATCCGCGGCGTCTACGCGCACGTCGACGAGGCCCGGGGCGTGGACGTGTCCGGCGGGGCGCTGCTCGTCGCGCCGGGCGGCGTGACCGCCCACCTGACCTGGGGCGCCGAGCGCGCGTACCGGTCGCGGTACGCGCTGTGGGGCAGCACCGGGCGCATCGAGCTGACCTGGGCCTACACGCCGTCGGCGGCGCACCGCGCGGTCATCCGGATCGAGCACCAGGACCGCGTCGAGGAGCTGACCCTCCCCGCCGAGGACCACTTCGCCTCCGCCGCCGCGGCCTTCGTCGCGCGGGTCCGCGACGGCGTCCCGTCCGTCCTGGAGGGCCGGTCCCTGGTCGACCAGGCCCGCCTGGTCGACCGGGTGCGGCGCCGCGCGCTGGACCCGGCCGGGCCGGACGGCCCGGTCACACCAGCGGCTTCCACCAGTGGCGGTTCTCGCGGTACCAGGTGACGGTCGAGGCGAGGCCGGCGGCGAAGCCGGTCCTCGCCTCGAACCCCAGCTCGGCGCGGATCTTGCCGTCGTCGACGGCGTAGCGCCGGTCGTGGCCCTTGCGGTCGGGCACGTGCTCGACCCGGTCCCAGCCGGCGCCGGTCGCCGCGAGGAGCAGCCCGGTCAGCTCCCGGTTCGTCAGCTGCGTCCCGCCGCCGATGTTGTAGACCTCGCCGGGCGCGCCCTTGACGCGCACCAGCTCGACGGCGCGCACGTGGTCGTCCACGTGCAGCCAGTCCCGCACGTTCAGCCCGTCGCCGTACAGCGGGACGCGCCGCCCCTCCAGCAGCCGCGTCACGAACAGCGGGATGACCTTCTCCGGGTGGTGGTACGGCCCGTAGTTGTTGGAGCAGCGCGTCACCCGCACGTCCAGGCCGTGCGTGCGGTGGTAGGACAGCGCGAGCAGGTCCGCGGCGGCCTTGGACGCCGCGTAGGGGGAGTTCGGGCTCAGCGGCGCCGTCTCCGGTGAGAACCCCTCCTCCACCGACCCGTACACCTCGTCGGTGGACACGTGGACGAACGTGCCCAGGCCCGAGCGGAGCGCCGCGTCCAGCAGCGTGCCCGTCCCGAGGACGTTGGTGCGGACGAAGTCCCCCGCCGCCTCGATCGAGCGGTCCACGTGCGACTCCGCGGCGAAGTGCACCACCTGGTCGTGCGCGGCGACCAGCTCGCCGACGAGCGCGGCGTCGCAGATGTCGCCGTGGACGAACCGGAAGCCCGGATGGTCCTCGACCGCGGCCAGGTTCGCCCGGTTGCCCGCGTAGGTGAGCGCGTCCAGCACGGTGACCGCCGCGTCCCCGGGCCCCTCGGGACCGAGGAGCCTGCGGACGTAGTGCGAGCCGATGAACCCCGCGCCGCCCGTGACGAGGATCCGCGTCATGAGATCCGGACCCTGCTGTAGTCGCCGAGGACGAGCCGGTGCGCCGCGCGGGTCCGCGAGGCCGGGGTGACCTCGACGGCCCGTCCGACCAGGGACGCCTCGATGGGCCGCACGCCCTGGATGGACGAGCCGTCGAGCACGATCGAGTACTCGATCTCGCTGTCCTCGACGCGGACCCCGTCGGCGATGGAGGTGAACGGGCCGATGTAGGAGCCGGCGATCCGCGCGTCCGCGCCGATGATCGCCGGGCCCACGATGCGCGACCCCTTGACGATCGCGCCGGCCGCGATCCGCACCCGCCCGATGATCTCGGTGTCGGCGTCCACGTCGCCCTCGACCCGGTGCTCCAGGCCCTCCAGCACGGTGCGGTTGGCCTCCAGCATGTCGTCGACGTCGCCGGTGTCCTTCCAGTACCCCGTGATCGTCGTCGACCGGACGTCCAGGCCCTCGTCCAGCAGCCACTGGATGGCGTCGCTGATCTCCAGCTCGCCCCGCGGCGACGGCGCGATCGCGCGGACCGCCCGGTGCACCGCCGGGCCGAAGAGGTACACCCCGACCAGGGCCAGGTCGCTCTTCGGGCGGCTCGGCTTCTCCTCGATGCCGATGATCCGCCCGTCCGCGTCCAGCTCCGCGACGCCGAAGCGGGTCGGGTCCGGCACCTCGGTGAGCAGCAGCCGCGCGTCGGACGGGTCCGCGCGGAAGCCGTCCACGACGCCGGTGATGCCGCCGACGATGAAGTTGTCGCCGAGGAAGAGCAGGAAGTCCTCGTCGCCGAGGAAGTCCCGCGCGATGAGGACGCCGTGCGCGAGCCCGAGCGGCGCCTCCTGCCGGAGGTAGGTGACGCGCAGCCCGAACCGCGACCCGTCGCCGACGGCCGCCTCGATCTCCGCGGCGGTCTCGCCGACCACGATGCCGACCTCGGTGATGCCCGCGTCGGCGATCGCCTCCAGCCCGTAGAAGAGCACCGGCTTGTTCCCGACGGGCACCAGCTGTTTCGCGGACGTGTGCGTGATGGGGCGCAGCCGTGTTCCGGACCCACCCGAAAGGACCAGGGCTTTCATGATTCCCATCGTCCGGTGGAGCACCGCCGCGCGTTCCCCTGTCATTTCCCCCTGAACCCCTAGGGCCGCACGACCACTCCCTGCTAAATAGGTAGGGATAGTTGACTGAAAGGCCGCGGCGGTGATTCGCTGAGACCGCTTCCGCCTTCCCCTTGCGCCTTGGAGACGAACCGATGACCACGCCGACCGGCACCCCCGTTTATGCCGACCCGGTGGACCTCGACAAGCACGGTGTCTACGGAGCCACCGCGCTGAAGGTGGAGAACGGCGGCTGGAACCGCCCCCGCTACCCGTTCCAGGGCCGCATCACCGCCGACGGGTCGAGCGGCTACCCCGCCGAGCCGGGCCGCTACCACCTCTACGTCTCCCACCGCTGCCCCTGGGCGCACCGCGCCGCCATCGTCCGGATCCTGAAGGGCCTCCAGGACGTCGTCTCCCTCTCGTACGTCGACGACGAACGGGACGGGCGCGGCTGGGCGTTCCGCGAGAAGCGCGGCGCCGACCCGGTCAACGGCTTCCGGTTCCTGCGCGAGGCCTACGAGGCGACCGAGCCCCGATACGGCGGCCACGTGTCCGTCCCCGTCCTCTGGGACCGGGTGACCGGCAGGATCGTGAGCAACAACTTCTTCGACATCACCATCGACCTGGGCACCCAGTTCGAGAAGTTCGGCGACCCGGACGTCCGCCTCTACCCCGTGGAACTGCGCGACGAGATCGACGAGCTCAACGAGTACATCTACGTC
The DNA here is from genome assembly GCF_900659615.1 of Actinomadura fibrosa. Classification (GTDB taxonomy): domain Bacteria; phylum Actinomycetota; class Actinomycetes; order Streptosporangiales; family Streptosporangiaceae; genus Spirillospora; species Spirillospora fibrosa. Next base: position 41,585 of record NZ_CAACUY010000056.1, on the reverse strand, counting down.
AACTTCAACGACGGCAACTACCGGGTCGCCGGCGCCGCCTCCGACGAGGACTACGCCGTCCTGCGCGCCCGCGTGATCTCCGCGCTGGACCGGCTCGACGAGCGCCTGGCGTCCCGCCGCTTCCTGTTCGGCGACTCGATCACCGAGTCCGACGTCCGGCTCTGGGTGACGCTGGCCCGCTTCGACCTCACCTACAACCCGTTCGCCAAGATCAGCGAACGCCGCCTGGTGGACTTCCCGAACCTGTGGCCCTACGCGCGCGACCTCTACCGGCTCCCCGCCTTCCGCGAGACCACCGACTTCAGCGCGTTCACCCACCTCGGCCCGCCGTTCCTCGACCCCGCCGTCACCCGCATCGAGGTCGAACCGCACCGGGCCGACTGGGACGAGCCGCAGGACCGCCACCGCCTCGCCGCGTGACGGACGCCCGCTAGAGGACCTTCTCCATGCAGACCGAGAAGTCCAGCCACTCGTACGGCGGGAAGACCGGGATGTGCGCGTAGCCCTCGCGCTCGTACAGCCGGACGGCCTCCGGCTGCCGGTCGCCCGTCTGCAGGATGATCCGGGACGCGCCGAGGGAACGGGCCGCCCCCTCCGCCGCCGCCAGCAGCACCCGCGCGGCGCCCGACCCCCGGTGCCCGGGCGCGACGTACATGCGCTTCAGCTCCAGATCGCCGTCCAGCCACCGCAGCGCGACATGCCCCACCGCGGCGTCCCCGGCGTACGCGACCCCGACGTAGGCCACCTGCTCCGCCTCGACGCCGAGCGTGCTGTGCAGCCTCGACTCGGGCGCGGCGGCCCGCGCGAGCACGTCCGCCACCCGGTCGGCGTACCTGGCCTCCATCTCGGCCTGCATGGCCGCCCGCAACCCCGCCGCCGCCGGATCGTCCCAAGCCACGGACCGAACCTCGACACGCCCCGACCGCGAACCGGTGATCATAATTCCATGCTATTCAGGTAGGCAATAAGAGACAAGCGATCTCCGGCACCCGCCGCCCGATGCCCGGCCGGACTAAGGTTCCCCCGTGAAGCCGATCACCGCGGGTTTCTGCTGCGCGGTTCTCGCGGTCCTTGGATGGGGCGAGGTGGAGCACTGGCGCGCGTCCCGCCGCCGCCTCGGTTCCACCGAATCCGGTCCGGGGGCCAGGGAAGCCGTCGTCGTGCTCGGATTCCGCAACCGCGGCGACCGCATCAACGCGGTGAACCGCTGGCGCCTACGCGCCGGACTGCGCTCGCTCGACGGCCCGCGGACCCGCCTCGTCCTCAGCGGAGGACCGGTGGGCGGCGGACGGCCGGAAGCGGACCTGATGGCGTCCTACGCACGGACCCGCTACGGATATCGCGGCCCGCTGCTCGTCGAGACCGAGAGCCGCTCGACCTGGGAGAACGTCGCCAACGTCATCCCGCTGATCGAGGACGCGGAGCGCATCAAGGTCGTGTCCCATTCGCTCCACGCGGAGAAGGCGCGCGCCTACCTCTGGCTTCAGCGCCCCGACCTCGCGGCCCGGCTGGTGCGGGCGCGGGACTACCGGCCGGGGGAGTGGCTGCTGCTCAAGCCCGCCCTAGCGCTGCTCGGTCGGCGCAACCTGCGTCGGGTCGGGGGCGATGGCCGCCGTAGCGGAGTTGATTGAATTCTCTAATAGTCGCCAGAACGGCGGGGGAAATGATCTCGTGAGGGCATTCTGGCGCACCGGTCACATTGCGCGCGTCCATTATTCGCGACATTCTCTTTGAAGGGAGCGCGCGCCGTCGTCCGTATTTTTCTTCCGTCCAGGTAGGCTCCCGTTGGAGTCGCCATGCCGACACTTCCCAGCTTCCCATTCGAGGGCGCGGACGCGCTGCGGCCGTCTCCGCTCCTCGACGCGACGCGCGCGCGGCGGGTGCCCGTCCGCGTCCGGCTTCCCTACGGACCCCCGGCGTGGCTCGTCACCGCGTACGAGGACGCGCGGTTCGTCCTGAGCAGCCCCTCCTTCAGCCGGGACGCCGAGCGCCTGGGGATCCCCGTCGACCAGGTCGCCGGCGTGACGCCGATGGACCCGACCGTCGGCACCCTCCTCAGCGTCGACCCGCCCGACCACACCCGCCTGCGCCGGTTCGTGTACCGGACGTTCACGCCCGGCCGGGTCGAGCGGCTGCGCCCGGGCACGCAGCGGATCGCCGACCGGCTCGCCGGCGCGATGATCGACGCGGGGCCGCCCGCCGACCTGGCGGACGGGTTCGGGCTCGACCTGCCCATCCAGGTCATCTGCGACCTGCTCGGCATCCCCGCCACGGAGCGGCCGCGCTTCACCGCCTGGACCGACGCCCTGCTCAGCACCACCGCGCTCACGCCCGACCTGGCGCAGGCCGCCAACGAGGAGATGATGGCCTACCTGGCCGGGCTGGCGGCGCGGCGCGTCGACGAGCCGACCGACGACCTCATCGGGGCCCTCGTCCGCGAGCGGATCGAGGGCGACCGCCTCACCGACGACGAGGTCACCAACCTGGTGCGGGCCCTGCTCGGCGCGGGCCACGAGACCACCGCCTCGCAGATCCCCAACTTCGTCTACCTCCTGCTGGCCAGTGGCGACTACGCCCGGCTGGCGGCCGACCCCGGCCTCGTCCCGGCGGCCGTGGAGGAGCTGCTGCGGTACGTACCGCTGCTGGTGCAGGGGTCGATGGCACGCTTCGTCGTGGAGGAGGTCAAGGTCGGCGGCGTCCTGATGCGTCCCGGGGAGCAGGTCCTGGTGGAGATCGGCGCGGCGAACCGGGACACGGGCACGTTCCGCGACCCCGACAGCATGGACCTCGCCCGCGAGGACAACCCGCACATCGCCTTCGGCCACGGACTGCACCGCTGCCTCGGTGCCGCTCTGGCCAGGATGGAGCTCCAGGTCGCCCTGTCCACCCTCACCGCGCGCCTTCCGGGCCTGCGCCTGGCCGTGCCCGCCGACGAGATCCCCTGGACGCTCGACCGCTTCGTCCGCCGCCCGAAGGAACTGCTCGTCACCTGGTAGCGCACCGGCCGCATGCGCTAATGTCGCACCTGGTGTGCCGGGAAGTCTGGTCGGCGAGTGAATGGTCGCGTCGCCAGGAGGACCAATGACTTCCGCACCTCCCTTCTCCCATATCCATGGCCCGCCCGGACGTCCGAGTTCAGAGCCGTCACCTACAGCGTGACGTTCGATTCGCCACGGTATTGAGAGACGAGTGACGCGTATGTTCCTGTCGTTGCCCACCGGTGCCTGGTTCGCCATCGCGGCCGCCGCCACCGCAGTCAACCTGGTCGCGATGCGGTGGATCATCCAGATCCCGAGATACCGGAAGCTCCAGTGGCTGATGCCCGTCATCGGCGCCGTCTGCGTCGGCGGGCGCGGCCTGGTCCAGAGCGACGGCCTGGGCATGATGCTCTTCCTCTACACGGCGCTGATGCTCGGCATGCCCTTCATGCTCGGCCCCGTGCGCGGCCAGATCACCCGCGACTACCACCGGTGGGTCGAGGACCCCTCCACCAAGGCCGGCAAGGCGGCGCTGGCGTGGGTCGTCACGGCGATGGCGATCCTGCTGATCGTGGTCGCCGTCGGCGTCGCGGCCGGTGCCCCATCCGGCACTTGACGTCCTGTGCGGGCCTCGCGAGCGGACGCCCGCCGCACCGGCCCCGTGCGGGCGGGGCCGGCATACTCACCGGATGGCGGGGTGCGCCTCCCGGCGTTCCTTGGGTCAGGCCAGCCCGTTGTCCTCGGCGAAGCCATAGGTGACCGGCTCGTTCGGCAGCCGCCACTGCTGGTCCGCGCGGAACGAGCAGGGCTGGAGCACCAGCCGCGTCCCGCTGGCCGTGCCGCCGCCGGCCAGGTTCGCGCACTTCAGCGACTGCTGGTTGCGCAGGACCCAGATGCCGTCCAGGCCCCCGGGGTTCAGGGCGACGAAGGTCCACTGCTGGTCGCCGGCGACGGGGACGCCGCACGTCCGCAGCACCAGGGCGGTGCCGTTGGCGGTGCTGCCGCCGGCGAGGCCGAGGCACTTGCCGCCGAAGTGGCGGACCGAGCGGTCGGGGGTGTTGCCGCCCGTGCCGTGCCAGAGCTGGCTGCACTCCATCAGCACCACCGGGGTGCCGTCGCCCTGGCCGCCGTTCAGCGGCCCGAAGCACCGGGACGCGCTGACGGCGTTGGTGCGGACCGTCGTGAACGGGAAGTCGGCCGCCTGGGCGGCCGGTGCGAGGGTCAGCGCGGACACCAGCGGTGCCAGTGCCGCGAGGACGGGGGTGAGTAGTCGGCGCATGGTCGCTCTCCTTGAGCCGTCGATGGTCGTTGCCGCGGATCACGTGCGCCGCCGCGGGCCGGTTCGACGCGGGTGACCGGGTGGCCACTTCCGGCGGGTGGTGAACCGGTCACAGGGCGGGACGGCCGCGGTGCGGCGCGGCTGTGCATGCGGGGCGGGACGGCGGGTAGCTGAGCGGCATGGGGAAGGTTCGGACGCGCCGCGCCCACGACCCCGCCGAGCGCGGGGACGGGGCGCGGGTGCTGGTGGACAGGGTGTGGCCGCGCGGGCTGTCCAAGGACAAGCTCGACCTGACCGAGTGGCTGAAGGACGTCGCTCCCTCGACGGAGCTGCGCAAGTGGTACGGCCACGACCCGGACAGGTTCGGCGAGTTCCGGGACCGCTACCTGCGGGAGCTCAAGGACCCCGAGCGGCGCGAAGCCCTGGACCGGCTGCGGGAGCTGCGCGGCAAGGGCACGCTGACGCTTCTCACGGCGACCCGCGACGTGGACATCAGCCAGGCCGCGGTGCTGGCGTCCCTCCTCAACGAAGGCGGCGACAAGGACTGAGGCCGCTCCCATGCGTTCGGCCTGGGCATGGGCGGACGCCGCCAGCCCGTTCGTGCCCTGCTCGGCCGACGCTCGGCGGTTCGCGGCCTGCCTGTTCCTGAGGCTCGGCGCGGGGTCAGGTGCTCCGCCGCACTGAGGTCGTGTCACTGGTCAGCGGCGAACCGTCCGCCGCCACGGGCAGGAGGTCGGGGACGCGGGCGCCGTCGCCGTCCACCAGGACCGAGTGCGCCTCGCCCGCCTCGAACGCGTGCCGCTCGCCCCACTGGCGCAGGGTGACGATCACGGGGAAGAGGTCCTTGCCCGCCTGGGTGAGCGCGTAGAGCCTCCGCCTGCCCGAGGGCGCGTCGACCTGCGCGAGCAGGCCGTGCGCGGTGAGCCTGCGGAGCCGCTCGGTGAGGATGTTGCGGGCGATGCCGGTGCGCTGCTGGAAGTCGGTGAACGAGCGGGCGCCGTCCATCGCGTCGCGGATGATGAGCAGGCTCCACCGGTCGCCGACCAGGTCGACCGTGCGGGCGACCGGGCAGCCCGGGTCCGTCCAGCCGGGACGCCGCCCGCCGGTGTCCTCGCCCGCCATGCCCCACTCCAATCGGTTGCGCATTGCAACCATTCTGGCCTACGCTCCCGATCAGTTGCAAATCGAAACCATTTGGGGGATGCGTGAGCTGGAGGACGAGGCTGCTGCTGGCGGTCGTGTGCGGGGTGGCGGTGGCGAGCGTCTACGCCGGGCAGCCGGTCCTGGGCCCGATGGGACGCGACCTGGGCGTCGGGGCCGGGTCGCTCGGCTGGTTCGTGGCCGCCGGGCAGCTCGGCTACCTGGCGGGGCTGGTGCTGCTGGTGCCGCTGGGCGACCTGCTCGACCGGCGGCGCCTGATCGCCGCGCACCTCGCCCTGGTGGCGGCCGGAACGGCGATCACCGCGGCAGCCCCGGCGGCCTGGGCGGCGCTTCCCGGGCTGGCCGCCGCGGGCCTGTTCGCCGTGGTGGTGCAGACGGCCGTCGCCTACACGGCCTCGATCTCACCGCCCGGCCAGCGCGGCCGGAACCTGGGCGTCGTGACCTCGGGGGTGGTGATCGGCATCCTCGGCGTGCGGGTCGTCGCGGGCTTCCTGGCGGACCTGTGGGGGTGGCGGAGCGTCTACCTGGCCCTGGCGGCGCTCGCCGGCGTCCTCGCGCTGCTCGCCCTCGCATGGCTGCCCGAGGACGTCCGTCCCGCCACCACGTCGTACGGGCGGCTCCTGCGGTCCTTCGGCGGGCTGTTCACCGAGCCGGTCCTCCTCGGCCGCGGGCTCATCGCGTTCTTCCTGTTCGCCTCGTTCGGCACCCTGTGGAGCGGCATGGCGCTGCCGCTGGCGGCCGCGCCGTGGCACCTCAGCGAGACGCGGATCGGGTTCTTCGGCGTCGCCGGGCTGGCCGGGGCCCTCGGCGCCGCCCGGGCCGGGCGCTGGGGCGACGCCGGACACGCGCACCGGGTCACCGGCATCGCGCTCGTCCTCCTGCTCGCCTCCTGGACCGCGATCGGACGGCTTCCGTGGTCGCTGCCGCTGCTGATCCTCGGTGTGGTCCTGCTCGACTTCGCGGTCCAGGCCGTGCACGTGAGCAATCAGCACGTCCTCACCGCCGCCTACCCCGACCGCACCAGCAGCACCATCGGCGCCTACATGGTCTTCTACTCGCTCGGCTCCGCCCTGGGAGCGACCGCGACCACCGCGCTGTACGACGCCGCCGGCTGGACCGGTCCCACCGTCCTCGGCGCGTCGTTCGCGCTCTGCGCACTCGCCACCTGGGCGTTCAGCGCCCGCGCGGCGGAACGCGCCGCCGCCCCGGTGCCCGTCCCTTCCGACAGCCGATCGTGTCAGCTCTCGTAAGGGTCTTTCGGGGTCGGGACGGGTCGGGCCTGGCTGACATTGAGGTAGGGGATGGGCGCGCCGTTCACGGGATCCTTGGCCTGCTCGGCGACGTAGGAACCGGTGACCTCCAACCAGGTGTCGGAGCGCAGGACCGGCGGGAGCGTGCCCGACAGCCCGACCTTGACGGGCTGCGCGTCGGCGGCGCAGCAGTTGAGGACCATGCGGGTGAGGTAGGCCGCGCCGTCCTCAAGGCTGATGAACCCGGTGATGGTGATGCTCCGTCCCGCGAGCAGGCGCCCGTGGTCGTAGACGGCGCGTCCGGCGTAGTCGACCAGGCCGAGGCGCAGCGGGCCGCTCGCGGGCAGCGCGGTGAAGCCCGGCGGCGGTGCCAGCGCCGTGCCGGTGCGGTCGGCGCTGTAGGCGCCCAGCGACGGCGGCGCGACCAGCAGGAGCGCCAGGAACGGCAGGGTCAGCAGCCACCCGATGCGCGGCCCGCCATGCCCGTGGCCGTGCGCTTCGTGCCCCTCGTGCACCGGGCGTCCCCGCCGGGACGTCCACACGGTGGCCAGAGCGGTGACGATCAGGACCGCGCCGGCCGCCAGCAGCAGCGGACGGAGCCCGGACTTGACGTACCGCGCGTACAGCGGGGTGTAGCCGGCGTGCAGCACCGCCACGCCCAGCAGGAACATGACCAGCGCCTGCGCGTGCCGGTTCACAGCAGCACCGTCCCGACCAGGACGGAGGCGGCGACGGCGAGCGCGAACGTGGCGGGCGCGAAGCGCAGCGCGAAACCGCGGCCGAACGTCGCGGTCTGCATCGCGAACAGCTTCACGTCGATCATCGGTCCGACGACGAGGAAGGCCAGCCTGGCGGTGAGCGGGAACCCGGTCAGGGACGCGGCGACGAACGCGTCGGCCTCGGAGCAGATCGAGAGCAGCACCGCCAGGCCCGCCAGGACCGCGACCGCCGCCACCGGATCGGCGGCCGCCGCGTGCAGCCAGCGCGCCGGTACCAGGGCCCGCAGCGTGGCCGCGGCCATCGCGCCCACGACCAGGAACGCGCCGGCGTGCATCACGTCGTGCCGCACCGACGCCCAGAAGGCCGCCGCCCCGCCCGCCTCGGCGTCCACCGGACGGGCCGGCGGACGCAACCAGCCGGGCCGGCCCCACCGGTGCCACGACCAGCCCATGACGCAGGACACGAGGAGGCTCGCGGCGAACCGCGCGACGACCATCCGCGGCTCGCGGGGGAACGCCACGGCGGTGGCGGTCAGCACGACCGGGTTGATCGCCGGGGCCGACAGCAGGAACGCCAGCGCCGCCGCGGGCGGGACGCCCCGCCGCACCAGCGCCCCGGCCACCGGGACCGAGGCGCACTCGCAGCCGGGCAGGACCGCTCCCGCCGTCCCCGCGACCGGCACCGCCAGCGCGGGCCGCCGCGGCAGCGCGCGGGCGAAGAACGAGGCCGGGACGAACACCGTGATCGCCGCCGACAGCAGCACCCCGAAGACCAGGAACGGCAGCGCCTGGAGGACCACGGCGGTGAACACCGTCATCCAGCTCTGCATCGCCGGCGCCGACAGCGCCCGGCGTATCGGCCCCTGCGCCGCCACCACCGACACCAGCACCATGACCTGGATCAGGAACGGGTCGAGCCGCCGGTCCCGCCGCTCGCCGACATCCCCGCTCGCGCCCGGCGCCGCCGCGCCGTCGATCGTGCGTGCACCGTCCAAGAACCCTCGACCCCTCACATCCCGTCGGGCCCTCCGCTCGCTCTGGTTACGCGTCGAGCCCCCCGCTCACGACCCTCTACCTAGGGCTACGTCCAGGACGCGCCGCAGGCTCACTCCGGCACGCGCTAATCGAGGACGACCACGCCGACCACCGCCGACACCGGCACCGTCCCGTGCCCTTCGTCGTTCAGGTGGTAGCGGGAGTCCGCCGACGCGTACCGGTTGTCGCCCATGAGCCACAGCCGGCCCGGGGGCACGGTGATCGGCCCGAACGGCACGGTGCGGGCGTCCGGCTTGATGTACCGCTCGGTCAGGACGGTGCCGTTGAGCGTGACGCCGCCGGGGTGCGAGCAGCAGCCGATCCGGTCGCCCGGGATCGCCACCACCCGCTTGAGCTGCGGCGTGTCGCGGCCGCCGGTCCACGCGGGCATCCGGAAGATGACGATGTCGCCGCGCTTCGGCGCGTACCGGCCGCGCTCGACCGGACGGGCGTCGACCGTCTGGCCCGCGCGGATGGTCGGCTCCATCGCCACGCCGGGATTGGAGTACCGGTCGTATCCGTGCACCGTCGAGTTCACCGCGCCGCATCCCGCCGCCAGCCACGGGACCGCGGCCACGGCGATCAGCCGCTTTCGCATGGCGGATCATGCTAACGCCACGAACCCGCCCATAACGGCTGATCGAGCCGACGCCGCTCGGCCACGCGCCCCGCGCGGCGCCCGTCAGCGGCCGGGGGTGCGGTTCAGCCGCGGCTGGCGCCGCACCGGGCCGCGGGCCTCCTGGACGGCCATCGAGCGGCTCCAGATCTCCGCGGCCTTCCGGTGCAGCCGCCGCGCCCGCGCCGCGTACTCGCCGTGCCTCTCACCCGTCCCGTACGAGGCCAGGTGGTCGTACCAGAGCGCGAGCTCCTCAAGCCGCGCGGCCGTCTCCCGGCGGAGCGCCGCGGACTCGCCGAGGAGCCCCGCCGCGTGGATGACGGCTTCGGAATGGGGATTCGGGATCCTGCGGACTCGGTGGGTCACGAGGCGCTCGTCCATGCGGTCGTCCAACGGCTTGGTCACCCTTGCGCTACGTCGGTGCCGGGCCGGCGAGCCGGGCGGGCTCGACCAGTTCCGCGATTGTCTCGCGCCGCCACGTCCTTCGCAGCTTCTCACGCCGGCGATTCCGGTTCCGCCGTCCCGGCGTGCGGGTCAGAGCCAGTCGCGGCGCTTGAAGACCGTGTACAGCACGCCGCAGACCACGCCCATGAGGACGAGCGCGAGCGGGTAGCCGAGCGTCCAGTGCAGCTCCGGCATGTGGTCGAAGTTCATCCCGTAGATCGTCCCGATCAGGGTCGGGGCGAAGAGGATGGCGGCCCACGCGGAGATCCTCTTGACCTCCTCGTTCTGCGCGTAGCTGGCCTCGGTCAGGTGCTTCATCTCCTCGTTCTGCGCCTGCCCGACGAGCGTCGCGTTCACGGTCAGGATGTCCTGGAGGTTCTGGCGGAACCCGTCCACCCGCTCCACGACGGTGATGGCGTGGTCCTGGACGTCGCGCAGGTGGCGCCGCATCTCCTCGTCCACGCCGTACTTGTCGAAGCCGGCGGACAGCGCCGCGAGGATGTCCATGAGCGGACGCGTGGCGCGCTGGAACTCGATGACCTCGCGCGACAGCTCGTAGATGCGCCGGGACACGGCCGGGTCGCCGCCGAACACCTCCGTCTCGATCTCGTCGATGTCGTTCTGGAGCCCGGCGACCACGGGCGCGTAGCCGTCCACGACGGCGTCCAGGATCGCGTACAGCACCGCCTCGGGCCCGCGCGCCAGGAGGTCCGGCTCGTCCTCCAGGCGGCGGCGCACGACGCCGAGGTCGGGCGACTCGCTGTGCCGGACCGTCAGCACGAAGTCCGCGCCGATGAAGACGTGCAGCTCGCCGAAGTCGACCTCCTCGGCGTCGTCGAGGTAGCGGGCGGCGCGCAGCACGACGAACAGCGTGTCGCCGTAGCGCTCCAGCTTGGGCCGCTGGTGCGCCACGATCGCGTCCTCCAGCGCCAGCTCGTGCAGCCCGAACTGCTCGGCGAGCGACGACAGCTGCGCGTCGGACGGGCGGTAGAGCCCGATCCACGCCATGCCGCCGTCGACGTGCTCCAGCTCGCGGTAGGTGTCGGCGAGGCTGGCCGGGGACCGGCGGCGGACCCCTGCCACGTAGATGCCGGTGTCGACGAGGCCGTCGGCGTCCGTCCGGCGGCCCTCGCCCGGCCGCGGGTCCATCGACTCCTCCGGCGCGACCGCGCCCTCCCGCGCCGCCTTCCCGTCCCGGACGGACCGCCTGCCGAGCGGACGCAGCGTCCGCGCACGCCGGTTCGCCACGGTGACCTCCTCCTTGCCCTGGACGTTGCGGGACGACGAGCCCAGCTTCAGGATGGCACCCGCGCGCAGGCCCCCGGCGTCCGCCTCGGGTGAACGCCAGGAGAACGCCGGGCATGGCGGCTCATGGACGGGCGGCCCCGCCTCCCCGGTCAGGCGTTCTCGGCGTGCCGGTCGCCCAGGTTCGTCGGCCCGCTGAACGACCGGTACGGCACCAGAGACTGGTCGACCGGTGCTCGCGCGGGCGTCCCGTCGTCGGCGGTCTGGGGGAGGTCCGGCTCGGCGTCCTCGTCGTGCAGTGCGGGCATGCGACCGTCCTTCTGGGGTGGTGCCGCCGGGCCGGAGCCGGGCGGACGCCGGAGAGCGGGGCGCGGCGAGCGGGCGCGCCCATCGCGAGAACGGCCTCCCACAAAAGCGCGGCTCCAAACAAACCGCACGTGAGGATGGCGGGAGACCCTCAGGCCACAGCAGACTGGGGCATCACTCTGGCCACGGAAGGGCATCGACCATGCGCACGCTCATCTACTCCGCCTTCGTCTCGCTGGACGGCGTCGTCGACTCTCCCGGCGGCGGCCCGGCGGAGGGCCACCGCAGCGGCGGCTGGACCTTCAAGGACATCGAGTTCCTGCCCGAGGCGTACGAGATCAAGGGCCGGGAGATGGAGGAGGCCGCCGCGCTCATGTTCGGCCGCACCAGCTACGAGGCGTTCGCGCCGGTGTGGCCGGGCATGCAGGAGTTCGCGGCCGTCAAGGAGCTGCCGAAGTACGTCGTCTCGACCACCCTCGGCGAGGACGCCCTCGTGGACGGCTGGGGCGAGATCACGATCCTGCGCTCGCTCAAGGACGTCGCGGAGCTCAAGGAGACCGGGGGCGGCCCGATCATCGTCCACGGCAGCGCCGCCCTCGCGCGGAACCTCTCCGACGCCGGCCTGATCGACCGCTACCACCTGCTGCTCTTCCCCGTGCTGCTCGGCGCCGGCAAGCGGATGTTCAGCGACACCGACAAGGAGAAGCAGATGCTGAAGGTGGTCGAGTCCGAGACGTACGCCAACGGCGTCACCAAGCTCGTCTACGACGTCGTCCGCTGATCGGGGAACGCGGGCGCCGCACCCCGGACGCAACGCGAAAGCCCTGTCTCGGTCATCCGAGACAGGGCTTGAGCTGGGGAAACGATGGTGGGCGATACTGGGATTGAACCAGTGACCTCTACCGTGTCAAGGTAGCGCTCTCCCACTGAGCTAATCGCCCGCACCCGTGGCCTCCGGGGGGAGGTACGGCGTCGAGGTGGAGACGGGATTTGAACCCGTGTACACGGCTTTGCAGGCCGTTGCCTCGCCTCTCGGCCACTCCACCAGAATCGAGACCTTCTGGTTCACAGCCTGAAAGGCCCCTCAGAGCGGAAGACGGGATTTGAACCCGCGACCCTCACCTTGGCAAGGTGATGCTCTACCCCTGAGCCACTTCCGCGTGACGCTGCCCGGTGGCGCGGTCCCTTCCGGGGCCTTGCCTCCTTGCGGCGACGGGGAAAACATTAGCGCGTCCCGGCGCGAAGCCCAAACCGGATTCCGGGAGCGGGCGCGGCGGGACGCTTCGGCGCGCGTCGAAGGATGCGGCGCCTACGCTCGGGGACATGGCCTCCGAACATGTCCTGAACGCCGATTTCGCACCGGTCGCGGCGCTGCTGGCGGACCGGGCGCGCGCCGTGATGCTGTCGTCGCTGCTGGACGGCCGGGCGCTGGCCGCGGGGGAGCTGGCGCGGGCGGCCGGGGTGAGCGCGCCGACGGCGAGCGCGCATCTGGCGCGCCTGCTGGACGGCGGGTTCGTCTCGGTGGTGCGGCAGGGGCGGCACCGGTACTACCGGCTGCGGAACGCCGAGGTCGCGCGGGTGATCGAGGCGCTGTCGCGGATCAGCCCGCCGGTGGAGGTGCGCAGCCTGCGGCAGTCGCGGGACGCGCGGCGGCTGCACCAGGCGCGGACCTGCTACGACCATCTCGCCGGGGTCGCGGGCGTCGTGCTGTTCGAGGCGCTGCTGGACGGCGGGATGATCGAGCCGGACGGCGACGAGGCGTACGCGGTGACCGACAAGGGCGAGGACCGGCTGGAGGCCCTCGGCCTCGATCTGGCGGCGCTGCGGAAGGCGCGGCGCAGGTTCGCCTGGCAGTGCCTCGACTGGACGGAGCGCCGCCCGCATCTGAACGGGGCGCTGGGCGTGGCGCTGACCAAGCGGATGATCGAGCTCGGCTGGTTCGAGCGGGGCAGCACGCGGCGGGCGCTGACCGTGACGGACGCGGGGCGGCGGGGCCTGGCGGACTCGTTCGGCTGCGTCCTGCCCTGACCGCGCCGCCGGGCCGCCGTGCATATGGCGACGTTTCGCGGATTCGGCGGCCGGGGTGCCGAAGTCGAGCGCGCCGGCCTCGCCGAATGAGGGAGAACGCGTCCCGCGGACCCGTACTGTGGAGCCAAAGACCGGGGGGACGCGAACCCCGGCACGGCGCTTGCGTGGAGGTGGCTTCGGGTGGCGCAGCCCAAGATCTGGTTGAACGGGGAGCTGCTCGACCCCGAGCGGGCCGTGGTGTCGGTGTTCGACCACGGCCTGATGGTCGGGGACGGGATCTTCGAGACGGTGAAGGCGCAGCACGGGGAGCCGTTCGCGCTGACCCGGCACCTGCGGCGGCTGGCCCGCTCCGCGGCGGGCCTCGGGCTGCCCGAGCCCGACCACGACGCCCTGGCGCAGGGGACCCTCGAAGTGCTCGCGGCGGCGCCGAAGTGGCCGCTCGCCCGCGTCCGCATCACCTACACGAGCGGCCCGGGCCCGCTCGGCTCGGACCGCGGCGACGCGGGCCCCACGGTGTCGATCATCGTCGCGGAGCAGAAGCCGTTCCCGCCCGCCGCGGACGTGACCGTGGTGCCGTGGCCGCGCAGCGAGCGGGCCGCGGTGGCGGGGCTCAAGACCACGTCGTACGCGGAGAACGCGCTGGCGCTCGCCTACGCCAAGGAGCGCGGCGGCGGCGAGGCGATCTTCGGCAACCTCGCGGGGAACCTGTGCGAGGGCACCGGCAGCAACATCTTCGTGGTGCGCGGCGGGCGGCTGGTCACGCCGCCGCTGTCGTCCGGCTGCCTCGCGGGCGTGACGCGCGCGCTGGTGCTGGAGTGGTGCGGCGGCGAGGAGGAGGACCTGCCGCTGGAGGACCTCTACCGCGCGGACGAGGCGTTCCTGACCTCGACGACGCGCGACGTCCAGCCGATCAGGGCCGTGGACGGCACGGCGATGCCGGACGCGCCGGGGCCGATCACCGCCAAGGCGATGGAGGCGTTCGCGGCCCATGCCGCCGAGCTGATGGACCCCTGAGCACGGAAGTGATCATTCGGGTCTTTACGTGATCGCGATTCTCGGTCACGTTAAGTGGTGACGCTTGTAGGAGGTCACCGTGGACTTCTCCAGGAGGCGGACCGGCGCGGCGGCGCTCGTCCTGGCGGGCGCGGTGCTCGCCGGGTGCGGCGGCGGCGGGTCCTCGACCGATCCCGAACGCGGCAAGGACGCGAAGAGCTTCACGCTCACGATCACCCGCAACGCCATCGAGGGCGGCAAGAACACCGAAGAGGCCGAGTGGATCACCAGGACGGTGATCCCGGGGTTCGTCGCGGCGCAGAAGGCCAAGGGCGTCACCGCGACGGTGACGTTCCGCGGGCAGGGCGTCGACGACGAGGCGTACAAGACCAGGCTCGCCCTCGACCTGAAGTCGCGGTCGGGCGCCGACATCGTCGACGTCGACGGCATCTGGGTGGGGGAGTTCGCCCAGGCCGGGTACCTGAAGCCCCTCAAGGACGTGGTGGGCGCCACCGCGGACGCCTGGAGCGGCTGGCCGCAGATCCCTGGATCGGTCCAGAGGCTGGCCACGTTCGAGGGCGCGCTCTACGGCATCCCCCCGGCGACCGACGGGCGGCTCCTGTTCTACAACAAGAGGCTGTTCGCGCGGGCCGGGCTCCCCGCCACATGGCAGCCGAAGAGCTGGCAGGACATCCTCACCGCGGCGCGCGCCCTGAAGAAGCTCCCCGGCGTGACACCCGTCCAGCTGAACGCCGGCACGGCGATGGGCGAGGCGACCAGCATGCAGGGCGTGCTGCCCCTGCTGGCGGGCGCGGGCGCCGAGATCTACGCCAACGGCAAGTGGACGGGCGGCGGGCAGGCCCTCAAGCAGGTCCTCGGCCTGTACGCGCAGATCTACGGCGCCGAGGGCCTCGGTGACCCGAAGCTCCAGCAGGAGGCCAAGGGGCGCGACAAGTCGTTCGCCGAGTTCGCCGCCGGACGGATCGGCATCCTCGCCGAGGGCGACTACTTCTGGCGCGACGTCCTGAACCCCAAGACCGGCGTGGCGAAGATGAAGACCCGCGACCAGGACGTCGGGTACGCGCTGATCCCGGCGGTGTCCCCGGGCGCGGGCGTCCGCGGGCAGTCGTTCGTGAGCATGTCGGGCGGCTCGGTGACCGTCCTCAACCCGAGCACCAAGTACCCGCAGCAGGCGTTCGAGCTGCTGGCGTTCATGAACTCGCCGGAGATCGTCAAGGCGCGGCTGGCGGGCACCCCGGAGATCACGTCCCGGACGGACGTGAACCGGCAGGTCCTCGCGGGCGACCCGTTCCTGTCGTTCGTGGCGGAGAAGGTCCTGCCCGTGACGTCCTACCGCCCGGGGCTGGCGGTGTACCCGCAGGTGTCGACGGCGTTGCAGGAGGCCACGGCGAGCGTGGTGTCCGGCAAGAGCCCGGAGGAGGCCGCCGCGCAGTACACGAAGAAGCTCGAAGGGATCGTCGGTGGCGCCGCCAACGTCGCCCAGTGAGGCCCGGCCGCTCGCCGTCGGGCGCCGCGCGGGCACCGGCGACGACGCGGCCGGCCTCGGACGGGCCCGCGCGGCGGCGTTCGTCGCGCCCGCGCTGGTCCTCGTCGCGGTGTTCCTCGTGTTCCCGGCCGTCTGGACGCTGTACCTCGGCGCGACCGACTACCGGCTCACCGGGATCGCGGCGAGCGACCCGAAGTTCGTCGGCGCGGACAACTACCGCGACGTGCTCGGCGACGGCGGCTTCCACCATTCGCTGTGGCTGACGCTCCAGTTCGTCCTCGGCTCGGCGGTGGTCGGGCAGACCGTCCTCGGGTTCGCGATCGCGTGGGTGATGCGCGACCGGACGGGCCCGCTGCGGCGGCTCGTCGAGGGGCTCGTCCTGCTCGCGTGGATCCTGCCGTCCTCGGTGATCGCGTTCCTGTGGATCGCGCTGCTCGACCGCGACGACGGCACCCTCAACGCGCTGCTCGGCACGCCGGGCACCGCGTGGCTCCTCGACCATCCGATGGCGTGCATCGTGGTGTTCAACGTCTGGCGCGGCACCGCGTTCTCGATGATGCTGTACGGCGCGGCGCTGGGGAACGTTCCACCGTCCCATCTGGAGACCGCGCGGCTCGCCGGCGCCTCGACCTGGCAGACGCTGCGGGACGCGGTGTTCCCGCGCGTCCGCGGGCACGTGCTGACGAGCCTGCTGCTGGTCAGCCTGTGGACGTTCAACGACTTCACCCCGTTCCTGATCACGGCGGGCGGCCCGGACCGCCGCTCGGAGGTCCTGTCGGTGTACGTCTACCGGACGGCGCTCGGCGACGGCCGGCTCGGCTTCGGCGCCGCCGTCGCGCTCGTCATGATCCTGGTCAACCTGGTGATCGCGCTGCTCTATCTGCGCGCGCTGCGCGGCCGGAAGGAGGCGGCGGCGTGAACGAGACCGTCCGGGAGGCGCTGCGCAGGATCGGCCTGGCCACCTTCGTCTCCGCCGTGCTGGGGTTCTTCGCGCTGCCGCTGCTGTGGCTGGCGTTCGCGCCGTTCGACGCGAACCCCGGCATCACCGCGTCGCTGCCCGAGTTCACCCTGCACAACTTCAAGGTCCTGATGGACAACCCCTACGCGCTCGCGTCGCTGCGGAACTCGGTGCTCCTCGCCGCCGGGACCGCCGCGCTCGTGGTCGCCTGCGCGGCGCTGGCCGCGTACGCGCTGAGCCGGGTCCGGATCCCCGGCCGGGACGTCCTGCTGTACCTCCTGCTCCTGCTCTCGTCGATCATCACCGGGACGGCGGCGATGGTGCCCGTCTTCCTGCTCGCCTTCAACCTGCACCTGATCGACTCGCGCGCCGGGGTCGTGCTGGTGCTGACCGGCGGGCTGCTGCCCGCGGCGATCTTCCTGCTGAAGGACTTCACCGACGGCACGCCCGTCTCCTACGAGGAGGCCGCGCGGGTCTTCGGCGCCTCGCCGCTCCAGATCCTGCGGCACGTCGTCGCGCCCGTCATCCGGCCCGGCCTCGCCACCGTCGCGGTGTGGACGGTCGCGCAGGTGTGGGGCGACTTCCTCATGCCGTTCCTGCTGCTGCGCAATCCCGACAAGGCGCCCGCGTCGGTGATCATGTACACGTTCTACACCGAGGGCGGCCAGCCCGACCTGGCCCTGATCTCGACGTTCTCGCTGCTGTACTCCCTGCCGGTCGTCGTCATGTACCTGTTCGTCAGCCGCCGGTACGGGTTCCGCTTCCACGGAGGGATCAAGCGCTGATGTCGGCCATCACCCTGCGCGCGCTGACGAAGGTCTACCCGGGCGGTGTCCGCGCCCTGGACGCCCTCGACCTCGACGTGGCGGACGGCGAGTTCTTCGCGCTGCTCGGCCCGTCCGGCTGCGGCAAGACCACCCTGCTGCGCACGGTCGCCGGGCTGGAGACGGCGACGGGCGGGACGATCCGCCTCGGCGACGCCGACGTGACGCGGCTGCCGCCCGGGCGCCGGGACGTCGGCATGGTCTTCCAGGACTACGCGCTCTTCCCGCACATGACCGTCCTCGACAACATCGCCTACCCGCTGCGCATCAAGAAGGAGGGCCGCGCCCGGCGGCACGGCGCCGCCGCCGAGGCCGCGGAGTACCTGAGCCTCGCGGGCCTGGAACAGCGCCGCCCCGGGGAGCTGTCGGGCGGGCAGCAGCAGCGCGTCGCGCTGGCCCGCGCCCTCGTCGCCCACCCGCGGATCTTCCTGCTGGACGAGCCGCTCTCCAACCTCGACGCGCGGCTTCGGCTGGAGGCCCGCACGTTCCTCAAACGGCTCCAGCGGGAGCTCGGCGTCACCACCGTCTTCGTCACCCACGACCAGGCGGAGGCGCTCGCCCTCGCGGACCGGATCGCGGTCATGGAGGCGGGCCGGATCCGGCAGCTCGGCACCCCCGTCGAGGTGTTCCGCCGTCCCGCGAACCTGTTCGTCGCCTCCTTCATCGGCTCCACCCCCATGAACCTCCTGCCGGGACGCGTGTGCGGCGGGTCGGTCGCCGTGGCCGGCGCCGTGCTGCCCGTCCCGGCGGAGGAGCGCGGGTCGGTCGAGGACGGGGAGTCCGTGGTCTGCGGGGTGCGGCCCGAGTACCTGGACTTCTCGGACGTCCCGGCGGACGGCGCCTTCGGGGGCCGCGTGTCCGTGGTCGAGCACCTCGGCGCGTCCTCGCTGGTGACGCTGGACGTGGGCGACGATCGGGTGTCCGTGGTCGTCGGCGAGGACCGCGAGCCCCGGCCGGGCGACGAGGGCTGGGCGGTGCCGCGCCCGGGCCGCGTCCTGCTCTACCGTGACGGCGAACTGATCACCGGCGCCGCCGAGGCGGCGGAGGCGGGGGAGGCGACGGAGGCGGGGGAGGCGGCGGCCGGGCGGCCGGTCGAGCCCGTGGCGGGGGACGGGGGAGCCGAATGACGGTGCACAGAGGCCGCTGGACCTTGGAGGACCGCCTGGAGCGCGGGCTGCGCGAACTGCCCTTCGACGTCCCGCCGGGCACCGCGTCCATCACGGTGGAGCTGGCCTTCGAGGGCGGGGTCATCGACCTCGGCTGCCACGGGCCCGCCGGGTTCCGCGGCTGGTCCGGGGGAGCGCGCCGCGCGTACACGATCGGTCCGGGCTGGGCCACGCCCGGCTACCTGCCCGGCGAGATCGAACCCGGGACGTGGCACGTCTGGCTGGGCCTCCACCGGATCCCGCCGGACGGCGTCCCCTACGAGGTCACGGTGACGACCTCGGCGTCCCCGGCGCGGGCACCGGACGTCCCGGCGCCGCCGCCCGCGCCCGACCGGCCGCCGCGCCGCGACCTGCCCGCGCCCGCCGGGCTGCGCTGGCTCGCCGGCGACCTGCACTCCCACACGGTCCACAGCGATGGGACGCTCACCGTCCACGAGCTGGCCTGCCTCGCCGCGTCCCGCGGCCTCGACTACCTCGCGGTGACCGACCACAACACCGTCAGCCACCATCCCCGGCTCCCGGACGCCGCCGCGCACGCCGGGGTCACGCTGCTGCCCGGCCAGGAGGTCACCACCGACCTCGGCCACGCCAACGTCTTCGGCGACACCGGCTGGGTCGACTTCCGGCGCCCCAGCGCCGACTGGGCGGCGTTCGCCGCCGCGAACGGCGGGCTCATGTCGATCAACCATCCGCTCAGCGGCGACTGCGCCTGGCGCCGCCCGCTGCCGCCGGAGCACCGGCCGCCCTTCGTGGAGATCTGGCATCCGTCCTGGTGGGACCGGCGCTGGGGCGCCCCGCTGAGCTGGACGGACCTGTGGCTGCCCGGCGGCGCCGTCCCCCTCGGCGGCAGCGACTTCCACGACCCCGGCCAGTTCAAGAACCTCGGCGAGCCCACCACCTGGGTCCTCGCCGACGCGGACGACGGCGACGGCGTCCTCCGCGCGCTCGCCGCCGGGCGCACGTCGGTCTCGGCCGACCGGGACGCGCCCGTGCTGCTGCGCCTGGACGACGAGCTGATCGCGGTCGGCGCCGACGGGACCGTGCTCGTCCGGCCGGACGGGCGGCGCGCGGCCGTCCGCGGCGACCGCGTCCGGTTCCCGGCGGACGGCCCCGGCCTGCACCGCCTGGAGTCCCACGAGAACGAGGTGATCGCACTGTGCGGCTGAACAGCGGTCAGGCGGACGGTCAGGCGGACGGTCAGGCGCGGGCGGGGGAGCGGGGCGGCACGATCGTCGTCGTCCCGCACACCCACTGGGACCGCGAGTGGTACCTGCCGTTCCAGCGTTTCAGACTCCGGCTGGTGTCGCTCCTCGACGGCGTCATCGACCGGATGGAGGCCGACCCGCGCTGGCGGTTCACCCTGGACGGGCAGATGGCCGCGGTCGACGACTACCTGGAGATCCGTCCCGAGCGGGCGGAGCGGGTGGCCGCGCTCGTCCGCGAAGGGCGCCTCGCCGTCGGGCCCTGGCAAATCCTCCACGACGAGTTCCTCTGCTCAGGCGAGAACATCGTCCGAAACCTGGAGCTCGGGCTCCGCCGCGCGGAGGAGCTGGGCGCGGCGATGATGGTCGGCTACCTGCCCGACCAGTTCGGGCATTGCGCCCAGATGCCGCAGATCCTGCGGCTGGCGGGGATCGTGCACGCCTGTGTCTGGCGCGGCGTCCCCGCGCGGGTGCGGACCAGTGCGTTCGCGTGGGAGGCGCCGGACGGCACCGCCGTCCGCACGCAGTACCTCCCCGAGGGCGGCTACGGCAACGCGGCGTCGATGTTCGAGGAGCTCGGCGACGTCCCCGCGCTGCCCGGACGCGCCGCGGGCTTCGCGGCCGCCATGGGCCGCTGGAGCCCGGACGGCGGCCCGCTCCTCGCGATGTACGGCGCCGACCACACCGCGCCCGCCGCCGACCTCGCCGAGCGGATCGCGGCCTCCGGCCTCGACATGCGCCTCGACACGCTCGCCGGGTACTTCGCGGACACGAACCCGTCCGTGGACGGCCTCCTCCGGATCCGCGGGGAGTTGCGCTCGCACGCCAGGGCCAACATCCTGCCCGGCGTCCTGTCCGCCCGGATCGCCCTGAAACAGGCGATGGGACGGGCCGAGCGGCTCGTGGAGCGGTACGCCGAGCCGCTCGCCGCGCTGTGGTACGCGGGCGACGCGCAGCGGTTCCTCGACCTCGCCTGGCGGCGGCTCATCGAGGTGAGCTGCCACGACTCCGTCACCGGCTGCGGCAGCGACGAGACCGCCGAGCAGGTCGCGGCCCGCATGGCCGAGGCCGAGCAGCTCGGCCGCGCCGTCTGCGACCTCGTGACCGCCGAGCGGGCCGCCGCGGTCCCGCTCGGCGCCCACCTGGTCTTCAATCCGACGCCGGCGCGCCGCACGGGCATCGTCGTCCTGGAGGTCCCGATGGTCGCCGGCACGGGAGCGGGACTGGCCACCCTCGACGAGGAAGGGACCGAGCGGCCCGTGCCCGCCCAGACGCTGGAGATCGCGCCGACGGTGCTGGACGACGCCGTCCACCCCGCGTCCGACCTGCCCGTCCTGCTCGAACGGATCTACGGGCGGGTGCTGTTCGGCCAGGAGATCCGCGACTGGTCGGTGTCCCGCCCGGACCGCACGCTCACCTTCCACGTCACGGCCCGCTCCGACGCGCCGTTCGACATCGGCGACGTCCGGGAGGCCCTGGACGGGGCGGACGGGCAATGGCGGGTGCGCATCCTGGCCGATCCCCGGCAGACGGTGGCCGCGCTCGCCGACGTGCCGCCGTTGGGCTTGGCCACCGTGCGTCCCGTCCCGTCCAGCGAAAACGCCCTGGTCGCCCATCCGGTAACGGCCTCGCAGGACGGCCTCGACAACGGGCTGCTGTCCGCGCGGATCGCCGACGACGGCACCATCGCGCTCCGCACCCGCGACGGCCACGTCATCGAGGGGCTCGGACGGATCGTGGACGGCGGCGACCTCGGCGACTCCTACAACTACGCCCCGCCCGCGCAGGACCGCCTCGTCGAAACGCCCCTCTCTGTCCGAGTCGTGCCGGTCTGGCCGGGACCGCTCGTGGCCGCGGTCGACATCGTCCGGACGTACCGGTGGCCCGCGTCCGGGAACGTCCCCGAGAACGCCCGATCCGTCGCCCACGAGGACGTGACGGTCACCACCCGGGCCGAGCTGCGCACAGGCGAGCCGTTCCTGCGGCTCCGCGTCACGTTCGACAACCGCTGCGACGACCACCGCGTCCGGCTCCACCTCCCGCTGCCCCGCCCGGCCGACTTGTCGTTCGCCGAGGGGCAGTTCGCGATCATCGAGCGGGGGACGGACGCCGAGGGCGGCTTCGGCGAGCGCCCGGTGCCGACGTTCCCCGCGTCCGGCTTCGTGGCGGCGGGCGGCCTCGCCGTCCTGCTCGAACACGTCTCCGAGTACGAGCTCACCGGCGCCGGATCAGAGCTCGCGATCACCCTGCTGCGCTCGATCGGCTACCTGTCGCGCGACCGCAACGCCTACCGCGACCAGCCCGCCGGCCCCCAGCTGCCGACGCCCCGCGCCCAGTGCCGCGGCGAGCGGACGGTCGGGCTGGCCGTCCTGCCGTACTCCGGCGACCGCCCGGGCCCTTCCATCCTCCAGGCCGCCGAGGCGTACCGGCACGACCTCATGGCGGCCGCCGGGTACGGTCCCGCCGCGGCGCCCGCCCCCGCCGCCCGCGCGGGCATCGCGATCACGGGCGACGGCGCGGTCATGACCTCGCTGCGGACGCGGGAGGGCGGCCGGCTCGAAATCCGTCTGGCCGCCCAGAACCCCGAACCCGTCACCGCCGTCCTGCGCGGCCCCTTCACCGAAGCGACCCGCGCCGACCTGCGCGGACGCCCCGGCGAGCCGCTCGACGTCCGCGACGGCACGCTCACCCTGCCGCTACGCCCCTGGGAGATCGCCACGATCCAACTGCAACGCCCGGACTGAACGTCAGGCGGGCGCCGGATCGGCGCGTCCACCTGCGAGACCGGGACCGTCCGAGGCACCGGTGAGGCCGTCGAACGCACCGGCCTTCCTGACCTCCTGCCCGGACCGCCCGGCGGCGGCCCCGCCCTCCGCGGCGGCGGCCGCCATCGCGGCCCCCACGATCCCCGCGTTGTTGACCAGGGTCGCCGGGACGATCGGCGCCCGCACCCCCTTGATCAGCGGGATGAAGTGGTCCGACTTCTTGCTCACCCCGCCGCTCACGATGATCAGCGAGGGCGAGATCAGCGCCTCCAGATGCCCCATGTAGTCGCTGAGCCGCTTCGCCCACTTCTCCCAGCTCAGATCGTGGTCCTCGCGGGCCTTGGCGGACGCCCGCGACTCGGCGTCGTGGCCGTGCAGCTCCAGATGCCCGAACTCGGTGTTCGGGACGAGGACCCCGTCGGTGAACAGGGCGCTCCCGATGCCGGTCCCGAGGGTCAGCAGGACGACCGTCCCCGACCGGCCCTTCCCGGCGCCGAGCCGCATCTCCGCGACCCCCGCCGCGTCCGCGTCGTTCAGCAGCGTCACCGGCCGCCCGGTCGCCTCCGAGAACAGCCGCTCCGCCTCGTAGCCGATCCACTTCTTCGACACGTTCGCGGCCGACATCGTCACCCCGTCGATCACCACGCCGGGATAGGTCACGCCGACCGGCCCGTCCCAGCCGAAGTGCTCGACGATCTCGCCCACGACTCCCGCGACCGCCTTCGGCTCGGCCGGACGGGGGGTGGGTATCCGGAACCGGTCCGCGGTGAACGTGCCGTCGGACAGATCGACCGTCGCGCCCTTGATCCCCGTCCCGCCGAAGTCGATCCCCAGCATCTCCTTGCTCATGACCTACCTCTGCCCGATCTTCACCGGCCTAAGAGCCCCCGCCGCCGCGTCCGGCGAACCCGGGGCGTCCGGACGGGGACGGATCCATGTTCGTCCGGGGAAAGCCCTTATGGGAACGGCGCCGTCCCGGCAGACTGGGGGCGTGAACGACTTCGATCTGCTCGTGCTCGGGTCGGGCCCCGGCGGGCAGCGCGCGGCCATCGCCGCCGCCAAGCTCGGCCGGCGGGTCGCCATCGTCGACCGCCGCGAGATGATGGGCGGCGTCTGCATCAACACCGGGACGATTCCCTCCAAGACGCTCCGCGAGGCCGTCCTCTACCTGACCGGCCTCAACCAGCGCGAGCTGTACGGCCAGAGCTACCGCGTCAAGGACGAGATCACCGTCGCCGACCTCGGCATGCGGACCCAGCACGTCATCGGCCGCGAGGTCGACGTCATCCGCAGCCAGCTCGCCCGCAACCACGTCACCGTCCTGCCCGGCACCGGCCGGTTCCTGGAGCCCCACACCGTGGGGATCACCGGCGGGCGCGACCGCGAGGTCAAGGTCACCGCCGACAAGATCGTCATCGCCACCGGGACGCGGCCCGCGCGCCCGGAGACCGTCGAGTTCGACGACCGCACGGTCATCGACTCCGACGGGATCATCCACCTCGACCGCATCCCCGAGACGCTGGTCGTCGTCGGCGCCGGGGTGATCGGGATCGAGTACGCCTCGATGTTCGCCGCGCTCGGCACCAAGGTCACCGTGGTCGAGCGGCGCGAGCGGATGCTCGACTTCTGCGACCTGGAGATCGTCGAGGCGCTGAAGTACCACCTGCGCGACCTCGCGGTCACCTTCCGGTTCGGCGAGACCGTCGCGTCCGTCGAGCGGATGGCGCACGGCGCGCTCACCGTCCTGGAGAGCGGGAAGCGCATCCCCGCCGACTGCGTCATGTACTCCGCCGGACGGCAGGGCATGACCGACGAGCTCGACCTGACCGCCGCCGGCCTCGCCCCCGACCGCCGCGGCCGGATCAAGGTGGACGAGAACTACCGCACCGAGGTCGAGCACATCTACGCGGTCGGCGACGTGATCGGCTTCCCCGCGCTCGCCGCCACCTCGATGGAGCAGGGCCGCCTCGCCGCCCACCACGCCTGCGGCGAGCCCGTCTCGGAGATCCACGAGCTCCAGCCGATCGGCATCTACACGATCCCCGAGATCAGCTTCGTCGGCCGCACCGAGGACGCGCTCACCGAGGCCAAGGTGCCGTTCGAGGTGGGGGTGTCCCGCTACCGCGAGCTCGCCCGCGGCCAGATCATCGGCGACTCCTACGGGATGCTCAAGCTCCTCGTGTCGCCGGACGACCGCTCCCTGCTCGGCGTCCACGTCTTCGGGACGGGCGCCACGGAGCTCGTCCACATCGGCCAGACCGTCATGGGCTGCGGCGGCACGGTCGACTACCTGGTCAACGCCGTCTTCAACTACCCCACCCTCGCCGAGTCCTACAAGGTCGCCGCCCTCGACGCGATGAACAAGATGCGGCACATCGCCCGCCTGACCCAGTGATCAGGACGACCAGAGCAGGTTCTCCAGCTCCGCGTCGATGTCGATGAACTCCGACTCCTGCCCCGCCGGGACGGCCTGGTAGGTCCGGTGGAGGAAGTCGGCGAGCGGCGGCAGCGGCACCTCGAACAGCGCGTTCCCGAACGGCGACGACAGCGCGATGTTCAGTGTCGAGTCGTCGTCCACCGCCGCGGGCCAGACCTCGACGTCCCCGTCCCCGACCTTGCGGACGATGCCGACGGTGAGCAGCTCGCGCGCGAAGATCCACTCGACCGGCTCGTCGTCGCCCACGTAGAAGGCCATGCGGATGGCGTACGGGTCGTCCGCCGCGTACTCCAGCCCGGCCAGCAGGGGAACCGTCGTGCGGTCGGGAACGACGAGACGGAGGCCCAGCTCCGCTGAGACGGTGGTGCTGCTGTTCATGGCCATTCCTTCGCACATCGGTACCGCTGGCTCGCGGGCGTTCCCGGCGGGTGGTCGACTTCCCCCACCTCGGATGTCCCCGCGATCTATGACGCCTAACTGCCGGAACTCGGTCGAACATTCCTGGCGGCCCGCGTCCTGTGATCCATCTCACCCGCGCAAAATCAACGCCTGACCTGGGCAGAAGCGGATCTTTCGGGACGATCCACAGTGCCCGGAGGTGCCGCTTGTGTAACGATCCATGGGGTACGTATCGTTCCGCTGGAACGCTCCAGAGGGCCCACGCCCGGCGACCTGGCTTAGGGTAAAACTGTGGCAATAAAACATGAAAAGGACGCGCCCGCGGCCCAGGAGCCCGGGCCGTTCCAGCGCTTCCGCGAGTCCATCCGGCGCAACCCGATCCTCAACACCGCCTGGCGCGTCGGCGTCTTCACCGTCGGCCTGACCGTCCTCGTCGGCGGCCTGGTGATGATGGTCACCCCCGGCCCCGGCATCGTCGCCATCGTCCTCGGCCTCGCCATCCTCGCCACCGAGTTCGCCTGGGCCCAGCGCGCCCTGCACCGCGCCAAGGCCGCCGCGGAACGCGCCAAGGAGAAGGCCCTCGACCCGCGCAAGAAGAGGCGCAACGCCATCCTCGGCGTCGTCGGCGGACTCCTCGTCGGCGCCGCCGTCATCGCCTACCTCGTCGTCTACGACTTCACCCTGCCGTGGAACGTCGAGGACCCGTCCTTCTGGAACTGACATGAAGCCCCGCGAGAAGTCCTTCAGGGAATCACCGTTCCTCCCCGCGGTCGTCCTCCTCGTCATCCTGACGGCCGCCGCCGGACTCTTCGCGGGCTCCTACTGCTACGCCATGGCCAACCCGGCCCCCCGCCACGTCCCCGTCGCCGTCACCGGCCAGGGCGAATCGTCCGCCCTGGTCAAGGCCATGGACGCCAACCTCGACACCACCCTCGCCGTCCACCGCTACGCCACCTACGCCAAGGCCCGCGCCGCCATCGAGCAGCAACGCGCCTTCGCGGTCCTCAACCTCCAGGGCGCCCGCGCCGAACTCGACGTGGCCGCCGCCGCCGGCGCCTCCGTCGCCCGCCTCCTCATCCAGGCCGCCCCCGCCGCCGGACGCCAGGCCGGCGTCCCCCTCACCGTCCGCGACATCAAACCCCTGCAGACAAGCGACCCCCAGGGCCTGGCGATCTTCTACATCTCCCTGGCCTCGGTGATCATCGGCTTCGTCGGCGCGATCCAGCTCAGCGTCCACGCCCGCGCCCTCAACGCCGGCGAGCGCATCGCCTTCACCGCCGCCTACGCCGTCTGCGGAGGCTTCGCCATCTGCGCGATCGTCGACTGGGTCCTCGGCGTCCTCGACCTGCCCTTCTACGAGTCCTGGACGATCGCGGCCCTCACCATGTTCACCAGCGGCATGGTCTTCACGATGTTCAACACCCTCGTCGGCCGCTGGGCGATGATCCCCACCTGGGGCCTCATGGTCCTGATCGGCAACCCGTCCTCCGGCGGCGCCGTCTCCTGGCCCCTCCTCCCGTCCCCCCTCGGCCTGATCGGCCGCTGGCTCCCCCCGGGCGCCTCCGTCAACGCCCAGCACACCGCCATCTACTTCGGCGACCACCAGCACGCCGCCCCCTTCGCCACCCTGGCCGCCTGGAGCCTCGCCGCCACCACGGTCTTCCTCATCTGGCGCCACCGCCACCCCGGCGGCCGCCCCACCGGCGGCGCCCACGCCGCCCACTGAGGGCGCGAACACCCCCGAAGATGCGCTAGAGTTCTCGACGTCGGCCCGCCCTCCAGGGCGACCCGCACCGGGGCGATTAGCTCAGTGGGAGAGCGCTTCGTTCACACCGAAGAGGCCACTGGTTCGAACCCAGTATCGCCCACGTTTTCCCAGCTCAGAGGCCACTATCCATCGGATAGTGGCCTCTTGAGGCTGCACTGAACTGCCGAAGAGGTCACGCACTCGTCAGCCCGCCCCGGCGAGCTGACGGCGTCCCGATCCGTCCGCATTTGTCCTGGTGGCAGTCTCGTTGACAGGCGTGCACCTGTCGCGATCCGGGTCGTCTCGACGCCGTTGTGGGCGAGCTTTGCCTCTGGTGGGAGGGATCTGGGAGATCGTTTCCCTCCCGCTCCGAATGAGGTCACGCGAAGCTCCCTCTGGATCTCACTCTGAGTGACTGGGTGCGTGGAGCCTTCAGCGAGGTCGTTGGCTTACGCAGCCACCCGCCGGGCCACCCGATGGTTCCGTCGCAGGTCTGCGTGTGTGAGTACGCCAGCCGCTGGCTAGAGGGCGTCTGAAAAGGGTCGGGGTGGGTGGCCGGTGAGGCGGTGGAGCAAGGTCATGCTCATCGCCAGGTAGATGACGTATTCGTAGTCCTTGGACAGACGCCGGTACTTGCCAGCCAGGCGAAGGTCCGCTCCACCAGCCAGCGGCGGGCGACCAGGGCGAACCGTGGCACCGTCGGCGACGAACTGCCCTCCTTGCACCAGGTGCCGCGAAAACCGCCGTCGCGGCGAGCGACGATCTGCACGGTGATCTGGAGGACGTCGCGGGCCCAGTCGACGAGGTCCCGGCCGCGGTAGCCCTGGTCGGCCCACACGTGCCGCAACCGCGCGAACGGCTCGTGCGCGCGCCACAACAGCACCGCGGCTCCGTCCCGGTCACCGACACTGGCCGGGCTCACGCACGCCATCAGCACGGTGCCGCAGGTGTCCACCAGCAGATGCCGCTTGATCCCGGGCACCTTCTTGGCCCCGTCGTAGCCGTGCAGCCCGCCCCGGTCGGTGGCCCGCACACTCTGCGGATCCATCACACCCGCGCTGGGGGTGGGGTCTCGACCCGCGCCGGCCCGATCACACTCGCGCAGGTGGGCCAGCATCTGCTCCCATCGCCTGCCGCTACCAGCAGCTCGACGAAGAGATCTCAGAACTCGACCGGCACCTCCAACGACTCGTCGACCAGGCCGCACCCACACTGACAGCAGTCAAGGGACTGGGCACCAGAACGGTCGCATCCCTGCTCATCGCGGTCGGCGACAACCCCGAACGGCTCCGCTCCGAAGCGGCGTTCGCGCATCTGTGCGGGGTCGCACCGATCCCCGCGTCATCGGGCAAGACCAATCGCCACCGCCTCAACCGAACAGGCGACCGGCAGGCCAACCACGCGCTCTACATGATCGCCGTCAGCCGGATGGCATGGGAACCACGCACCCGCGCCTACGTCACGCGCAGAACAGCCGAAGGCAAGACCAAACCCGAGATCATCCGATGCCTCAAACGCCACATCGCCCGCGAGGTCCACCACCTACCGGTCCCCGAACACCCAGCCAGCAACCACAGCACGACCCCGCTTGACAGCTATAAGAGCATCGGCAAGGCCGAGCGATACCACCGCACCCTCGCCGAGGAATGGGCCTGCGCCCGCCCCTACCTGGCCGAGGCCGAACGCCGCGCCGCCCTTGCACCATGGCTGCACATGTACAACCATCACCGCGGCCACACCGGCACCGCGCCCAGCGGCCTAGAGCCCCTTCCCGACCCCCGGTAACAGTCAGAGCATGAGGGAGTTGGCGAACCGGCTGCTGCGCAGCCTGGACAAGGAACGACCGCGCTACGGCTACGGGCGCGGCGGCGGCCCGCTGTGGGACGAACGCAGCCGCGACGCCGAGGGGATCCGCCGCGTGCTGCGCAAGGCCGAGTTCCAAGAGTTCGGCGATAACGGCAGCGGGTTCGCCGTCGAGACCGACAGCGAGACCGAGGGCGGCCCCTTCCTCGTCAGCGCCGCCGTCAGCAGCGACGAGGACGTCCGCGCGGTGATCGCCGCCTACACGCGCGCGCTGACCGCCCAAGGGTGGCGCGTCGAGCCCGACAGCGGCCCCGACTTCCAGCCCGGGATCATCGAGGTCACGATCACCTCGCGCTGACGCGCCGAGTTGATCGCCGGTGCCGCGACCGCACAGAGCGAGCTTTGAGAATGCGCTCCGGCCAGGACCCGTCCCTACCGTTCTGATCATGGGTCGCCCGGGCCGTCGACGTCGTAGCCGGTCCAACCAGGTGTCACGGTCGATGGGCCGTCCGCCACGGCCCCACTGGACCAGGGCCGTCACCTGGCCGGCCTGCCAGGTCCGGCCGTCGCCCGGCCATGGACCGTCAGGGGCGGCGGTGGTGGTCTGGGTGGTGATCCGGACTCGGGCGGAGCCGGGGGTGCGGCCGTACCGTGCCGCGTGTACCGGGGGCGGATACTGTCGTCCCTGTAGGCGCGCAGATCCGCCCCGGCGGCAGGGGAGAAGATCATGACGAGGGCTACGGTCGGGCGGACGGCCTGTCTCGGTCTGGCGGCGGTCATGCTTCCGTTCACCCTCGCCGCCGAATGTGACAAGCCGCCCGCGACGCCGGACCTCACCTGGGCCGTCTACGACCGTGATGCCAGCGATACCAAAGAACTGCCGCAGAACTCGAAGGCGTACGCGTCGGCGAGGCACCGCGTCATCGTCACGTTCCGCGCGAGCGACCCCGGCGGGGTCACGAATGTCGCCACCTGGGCCGACCGTCGATGGTCGAGCGTGTCCTGCCGCGACACCATCGGCGCCTCGTACGAGATCGGGTCGCAGGTCGGCTTGCCCCGCGTCGACACTCCGATCAATCCCGGCCTCTACTACGGCTTCTCCATGCGTCCGGCGGTGGTGGCGAACCAGCTCTCCTGCGGACGGCATGACGTCGGCGACAACACGCTCCTCAACTTCCACGTCGTGAGCGGAACCATCCGGTACCAGGGCGAGGAGACGACCGCCAACGGTGACAAGCACGAGGTCTTCTTGGACGTGCAGTTCATCCCGTAGGTACCCGGCCTGGCGCCTCCCGCCACCGCCGACACCGCCCTGTCAGGAGCCTCCTCGTCACGGCAGAGGCGCCTTTGATGCGGACCGGGCGGGCGATGACGATCGCCACCATGGTGTCCGAGGGTCACCGGGTTCGTTCGCACGATGGTCCTGGTCGCCGCGCTCGGGTTGGGGACGCGGCTGCTGGATGCCTACACCGCGGCGAACGTCACCCCGAACACGATCACCTGGGATTCCTTGTGTCCGGACGCGGCCCGAACGGCCCAGCAATCTCATCGGATGTCCCGGCAGACCCGATGCAAGCGGCGAGCGGCGAATCACTTGGCGGGCTGTTCGTTGCGCCGTTCAGTGACGTGCCGGGGTGGGATCTGCGGGGGAGTGCGTGAGCGTTGGTCGCGCGGGTGTCGTGGTTACCATGTGGCGATGTCTCAGGTGACCTTGCCGGTTTCGGGAGGGCGGGCGCTGGTCAGGTCGCTGGCCGCGCATGGTGTCGAGCGGGTCTTCGGTATTCCGGGGACGCACAACCTGGAGACCTACTCCTGGCTGGAGGCTTACGGGATCACGCATACCGCGGCCCGGCATGAGCAGGGTGCTGGGTACGCGGCCGACGCCTACGCGCGCGTCACAGGACGTCCCGGTGTCGTGGTCGTGACGACCGGGCCCGGCGTGCTCAACGCGGCCACGGCCGCCGCGCAGGCTTACTCCGACAGTGTTCCGGTGCTCGTGGTCTCGCCGGGCATGGCGGCGGGGCCGGGCGGGCTCGGGCGGCTGCACGAGACCAAGGACCAGACGGGAGCGCTCGGCGCCATCGTCGAATGGAGCCATCGGGTGTCGACGGTCGCCGAGGTCGAGGCGGCCGTGGCGCGCGCGTTCGGCTTTCTGACGGGGCCGGGGCGCCGGCGGCCGGTCCACGTCGAGATACCGCTCGACGTGATGACCGGACGGGCCGAACTCCAGGACGCACCGCCGGTCTGCCCGCCGGTGGACGCCGGGGCCGCCGCGGCGGATTCGGTCGAAGCCGCCGCGCAAGCGCTGGTCTCGGGGACGGTGACGATCGTGGCCGGCGGCGGATCGCGCCGGGCCGCCGCCGAGGTCGCGGCGCTCGCCGGGTTGCTGGGCGCGCCGGTCGTGACGACGGCCAACGGCAAAGGCGTCCTGTCCGAGGACGATCCGCTGTCGCTGGGAGTGGGGCTGCATCTGCCGGTGGTCCAGGAGAGGCTCACCAGCTGCGACATCGTGGTGGCGGTCGGCACCGAGCTCGCGGAGTCGGACTTCTGGTGCGAGCCGCCCGCGCTGCCCCAGGTCGTCCGCGTCGACCTCGACCCGGGCCACGGCGGGCACCGCCTGGCGGGGGACGCCGCGCTGACCCTGCGCGCCCTGATCGGCCGCCTGACGTCGCTGGGGCGGCGAAGCGGAGCGGGTGGGGAGTTGCCGTCCTTGCGGCGCACCAGGGACCAGCAGGCCCGCGAGATGGGGCGGCGCCGGCTGGGCTGGCTCGCGGCCGTCCGCTCCGCGCTCGCACCCGACGCGATCATCACGAGCGACTCGGCGATGGCCTGCTACTACGGCGCCCTGCCCAACCTGCCGATCGGGCCGGCGGGACGGTACCTGCACCCGACCGGCTACGGCACGCTCGGCTACGCGCTGCCCGCCGCGGTCGGGGCCAAGGTCGCGGCGCCGGGCAGGCAGGTGGTCGCGCTGTCGGGCGACGGTGGACTGCAGTACACCGTCGGCGAGCTCGCCACCGCGGCCGACCTGGGGCTGCCGCTGCCGGTGGTGGTGTTCGACAACGGCGGGTACGGGGAGATCCGCGCCCAGATGCTGGAACGCGGCGACATGCCGGTCGGCGTCGACCACCGCACTCCCGACCTGCCGTTGATCGCCCGCGGGTACGGGTGGCGAGGGAACGGTCGCGCCGAGCCCGGAGGCGCTCGCGGAGGCGTTGCGGCAGGCCCTTCACCGCGACCGGCCCACGGTCATCGTCGTCCCTGAAGAAGGCCCGTGACCGCCGTCCGGGCGTACTCAGTTGGGCGGGGAATGCCTACGCAATACGAAGTATGAGGCTCCATCAGTCGGAGGTAGTGCATGCCCTGCTGAGCGGTGCCGCGGCCGGCGGCACGACCCCGCGGGAGGCCGCGGTGGCCATCGCCGAGGCCAACGGCGAGGCGGCGGACGCCGGCCATGCGGGAACGGGCTCCCATTCCGGGCTCCGTTCGCCATCCGGATTCGGCTCGCCCGGCTTCGGCTGAACGCGTCCGTGCACGCGTCTCGTGC
The DNA here is from genome assembly GCF_900659615.1 of Actinomadura fibrosa. GTDB lineage: Bacteria > Actinomycetota > Actinomycetes > Streptosporangiales > Streptosporangiaceae > Spirillospora > Spirillospora fibrosa. Next base: position 9,176 of record NZ_CAACUY010000056.1, on the reverse strand, counting down.
GCGCGTCTCACCATTTGTCATCAGACCCGGTCACCACGAGGTGTGCGAGGGGCTGAGAATCGGCTACGCCCATTACATATTTCGCAGCAATTCGTGTAGTAATTTCGGACTAGTTCGATGGTGGGAGTAGTGGCAGTGTGGGCTGTGAGCTGCGGTTACATGATTGTGGCCGCCCATTGTCAAACGTTGCCGACTTCCACTTGTCTTTCTCGAAGATCTGCCCTTGACATTGCTCACAAGGGTGCGCAATATTGGCCTGAGCAACTGGAAAAAGATCCATCGGATTGTGAGACGAGTGGGTTGGGAATGATGGATGACCCGGCGCCCGGCGGCACGCACAGTGACTCCCGGAATCTTCGTTAAATATTCCCCGACGGGGAAATCCATGCGGTGAGCGACGATGAGACGCTCCTCCAGGCCGCCTCCGAGTACGGACTCGCCGGCATCCCGATGGACGAGGCCGACGGCCTCCCCGCCGGGGCCAACGTGGTCCTCTTCCTCCGGAACCACCTGCTGAGCAGGGAGCTCCGCCAGCGCTTCCGCCGGGCCAAGGTGCTGTTCGTCCCGATCTCCAGCTTCGACACCGACCTCGAGTCGGCGCTCTACACCCTGCGGCTCACGTTCCTCACCGACTACACCGCCGCCGTCGCGCGGACCCGCCGGTGGATCGAGGACCTCGGGAGCCAGACCGAGCCGATCAGTTTCGTCTCGAAGGGGCCGTGCTCGACCGGGGAGCCCGGAACCAGCGTCGTCTGCACGCTCGCCGAAGACCTGACGCTCGACGCCTGGGTCTCGCCCACGATCGGCCCCGGGCAGTGGGTCGGCGTCGGGAGCTACTGCGAGATCGCCCTCACCACCCGCCCCTCGCCGGACCGCCGCGTCCCTTCACGATCGACGGCACCGTCGCGGCCGCCGGTGTGCTGGCCGCCCGCGACCCGCGGTTCGACGAGGCCGGCGACGTCCGCATCCGGGCCGCGAACGAGCTGCGGCGCGAGCTCAACCGGCGGGCGCCGATCATGCTGAGGATGAAGGGCGGCGTCCTGTCCGACGTGCGCGCGGGCGGCGAGGACTTTATCGAGGCGCTCCGCGAGGTGACCAACCCCGCGTCGGGCTGCACGCCCTCGAACTCGGCCTCGGGACCAACCAGCACGTCCTGCCGCAGGTCGACTGGTCGGTCAACTCGCAGCTGAACGAGGGCGCGGGCCCGGTGCACATCGGGTTCGGAGACGGCGTCACCGGCGCTCACATGAACTTCGTGGTGGCGGATGCCGCCCATCATTTCGGCCGGTCGACCTGACGGCCGTCCCCGGTGTCCGCGGGGCGTTCGGACAGTGCCCCGCGGCGATTCCCAGGTCCCTTCAACGGAGAAAGGGGGTGAACGGCCAAATGCGTAACATCTCTATTTCGGACCAGTCCTGGACGGCGTCCGAGTCCATGGAGAACCAGGAGTCCGCCGAGGTGCAGGAGCTCGACGGGTCCGCCGACGCGGAGTTCGAGCGCAGCCTCAGCTTCAGCTACGCCCGGATCTGATCTAAGATCCAGATCGGTGAGGGCGGCGGTCGTCTTTCCGCCGCCCTCACCGCTCCCTCGGGAAAGGATAGGTGGATGGACAAGGCAGACGACCGCCACATCGTCATTTCGGCGGACGGCCATTGTGGTGCCTCGGTGACCGGGTACCGGGACTATCTGGAGTCGTCCTACCTGGAGGACTTCGACCGGTGGGAGTCGACCTTCGAGGTCCCCTACGAAGACATGAAGGGCGAGGAGGGTTCGCGCAACTGGGACTCCGACCGCCGGTTGCGCGATCTCGAAGAGGACGGGGTCGTGGCGGAGGTCCTGTACCCCAACACGGTCCCGCCGTTCTTCTCGACGTCCTCCCTGGCGAGCGGCCAGGCCGCCGTGCCGAACGCGGAGGAGCTGCGCCGTAGGCGTGCCGGGCTCCAGGCGCACAACCGTTGGCTGGCCGACTTCTGCTCGCAGGCGAAGGGGCGCCGCGCGGGCGTGATGCAGGTCCTGCCGCACGACATCGACGCGGCCGTCGCGGACGTCCGCGCGGGCGTCGCGGCCGGTCTGCACGGCGGGGTGCTGCTTCCCGGCGTGCCGCCGGGCTCCGGCCTGCCGCCGCTCTACCACCACGACTATTACGCGCCCCTGTGGGAGACCTGCGCCGAGCTTGGAATCCCGATCAACTGCCACAGCGGCGGTTCGGGCCCGCGGACGGGTGACCGCGAGGAAGACGACATGTTCTTCCTCATGGAGATGAAGTGGTGGGACCAGAGGACGCTGCGCCACCTCATCCTGGGCGGCGTGCTCGAACGCCACCCCGGGCTGAAGTTCGTGTTCACCGAGGTCGGGGCCGACTGGATTCCCGGCCTGCTCAAGTCCATGGACCGCTTCTTCGACTCGGCCCGCACCCCCTCCGGGCTGTCGGGCGACGAGGTGACCTACCACGGGTCGCACGTCATCGACCGACTGTCGCTGCGCCCGAGCGAGTACTGGCAGCGGCAGTGCTATGTGGGCGCGAGCTTCCTGCATCCGAACGAGACCGCCAAACGGGGACTCGTGGGCGTCGACAAGATCATGTGGGGCAGCGACTACCCGCACATCGAGGCGAGCTTCCCCTACTCGCGCGAGGCCATCCGGTTCGCCCTCGGCGGTGTGCCCGCCGACGAGGCCGCCGCGATGCTCGCCGGCAACGCGGCCGAGGTCTACGGCTTCTCCCTGGACGAGCTCCGTCCGGTCGCCGCGCGGATCGGACCCGGCCGCGACGACGTGGAGGCCGGACTCGACCCGGCCACGCTGCCGCCGGAGGCGGCGAAGTGCCCTGCCTTCGCGGGCGCCATGCCCGGCGCGGCGACGACGCAGCTCGGCGACAACCGCAAGTCCGTCGAGAAGTGACCGAGACCGGGCCCGCCGCGGTCGAGACGTCGGGTCTGGTCAAGACGTTCGGCGCGACCCGGGCGCTGGACGGTGTCGATCTGTCGGTGCCCCGCGGCTCGGTCTACGGGCTGCTCGGCCCGAACGGCGCGGGCAAGACCACCGCCGTCCGGGTGCTGGCGACCCTGGTCCGCCCCGACGGCGGCGCCGCCAGGATCTTCGGGTACGACGTGCGGCGAGAGCCCGACGCGGTGCACGGCCGTGTCGGGCTGACGGGCCAGTTCGCCTCGGTCGACGAGGACCTCACCGGCACCGAGAACCTGGTGCTGCTGGGCCGCCTGGCCGGGCACCGCAGGAGGGCGGCGCGCGAGCGCGCGGCCTCTCTGCTGGAGGCGTTCGGGCTCGCGGCCGCCGCCGGGCGGCAGGTCAAGAACTACTCCGGCGGGATGCGGCGCCGGCTCGACATCGCGGCCAGCCTCCTCAACACCCCGGAACTGCTCTTCCTGGACGAGCCCACCACCGGACTGGACCCGCGCGGCCGCAACGACGTCTGGGAGATCGTCCGGCTCGTGGTCGCGTACGGCACGACGGTGCTGCTGACCACGCAGTACCTCGACGAGGCCGACCGGCTCGCCGACCGCATCGCGGTCATCGACCACGGCAGGATCATCGCCGAGGGCACCCGGGCAGCTGAAGGCGTCGGTGGGCGCCGGCTCGGTGCACGTCCGGGTGCGCGACGTCCGCCGGCGCGAAGAGGCGCGCCGGCTCCTCGCGCGCGCCCTGCGCGCCCCGGTTGCGGTGGGCGCCGACCCGTTCGTCCTCACCGCCCGTATGGACGACCTGGGCCCCGGCAACGGAGCCGCCGAGCAGGCGTCCTATGCCCTGGCCGTGCTGGCCGCGTCCGGCATCGTGGTCGACGACTTCTCCCTCGCCCGGCCCAGCCTCGACGAGGTGTTCCTGACCCTCACCGACCGGCCGGCCGGAAACGGCACCGGCAGCACCGGCACCGGCACCGGCCGCAACGGCAGCAGCGGCACCGGCGGCGGGGGCGGCGGCCGCACCGACGGCACTGGCACCGGCGGTGGCAGCGGGGGCGGGGCCGGTATCGGTTGCGGTGGGAACGCGGGGGCGGCGGCGTGAGTGCCGCGCCGTGGCTCGGGGAGGAGCCCGACGTTCCCGGGCCGTCCTCCAAGCTCTTCGAGGCGGTGCTGGCGCCGGCAGCCGCGGCCCGGTCCGTGGTCGGCGTCGATGACCTTCGGCTGGCGCGCGATGCTCAAGATCAAGCACGTGCCCGAGCAGCTGCTGGACGTCACCGTCCTCCCCGTGATCACTACGCTGATGTTCACCTATCTGTTCGGGGGAGCGCTGGCCGACTCGGCCACCGACTACCTGCAGTACCTGCTGCCGGGCACGATGGTGATGAGCGTGGTCATGACCACCATGTACACCGGCCTCGCGGTCAACACCGACATCCGCAAGGGCGTCTTCGACCGGTTCCGCAGCATCCCGATGTGGCGCCCCGCGCCGATGGTCGGCTACCTGCTCGGCGACGCGTTCCGCTACACCATGGCATCGGCGGTGATCCTGGCGCTCGGGCTGGTCCTGGGATTCCGCCCGCGCGGCGGCCCGGTCGGCGTGCTGCTGGGGATCGCGGTGCTGGTGGCCTTCTCGTTCGCCCTCTCCTGGGTCTGGACGGCGCTCGGCCTGGTGCTGCGTTCGGAGAAGTCCGTCGTCGGCGTCAGCATGCTGCTGATGTTCCCGCTGACCTTCCTCAGCAACATCCTGGTCAGCCCGGCCACCATGCCCGGCTGGTTGCAGGTCTTCGTGAACAACAACCCCGTCACGCACCTGGTGGCGGCGGTCCGGGACCTGATGACGGGCCACGCGGGCACCGAACTGGCCTGGGTCGCCGGCTGGGGGGCCGCCCTGGTCGCCGTGTTCGGCCCGCTCACCATGTGGATCTACAACCGCAGGTGACCGGTTCAGCCCCGGGTGTCGGGCCAGCGGTGGAGGCGGTACGGAAGCCACCAGAGGTAGGGCCCGATCTCCATCACCAGCCGGTGCCTGAGCAGGACGTCCGCGATCGCCGGTGAGACCGACTCGCGCGGCGCGCCCTGGTCGAGGATCCGCACAGCGTCGAGGTGGGGCTGCCGACCGAGGGTGGGCCGCCGCGCGGCACCCGCCCGCGCGTCGCGCACGTGGATGAACCCCGGACCCTTGCGGTAGAGCAGGCTCCCGTAACGGTAGGAGCCGCGCCATCGCCCGGCGGCCTCGCCGCCGCCTCCGGGCGCGACGGCGGAAGGCGGGTAGAGGTGCTGGAGCAGCTCGACCGGGAAGTCGTCGTCGCTCTCCAGCGTCCACCGCGCCGCCAGGCCGATCCTGGTGAGCTCCCGGACCAGCGCGAGCTGCTTCACGGCGTGGCCGAGATCGGCGCCCGTCCGGACGTCGACGGGGTCGCGCGAGTCGACCCTGCGGGCGCCCTGCTCGCTGAACCGCAGCGCGGTGGCGGTCGCCGTGCCGTCCCCGGCGAGAGCGTCGCCGAGGAGCATCCCTGGGATCTCCCCGGCCGCGGCGGTGTACTCCCGCCAGAGCGTGACCTTGATGTCCGGCATGCCGTTCCCCTTCAGCGTTGGGAGACCAGCCGCGACGCCTCCGGCGCCGCGGCCGCGGCACGGTGGTGGCCGGCCGTCCTCGTCCGCTGCAACTCGCGGTTCTCAGCCATGGCCGCGACGTGGATGAAGTGGTCGTTGTCGGTGAAGACGACGCCGCGCTCCCGCCACCCCGCGAGGACCGCGGAGACGGCGGCCTCGGGGAAGTCGCGGGCGAGCTCCGCCGACAGCTTGCGGGAGAGCACCGGGATGCTGCGCGGGTAGTCGAGCAGCCGGAACATCGCGCGTTCCGCCGGATCATCGAGCACCAGCGTCGACCACGGGAAGTGCGGCCGGGTGTTGATGAGGACGATGCTCTCGCCCAGGTCGTGGAAGGTGAGGCGGCTGTCGGCCGCGGCCTCCTGCCAGGCGGCGGTCGCGGCCCCCAGCCGGTCGGCGAGGCCGGTGCCGATCCCCGCCGGCTCCGCGTCGAAGGAGTGGCTGAGCTCGTACGACTCGCTCTCGGGAAGGTCGTAGATCAGCCGATGCGGACGGGCGGGCCGCAGATCGGGGAAGCCCAGCTCGGGCTGGTTGAAGTAGGGGCTGAACCGTTCGATGACGATCCGCGCGATGGCCTCGGGCGGCCTCAGGTGGTGCAGGGCGGGGAACTGGTCGATGACGGCCGTGTAGTCGGCGGCTGTCTCTCCGGGGAAGCCGTAGAGGTAGTTCCAGAGGACCTTGATGCCCAGCGACTCGGCGTCCCGGATGATGCGGACGTTCTGGCAGCCCGTCACGCCCTTGTCCATCAGCTTCAGGACATGGCTGCTGAGGTTCTCGATGCCCGGCTGGATCACCGCGACGCCCGCGTCGGCGAAGGCCTGGAGCTGGTGGCGCTTGAGGTTCGACTTCACCTCGCAGTGCAGGCGCAGGTCGTAGTCGGCCTCGGCGAGCCGGGGCAGGAGCGAGGTGATGTAGGCCATGTCCAGGATGTTGTCGACCACGTAGACGTCGAGGGCGCGGTGCCGTTCGACCAGCTCGATGATCTCGTCGAAGAACCGTCCGGGGCTCTTGCTCCGGAACTCCATGAGGGAGCCGTTCAGGCCGTAGAAGGTGCAGTGGTGCTTGGCTCCCCACCAGCACCCGCGCGACCCCTCCACGACGAGCACCGGCTCGACCCATGAGCGTGCCACCGACGTCGGCCAGCGCTCGAAGAAATCGTCGAAGTCGGGCGGGACGAGGGCCCCCGGGGGAAGCGGCTTCTCCGCCATCGGATTGACCGCCGCGATACCGTCCGGTCTGCGCCAGCATAGGCCGGGAATATCGTCGAGCTTCCCGTTGCCGCGCAGTGCCTCGACCAGTGCCGGGAAATTCAGCTCGCCTTCCCCGCGGACGACGTGGTCGATGTACGGGAAATTGCGGTGAATGGCGGCGCCCTGGACGCCGTCGCAGTTCGCGCCACCGAACACCGTCACGATGTGCGGGGCGAGCCGCTTGACCCGCGCCGCGGCGGCGAGGGAGGCGGCGTTCTGCTGGAACGTGGAGGTGAACCCGACGACGTCGGGCTCCATCGCGACGATGCGCTCGGCGAAGTCCTGGACGAACTCGTCGCTCAGCGCCCGCAGCCGCAGCATCAGGTCGACCCGCTCGTCCGGGAACCGCTCGCGCGCCAGCTGCTCGAACTCGTCCGCGTGGCGCTCGGTGTCGTGCAGCGCGGGAGCGAATACCCAGTCGCCGCAGCTCTCGAAATGCGAGTCGACGGCGAAGAATTTGTAGTCATCTAGAAGAAGGGGCGAACGCTCGGCGAGCCAGTCGATGTAGTCGAGGTTTCCGCAGATGGTCTGGACGTCGACGTCGGTGAGCCTGGTGCGGCCCAGCCGGGTGAGGATACCGAGCGCGATCGGCGGCATGTCGATCGCAGCCCACGGCATCGAGACCAGGAGAATGCGCATTGCTCGCCGCCCAAGTAAATCACCGGACATCACCAATAAGAGGCAGAATATTGCCAGGTAGGGCGGCCTGCAATACGCCGAATGATGGCGCCGGCTAGTTCTCAATGTGTACGTACAACTGACTACGCCTCGGCGGCCGTTGTCAGCCGCTAACGGCACGGAGCCGCGCTCGTCCAGGCGGGCACCGGGAGCGGCTCGTCGCGCAGGAAGGCCGTGACGAGGCCCAGGTACGCCGCGGGCGCGTCGTAGTGGATCACATGTCCGGCGCGGGGCAGGCACACCAGCGTCGATGCGGTGAGGATCTCCGCGTACTGCCGGGTCGGCTCCCAGGGAACGTAGTTGCAGCCGCCGGTGACGATCAGCGCGGGAGTGCGGTTGCCCGCGAGCAGCCGGCGGGTCTCGGCCTGCGTGCGCGTGGTCCTCGCGTCGCGCGTCGTGAAGATGTTGGTGTACAGGCCGTTGCCTCGCGTGCGTCCGCCGGGCAGGTGCGCGGGATCGCAGACCGTGGCCGGGCTGACCAGGTCGAGATAGCCGTCGAAGAACGCGTCCGCCTCCCGGTCGGACACCATCCGGTGGGCCGCCTGCGGATTGACCGCGCCGAGGGCTAGCCACAAGGTGAACCGCGTCGTGCCGGGCAGCAGCCCGTCCGCCCGCTTCCGCTGGCGCGCGGGCAGCCGGGACGACACCGAGCCCGCCCCGTATTGCGCGTAGTCGATCGGCGCGGGCGAGGTGGAGACCGCCTTAGCGACCCGGTCGGGATGGCGGGCCAGGTAGCTCGCGACCAGGCTGCCGCCCCAGGACGACCCCATGAGCACTAGGCGGTCGGCGCCAAGCGCCTGCCGGATCCCCTCCAGGTCGTCGACGTGGCACCGCACCGTGTACCCGGCCGGATCGTCCAGCCGGGACGAGAGCCCCGCGCCGAGCTGGTCGTACACGTACACGGGCCGGCCGAGGCGCGCCAGCTGCCCGAAGTACCGCGCCTGCGAGGCGTCGGAGACGACGGCCTCACCGGGACCGCCCCCGACGAGGACGATCGGCGCTGACGCGAGCTTCGCCTCACCGGTCGCGGGGATCTCCAGATAGGCGAGCCGGGACCCGGTCGGCAGCGTCCAGTACCGAACGTCCGCCGCCGCGGCGAACGGCCGCGCGACGTCGGCGGCCGGCAGCGGGCGCGACACCGTCACCGTGGCCGTAACGACCAGGACGACGGTGGCGGCGGCCCCGACGACGACGCCCCACCACCGCGCCGCCCGCGCGCCCCGACATCCGTGCGACGAGCCACGCCCCGCCTGTTCCCGCGACCACGCAGGCCACCACCGCGGCCCCGGCCAGCACCCCCACCTCGTTGCTGACGATCGCCATCCCGAAGAACGCGCCCGCCGCCGCCAGCCAGGCCACCACCAAAGTCACTCCAACGGCGAGCCCCGCGACCAGAACGCGCCACCACGTCCCGAATCTCCCGCGCTTCTCACGTTCCCCGGTCGCGCCAATGGTCTCGTTGTCCACGTTTCAGTGAATAACCCACCAAGGACCACCAAAACAGTGACATCAAGGTCACCTCAGCCAGGACGCCTGGCCGGCCTGGAACGCCACCGGCCGTTCCGCCATCCGGCACCCGAAGGCCTAGGGCCTGTTTCTTGGATCGACTGACGGTGGGCGTTGATTGGGTCACTGTGGGTTGATGGGTCGTCGTGGTGACTTGACCGATGCGCAGTGGGAGCGGCTGGCGCCGTTGCTGCCACCGACGGGCGGGCGGGGTGGT
>NZ_CAACUY010000055.1 GCF_900659615.1 Actinomadura fibrosa | reverse complement strand
GGATCCGGCCGGGCCCCCTCGACGCGGTCGGCCAGCCGCGCGCTCGTCGCGGCCAGACCGCCCGGAGAGGCGGCCGACACCGCGAACAGGCGCACCTCGCCCGGTCCCGGTCCCTGGCGCGGGCCCGTCCCGGCCGCCGGTGCCGGACCCGGCCGCCGCGGCGGTGCCGGGGGCTGCTCCACGATGACGTGCGCGTTGCTCCCCGTCACCCCGAACGAGGACACCGCCGCCCGCCGCGGGCCGTCCGTTGAGGCCCAGCCGACGTCGTCGGTGGGGACGAAGAAGCGGCCCCCCGTCGCGTCGATGGCCGGGTTCCACGCGGTGAAGTGCAGGTTGGCGGGGATGACGCCGGTCCGCGCGGCCGTCATCGCCTTGATCAGCCCGAGCACGCCCGCCGCGCTCTCCGGATGCCCGATGTTCGTCTTGATCGAACCGAGCGCGCACGGCGGGCCGTCCGTTCCGTAGGCGGCGCTGAGCGCGGCGAACTCGATCGGATCGCCGACCGGCGTGCCGGTCCCGTGCGCCTCGACGTACCCGATCCCGTCCGGTGCGGCCCCGGCGGCCCGCAGCGCCGTGGTGATCGCCGCCTGCTGCGCGGCCCGCGACGGCTGCGTGATGCCCTGCACCCGTCCGGCGTGGTTGGCGGCCGTCCCCGTGATCACGCCCAGGATCGGATCGCCCTCCCGCACCGCGTCGGGCAGCCGCTTGAGGGCCACCACGCCGCAGCCCTCGCCGCGCACGAAACCGTCGGCGGCGGCGTCGAACGCCGCGCAGCGCCCCTCCGCCGACAGCGCGCCGGCCCGCGCGAACCCGATGAGACCGGCCCACTCCAGCTGCACCGTCACCCCGCCCGCGAGGGCCAGGTCGCTCTCCCCGCTGTGCAGCGAGCGGCAGGCCAGGTGGACGGCGACCAGCGACGACGCGCAGGCGGCGTCCACGGCGATCGAGGGCCCGTTGACGTCGAGGAGGTAGGAGATGCGTCCCGGCGCGCCCGACAGGATCGACGAGATGCCCTGGTAGATGTCGACGTCGTTCAGCGTGAACCGCCGCGAGTAGTCGGTGTTCGAGATGCCGATGAACAGGCCGGTCTGCGAACCCGCCAGGGAGCGCGGCGGGATGCCGGCGTTCTCCAGCGCCTCCCAGCTGGCCTCCATCAGCAGCCGGTGCTGGGGATCGACGCTCGACCCGTCCTTGACCGGGATCCCGAAGAAGCCCGGGTCGAACTGCTCGATCCCCTCCAGGAACGCCCCATGGCGCAGTGCCCGGGGCTCGGCGAGGTCGGCGGGGACCACCCGCTCCCGCTCCGGCCACCGCCACCCCGGATCGCAGCCGGCCACCGCGTCGCGCTTGTCCAGCAGCAACTGCCACAGACCCTCGACATCGGCCACCCCGCCGGGCGCCCGGCAGGCCGCCCCGACGATCGCCACCGGTACCTGGACGGAAGAGGAGGTCAGGCTCACCCGACAAGTCCTTTCTCGCTGCGTGTCTCATCTGGGAACGGCGGCACCGGAGGCGGCCGCCGAGGCGCCGGGGCCGCGTCCCCGCTTACAGGTCTTCACTCACAGCAGGCGGTTCGCCGCCCGCACCGCCGCCCGCGCGGCGGGATGCCCCATCAGCGCCGGGATCGTCGCCTCGCCGTGCATGTAGCGGTCGAACATCCGCCACACCAGCGGCGCCCGGGTCAGCGCGCCGTGCACCGCACCCGGACGCCGCACGAAGATGTCCATCACCTGCCGCGAGGCCGCCATCTCGGCCCCGAGGCTCGACCGGACCGTCCAGGCGTACTCGGCGCCGGCCTGCTCCGCGCCGGCGGTGCCCTCGCCCGCCATCCGCGCCGCCGCCTCCCCGGCCCACATCCCCGAGCGCAGCGCGAACGAGATGCCCTCTCGCGACCAGGGATCGCACAGCCCCGCCGCGTCCCCCGCCACCACGACCCGGCCCCGGGTCAGCGGCGACTCCGGATGGCGGCACCGGGTCAGGTGCCCGGTGTCGCGCACCGGCGTCTCGCCGTCCAGCCCCTGCCGCGCCAGGAACTCGCCCAGGTACGCGCGGGTGGCCTCGCCCTGGCCGCGCGCGGCGACCACACCGGCGGTGCAGATCCCCGCCTTCGGGAACACCCAGCCGAACGAGCCGGGCAGCGGCCCCCACTCGAACGCCGCCGTCCCGCGCCAGCCCTCGGCGGCCCGGGCGCCGACCGGCACCTCCACCTCCAGCGCCAAATCCGTCTGCTCGTAGCGCACCCCGACGTGCCGGGCGATCCGGCTCGCGCTGCCGTCGGCCCCGACCAGCGCCCGCGCGCGCACCGGCCCGGCGGAGGTCCGCACGGTCACCAGGCCGTCCTCGGCGAGCCCCGTCACCGAGACCCCGTCGCGGACCTCGGCGCCCGCGCCGGCGGCGGCCTCGGCCAGCGCGGCGTCCAGCTCGTCCCGGAACACCATCAGGCACGGCCGCCGCCCGGACGAGGCGAGCGACCGCTGCCGCCGCCCCACGTGGCTGAAGGTGAAGGAGCCGATCGTCTCGTACACCTTGAGGTTCAGGCCGGGCGGGAGCGCGGTCTGCGAGTGCCCGATCAGACCGCCGCCGCACGTCTTGTAACGCGGCATCACGGCCCGCTCCAGCAGCAGCACGCTGCACCCCGCCCCGGCCGCGACCCGCGCCGCGCTGGCACCGGCCGGACCCGCGCCCACGACCACGACGTCCCAGATCCGCCGCTCGCCACCGGCCCCGAGCACCCCCATGCCGACTCTCCCTTCACGAGATCGAGCGATCGCCCGTCACGACCGGCCGTCCGACTGCGCGGGAGCAGCCGTCACAGGGCGCCGCCGCCGGCAGGTAACGCGATGTCACGAAGGGGGACCGGCTCGGCCGGCCGCCGCTTCGCGACGAGAGCGACGGAGCGAACGCCGCGGCGAGCGCCCCCGTGGCCGGGGCAAGCGGCTGACCGGGACCTTCATGCTCGGTGGACGCCGAGTCGGCCACCCGACATATGACCGGGCCCGCATCGCGGCAAACGTATCCATGCAGTTACAGAGAGTAATCATCGATGCGTGTCAGTGTCGCGTGCCACCCGCCCCGGGCCGCGCGATGAGTTTCGCGGACGGCCATGGTCCGTACTCGCGGACCCGCGAACCATGGAGGAGCCCATGACCGCCAAGGCACTACCGCCCGTCGTCGACGCCGAGACCTGGCGACGCCGGCTCGACGAGCTGCGCGCCCGGGAGAAGGCCGCGACCCGCGAACTCGACGCGATCGCCGCCCAGCGCCGCCGGATGCCGATGGTCGAGATGCCCGACTACACCCTCGAAGGCGCGGACGGACCGGTCCGGCTGGCCGACATCTTCGAGGGCAGGCCCCAGCTCATCGTCTACAACCACATGTGGTTCCCAGGCGAGACGTGGCAGTGCCCAGGCTGCACGGGCTTCACGTCCCAGTTCACCCGGCTGGAGTTCCTGGACGCCTACGACGCCAGGTTCGTCATCGTCACCCAGGGCCCGATCGACGAGGCCCTCGCGTACAAGCGACGGGTCGGGAACAAGATGACCTGGTATTCCACCGCCGACAGCCCGTTCGGCACCGACGTGGGCGCCCCGCCCGGCGGCGGCTTCGCCGTCAACGTCTTCCTCCGCGACGGCGACACCGTCTACCGCACCTGGCACACCAGCGGGCGGGGCACCGAGCAGCTCAGCCACACCTTCCCCCTCATCGACCTCCTGCCGTACGGGCGCCAGGAGGAGTGGCAGGACTCGCCCGAAGGCTGGCCGCAGTCGCCCACCTACAGCCGCTGGGCCGGCTCCGAAGAGATCGCCGCCGCCTACGGCCCGAAGGACGGGCTCTGATCGCTCCGCGGCAGCCCGCCCGGATACGGCCGTCACCAGCGCGTCACCGGGCCGGATGACTCGCGATCACGAGCATCGTCCACGTCCCCACCGGCCCCGCCGGACGGCATCGCCGACCGGCGGGACCGGCGGACACGCGCGAGCGGACGGCGACCGGTGAGGTGACGGTGACGGCCGGGTGGCGGCGGGTTCCTAGCTTCGGGTGAGTCCAGCGAAACCCACTCCTGGTTGGAGGACCCCGATGTTCCGGCACGACAGCCGCCTCCAGTTCGCGGCCAAGCCCGACAAGCCCGACCCGCTCTACGCCCGCAAGCTCCAGGAGCTCATCGGCGGCGCGTACGGCGAGATGACCGTCACCATGCAGTACCTGTTCCAGGGCTGGAACTGCCGCATGCCCGGCAAGTACAAGGACCTGATCATGGACGTGGCCACCGAGGAGATCGGCCACGTCGAGATGATCGCCACCATGGTCGCGCGGCTGCTGGAGGGGGCGCCGGCCACCGCCACCTCCAAGGCCGCCGCGGCCGACCCGGTCGTCGGCTCGGTGATCGGCGGGATGGACGTCCAGCAGGCCATCGTGGCGGGCGGCGGGCCGCTGCCCTCCGACAGCAACGGCTACCCCTGGAACGGCCGCTACATCGTCGCCAGCGGGAACCTGCTGGCCGACTTCCGCGCGAACGTCTCCGCCGAGGCCCACGGGCGCGTCCAGACGGCCCGCCTCTACCAGATGACCGACGACGCCGGCGTCCGGGACATGCTCAAGTTCAACCTGGCCCGCGACACCCTGCACCAGAACCTGTGGATCCAGGCGATCGCGGAGCTCCAGGCCGACGGCCTGGAGGGCACGGTCGCGCCGAACGCCCTGCTGGACGAGGAGCACGCCGAGCACGCCACGTCCGTCTGGCACCTCTCGGACGGCGAGCACGGGCAGGAGGGCGGCTGGGCGAGCGGGCCGCAGCCCGACGGGCGGCACGAGTTCGGCTACCTCACCGACACCGAGCCGCTGGGCGACGTGGCCTCGGCCCCGCCCCCGGACCCCGCCCTGTACGCCACCTACGACGGCAGCCAGGGCGAACCGCGGGGCCCGGCCCTCGGCACCGAGGCCGGACTGGCCGGAAAGCTCAAGGACAAGCTCACCTGACCGAGCCGACGGCAGGCGGGAACCCGGCGCCCGCGCCCGGATCCCGCCTGCCTCGCCCGTTCCGGGCCGCCGCGCCCCGACGCGGGGACGGCGGCGGAGCGGCCCACGAGAGGAGCCCGCCGTGCTCGATCCGGCCCAGTACCGACGACCCGCACCGGCCACCACCCCCACAGCCGTCCCGGCCACCGCGCGCACCCCCGCAGCCGTCCCGGCCATCGCCAAGCCTCCCGCGACCATGCCGCCCGCCGCAGGACCGATCATGACCGGCGCACCGGTCGCCGTACCCGAGGGGCCGGTCACCGGGGCGCCGGTCCTGCCGACGGACGTGCCCTCCCGGCACCGGACGCGCGGCCGGACGCGCGGCCGGGCCCGCCGCCTCGCGGGGCTGTGCGGACCGGCGTTCGTCGTGTCCGTCGCCTACGTCGACCCGGGCAACTTCGCCACCAACATGTCCGGCGGCGCGCGCCACGGCTACCTGCTGCTCTGGGTGATCGCGGCGGCGAACCTCGTCGCGATGTTCGTGCAGAGCCTGTCGGCCAAGCTCGGCATCGCCACCGGCCGGAGCCTCCCCCGGCTGTGCCGGGACCGGCTGCCGCGCCCGGTCGTGCGGCTGCTGTGGCTCCAGGCCGAGCTGGTCGCGGTCGCGACCGACCTGGCCGAGTTCATCGGCGGCGCGATCGCGCTGAACCTGCTGTTCGGCGTCCCGCTGCTGCCGGCGGCCGGCATCACCGCGACGGTCTCGTGCGTCCTGCTCATGCTCGCGCCGCGGGGGCGGCACCGGTTCGAGATCGTGATCGCCGGGCTGCTCGGCAGCGTGCTGGCGGGCTTCGCCTACCAGTCCCTGCGCGCCGGCTCGCTGGGCGGCGCGGCCGGCGGGTTCGTCCCGCGCCTGGACGGGACCGACAGCATGCTCCTCGCCACCGGCATCGTCGGCGCGACCGTGATGCCGCACGTGATCTACCTGCACTCCGAGCTGACGAGCCGGCAGGGCGAGCCGCCCGGCAGCCGCGCGGCGCTGCGGTCGAGCCGCGTCGACATCGCGGTCGCGCTCGGCGCCGCGGGCGTGGTCAACATGGTCATGCTGACCGTGGCCGCGGCCGCCTTCGGCGGCGCCGACCCGGGCGGGCTCGGCGCCATCCACCACGAGCTCGGCCGGCTGCTCGGCCCGGGCGCGGCCGTGGCGTTCGCCCTGGCCCTGCTCGCCTCCGGCCTGG
This sequence comes from Actinomadura fibrosa, assembly GCF_900659615.1. Classification (GTDB taxonomy): domain Bacteria; phylum Actinomycetota; class Actinomycetes; order Streptosporangiales; family Streptosporangiaceae; genus Spirillospora; species Spirillospora fibrosa. Next base: position 40,949 of record NZ_CAACUY010000055.1, on the reverse strand, counting down.
CCTCCTCCAGCGTCGGGACGTACGGCGAGCATGCCCGCCTCCAGCGCCGCGTTGAACTCGCCGCACCGGCACCGCCGCTCGCAGAGCATGTCCAACCCGTGCAAGCGCACCTGCCGGAACCACTCCCGGACGGGCAGCAGCCACTCCTCCGGCCAGTCCTGGAGCAGATCCTGGCTGAGCACGGTGGGATCGAGACCGTCCGGACCGGCCCGTGCGTCCGCGGTCCCCTCGTCCTGCGCGGCCAGGGCGGTCACGGCCCGGTGGACGCGCCGGACGTCGACATCGACGCCGTCCGCCAGCGTCACCCCGTCGCCGGTGCTGCTGACCAGGTCGACGGCATGATCGCGGCGGAGCCGCCACAGCGTCGAGCGCAGGTTGGCGACCGCCCTGCGGTCGGTGAACTCCGGCCACAGGGCGGTCGCCGCCGTCGTCCTGGTGGCGAGCCGGCTCCGCGTCGCCAGAAAGGCCAGCAGCCGCTGCGCGCACGGCGCGACGGGCACCGCCCGGTCCGCGTGCCGCAGCTCGAACGAGCCGAGCAGCCTGAGGTGGCAGCCGGGCCGGTGCCGCCGGTTCTCACCTGCGGGGCGCATGATCGACCTCCCCGAAACACGACGAGCGGTGGCCGCTGGACCACCCGAGGGCCGAGCCTGTTCAGACCCTCTGCCCGTCCTGCACCGCTGAAACCACCCGTAACAGGGACAAATCGGGCCGCGGCCCTCCTCGCGCGCCCCGGGAGTCACTTGACGGCGACGCCGCCGTAGACCCAGGCGCCGCCGCGCGCGGCGGCCTCAAGGTCGTCGGACCGCCACCGGTTGACCTTGACCAGGCCCGGTTCGACGAGGGTGAGCCCGTTGAACAGGCGCAGGACCCCCTCGCGCGTCCGGAAGACCATGGGCGCCGAGGCGTTGTCGTAGGCGGCCCTGATGATCTCGACCAGGTCCGCCGGACGGTCGTCCACGGTGCTGTGCGAGATCACCAGGTGGCTGCCCGGCGCCATGTGCCCGGTGAAGGCGGCGACGATGCCCGCGGGATCCTCGGCATCGGTGACGAAGTGCAGCATGGCGTTGAAGATGACGCCGACCGGCCGGTCGAAGTCGATCAGCCGGGCCACGGCCTCGGACGCGAGGACCGTCCCGGGATTCCGCATGTCGGCCTGCACGACGGCCGTGTGATCATCAGCCGCCAGCAGGGCGCGGGCATGCGTGATGACCACCGGGTCGATATCGACGTAGACGACACGGGCGTGCGGATGAACACCCTGAGCGATCTCGTGCACATTGCCCTGGTTGGGCAGCCCGGCGCCGAGATCGATGAACTGGTCGACGCCCTGCCGGGCGACGTAGGCGACGGCGCGCCCGAGAAAACGCCGGTTCGCCCGCAGCGCCTCGACCCCGTCCGGGATGGAGGCGATGAGGTGCTCGGCGAGCTCGCGGTCGGCGGCGTAGTTGTCCTTGCCCCCGAGCACGTAGTCGTACATGCGGGCCACGTTCGGCCTGCTCGGATCGATCCCCCGCGGCACACCCGGCTGCTGCGACACGCCATCCCCATCCGCCGTGGACGAAAGACCGGACCAAGCGGCGATCACCGTGATTCGGTCACGACACGATAGCGGCGATCGCAGATCCGGCGCAGGGGGTCCGCGCGGTCGCGACACCACCGCATGCCACCCGTCCCGGCTCGGGAGCGCGAATCCAGAGCGCGGCGTCCGAGGCTATTCGGCGGCCATCAGGCCCGCCGCTTCCCGTTCCACGGGCGAGCCACTGTCGGCTATGTAGAGGGTCACCCCCACCTCGCGAATGAACCCGACCTGCCTCTGGAGCGGCTCAGGCCCCACGAAATGGCGGATGGCACTCTCCAGACTCGCCCAGGGACAGTTGATCGCGTCCGGATGCTGAGCCGGCTCGGGATCGCCGAAGACACCGACGTCCGTCGCCTTCGCCGCGAGCTTCTCAAGGACGCTCTTCCGTGGACCGTTGACCAGTGTCTCGCCCGGATTGACGATCTGCTTCGCGGCGAGCGCCTGTGCTTCGGCGCAGAGGGTCGCCAGCTCCTTCGGCTCGATCCCGAAGATGAAGTACATCGGCCGGGCGTCGGCCGTCTCTTCACCCCGAAGATAGCCGGGAATCTCCCGCCCCTTCAGGGTGAGCGTCTGCCGTTGCCGATCGAAGTACTCAAGCCGATACGATCCCCCCTCATAGGAGAACCTCATATATACCTGGTGGGCGCCGTAAATGAAGGACATCATGAACGGTTGCCCGTCGGCCGCTTTACCCAAGGCATCTACGAGCGTGTCGGGGGACGACGGGTCCACCGACCTCCCCGCCCACGCCTCCTCCCCGAACCGGGTCAACCGACCCTGGTCGGCGCCGTCAAGGGCGTACTTCTTGAAGAAGTTCGTGTAGGCGGAGTACACGCGCAGCATCTGCTTGCCGTTGAACCTGAGCTGATTCTGGGCATAAACGCTCGCCTCCTGCGCCGCCGCCAGCTGAGCGCTCCCCTTCCCTCCTGCCACTTGAGGCTCAGGAGTGACGTAGTGGAACATCACCAAGTCCCCGCCACCCCGGGTACCGGGCAATTCCCCCGCGTCCTTCCAGTGCATGATCCGAACGGCCATCGACACGTCCGCGCCGAGCCTGGCGCTCGTGGTCTTCCGGCCCTGCCCGATGAAGAGGTCCAGATAGTCATTGAGCGTGCCGGCGTCTCCGACCTGCTCCCTCAGCGACGTCATCGTCTCTCCGGGGATCAGCGCTACCAACTGCTCGACCTTGGAGACCTTGACGACCTCACCGGAGCCGTTCGTCACCTGAAGCACAGCCGCCCCCTTTTCCGATCATGACTGCCGCGCCACTGATATCCGATGTGATCCGCACGATGTCAATAACGCCGCCTGCATCACACGATGCCAGACTCGCCAACAATCCAACACGGCCGAGTCCGGCCAGCAGCCACTCGGTCGACCGATAGTCGACGGACATCCGAAATGATATTCTGGCGATCCGGGGAATATCCTCATCCTGAGAAGAGATCAGCGAACCGGATCTCGACTAACACCCGCAATTACGAGCATTCTCGGACGCAACCCCTCGGGGTTCCGAGGGGTTGCGGCCCGGTGACTGCTCAGGGGCTTCCTTCTCTGCCCGGTCGGAAGGCGGGGGTGCGGGGGAGGACGTACTGCTCGATGGCCTTGGCGAAGCCTTCGTCCTCGTGGGAGGCGGTCACGTAGGTGGCCTGCTCCTGCACCTCCTTGCTGGCGTTGCCCATCGCGATGCTCGTTCCGCTGCGCTGGAACATCAGGACGTCGTTGGGCTGGTCGCCGACCGTGACGATCTGTTCCAAGGGGATGCCGTAGTAGTGCGACAGGCGCTCCACGACGACGCCTTTGTTGGCGGTCGGGTGGGTCACGTCCAGGTAGTACGCCTGGGAGCGGGCGGCCGAGACGTGCGTGCCGAACCGCTGCCGTACCGCGGCCTCGCAGCGGGCGACCAGGTCGTGGTCGTCGCTGACGCCGACGATCTTCACGGCCCGGTCGAGGAGGCGGTCGTAGCCGGGCACGACGGTGGGCTGGAACCGCACGGTCGTCGCCTCGCGCCGCGCGTGCGGCGCCTCCGGGTCGGTGACGTACCACTCGGTGCCGCGGTAGACCCAGACGTAGAGGCCGTGCGCGCGGATCGTCTCGACGATCGCCGGAGCGGCGTCGGCCGGGACGGTGCGCTCGTCGACGACGGTCATGTCCGGCTGGACGATGATGCCGCCGTTGAACGCCGCCATGGGGCCCCGCATCTCCAGTGGGTGGACCAGCATGCGCATGCCGCGCGGCGGACGTCCGCTCGTGATCGCGAACAGGACGCCGGCCTCGTGGAGCCGCCTGATCGCGTCGATCGCGCGCGGGGTCAGCACCTTGCCCTTGGTCACCAGGGTGCCGTCCACGTCCGCCAGGACCGCGGAGATCGGCGGTGGTGGGGAGCTCGTTCCGGCCATGCTCCGTCTCCTTGCGGGGAGGTCGAGCGGACGCTCACTCGGGCCAGGTCCAGTCGCGGATCTCGGGCGGGTCCTCCAGGTGCTCGTGCGCGTACGTCACCGAGGCGGTGATCTGCTCCTCGCACGCGGCGGTGAGCTCCGCCGCGCGCTCGGCGAGCCGGGGCACGCGGCGGATCGCCTCGGCGGCCAGGTGGAAGCGGCTCATCTCGTTGAGCACGCACATCTGGAACGGGGTCGTGGTGGTGCCCTGCTCGTTGTAGCCGCGGACGTGGACGCGGCCGACGTCGGGGTGCCCGTGGACGATCTCGTGGATCGCCCGCTGGTAGCCGTGGAAGGCGAAGACGACCGGTCTGTCGGCGGTGAACAGCTCGACGAACTCCTCGCTCGTCATGCCGTGCGGGTGGTGGGCGGGCGGGAACAGACGCATGAGGTCGACGACGTTGACGACGCGCACGCGCAGGTCGGGGACGTGCTGCCGCAGCCATGACGCGGCCGCGACGGTCTCCAGCATCGGGATGTCGCCGGCCGCGGCCAGGACCACGTCGGGTTCGCCGCCGTCGTCGCTGCCGACGCGGTGCAGGATCGAGGCGCCGCGGCGGCAGTGCTCGACGGCGTGGTCCAGGTCGAAGTACTGGAGCTGCGGCTGCTTGTCGATGACGATGAGGTTGACCAGGTCGCGGCTGCGCAGGCAGTGGTCGGCGACCGACAGCAGGCAGTTGGCGTCGGGCGGCATGTAGATGCGGGCGACGGTGCCGCGCTTGGACAGCACGACGTCGATCAGGCCGGGGCCCTGGTGGCTGAACCCGTTGTGGTCGTTGCGCCAGCAGGTCGAGGTGAGCAGGATGTTGAGGGACGCGACCGGTTCCCGCCAGGGGAGGTTCCGGGCCTCCTGGAGCCATTTGGCGTGCTGGACGGTCATCGAGGCGGACACCATTGCGAACGCCTCGTAGGTGGCGAACAGCCCGTGCCGGCCGGTCAGCAGGTAGCCCTCCAGCCACCCTTCGCACAGGTGCTCGCTGAGCACCTCCATCACACGGCCGTCCGGCGCCAGGTGGTCGTCGATGTCGAGGGTGGGGCCGACGAAGCAGCGGTTCTCGACCTCGAAGACGTTGCCCAGCCGGTTGGAGTTCGTCTCGTCCGGGCAGAACAGGCGGAAGTTGCCCGCCGCGGCGTTGCGGACGTAGATGTCGCGGAGCATGTGGCCGAGCCTGCGGGTCGACTCCTGCCGTTCGGTGGCCGGCCGCTTGACCTCCAGCGCGTAGTCGCGGAAGTCGGGGATGTCCAGGTCGACCATGATTTCGCCGCCGTTGGCGTGCGGGTTGGCGCTCATGCGCCGCTCGGCGCGCGGCGCGAGTCCGGCGAGTTCGGGGACGAGCCGGCCATCGGCGTCGAACAGCTCGTCCGGCCGGTAGCCGCGCAGCCATTCCTCCAGCATGCGGAACTCGGCGGGGTCGGTGCGCGGGTGTGCCAGCGGAACCTGGTGGGCGCGGAAGGTGCCCTCGACCGGGCGGCCGTCCAGGACCCGTGGGCCCGTCCAGCCCTTCGGTGTGCGCAGGACGATGGCGGGCCAGCGCGGACGTCCGGTGAACCCGTCCCGGCGCGCCTCGGTCTGGATCGCGCGGATGCGGTCGTGGCAGCGGTCGAGCGTCGCGGCGAACGCCTGGTGGACGAGGGCGGGGTCGTCGCCCTCCACGAAGTGGACGTCGTAGCCGTTGCCCTGCAGGAGCGCCCGGACGTCCTCGTCGTCGTCGCGGCCGAGGACCGTCGGACCGCTGATCTTGTAGCCGTTCAGGTGCAGGACGGGCAGCACGGCCCCGTCGCGGACCGGGTTCAGGAACGCGGTGCCCTTCCAGGCTCCGGCCAGCGGCCCCGACTCGGCCTCCCCGTCGCCCACGACGGCGACCACGAGCAGGTCCGGGTTGTCGAAGGCCGCCCCGAACGCGTGGGAGAGCACGTAGCCGAGCTCGCCGCCCTCGTGGATCGACCCGGGGGTCTGCACGCTGACGTGGCTCGGGATGCCGCCGGGCGTCGAGAAGCGGCGGCACAGCAGCCGGAGCCCTTCGAGATCCTGGGAGACCGCGGGATACACCTGCGAGTAGGTGCCCTCCAGATAGGCCTGGGCGACCAGGGCCGGGCCCCCGTGGCCCGGCCCGGCCAGGTAGATCGCGCTGGCGTCCCGCTCGTTGATCAGCCGGTTCAGGTGCACGTAGACGAGGTTGAGGCCGGGGGACGTCCCCCAGTGGCCGAGCAGCCGCGGCTTGATGTGCTCGCGGCGCAGCGGCTCGCGCAGCAGGGGGTTGTCCAGCAGGTAGATCTGCGCGATCGTCAGGTAGTTGGCCGCCGCCCAGTAGCGCCGCATCCGATCCAGCACGTCGTCGGAAAGCGGCCCGGCGGGCGCCCCATGCGCGCCGGTCGCTGGACCGCTTCCACGCCTTTCCACGGCACTGGAAATACTGGCGTCGAATCCGTATGAAGCCGCCATTGTCCGGCTCACTCCTCACTGATGTTCGGCGAACCCGCCACGTTGGCCGACATGTGAATTCATGCGCTCGGCAGCGGGTTGAAAGGGTGGATCTCGTGCTTGCCCGCATGCACGACTCCGTACGAGCGTTCGGGGACCTCGGTCCAGACGCCGGGGAGATCGCGGAGCGGTTCGGAGACGATGAGGCGCGCTTCGGTCCCCAGCCGCCGCAGCACCTCCAGGTCGGGGTAGAGCCGGCGCACCTGCGACATCTCGGTGGAGCAGAAGAGGGATCCGCTCTCCCCGGCGGTGGAGTAGCGGAAGATCCAGATCGTCTCGCCGTCGGTGGTGGCCACGGTCATCCGCACCGGCGCGGTGATGCGGCGGCGCCGCGCGAGCCGCTCGACGAGCCCGACCGCGCGGGCGACGCCCGCCGGGGGATCCTCGGCCAGCCCGAAGGTGAGGGCCAGGAAGAACAGGGCCTCGGAGTCGGTGGAGCCCTCGATGCCGGGATACAGCGCGGCGTCCACCGCCATCATCAGGTCGCGCTTCAGTTCGTGGAACCCGGTCACGGCCCCGTTGTGCATCCAGAGCCAGCGGCCGTACCGGAACGGATGGCAGTTGCTGCGCTGGACGGGAGTGCCCGTCGAGGTGCGAACGTGGGCGAACAGGAGCGGTGTGTCGATCTGCGCGGCGACCTCGCGCAGATTCCGGTCGCTCCAAGCGGGGTCGGTGCTCTTGAAGAGCGCGGGCGTCGTTCCCCGGCCGTACCAGCCGACTCCGAAGCCGTCACCGTTGGTGGTCGTGGCTCCCAGACGCGAATGCAGGCTCTGGTCGATGATGGAGTGGACGGGCCGGAACAGCAGGTCCTCGGCGGCGATGGGGTCGCCGGAATAGGCCATCCATCTGCACATGCGATTCCTCGGTTCGCTCTGTCCGCGGCATCGCCTTCGAGCGGTGCGCGCGGCGTACCGGCGGGATCCGTGGGATCAGCCAAACGCCGCCGGAGGCCGTGGTCATCACCCGTTAGGGAGGATGGCCGGACCCCCGCTCGGCGGGATTTCGGGCGTCGAGCGGGATCCGTGCAGTCACCCGAAACGGATGGTCCTCGACCGCCTTTCTCCTCGCAGACTCGGCATCACGACCGGGTCGATCCGGCGGAGGGAGCGGCGGCGATGCGTGCTCGCGGCGGGCCAGGCGAACACATGCGATATCTCGGCGGTGTCCGGCTTCAGGACGGTGGGCCGTCATGAGCACCGCGGACGCGACCGGAGGGACCCGTTCGACGGCCGGAACCGCGGCCGAGGCCCGTCCCAGGGCGGGGGCGTGGATCTCCTGGACCGCACTGGCCCTGATGACGACGAGTTCGGTGGCGAGCCTGCGCCCGTCCCCGACCATGGCCGTCTACGGCCTGGCGTGCGTCTTCCTGTACGTCGTGCCGGCGCTGGTCTTCCTGCTGCCGACGTCGCTGGTGTCGGCGGAGCTGGCCTCCGGCTGGGAGGGCGGCGTCTACAACTGGGTGAGCCTCGGCATCTCCAAGCCGATGGGCTTCCTGGCCGTCTGGTGCCAGTTCGCCATGACGATCTTCTACTACCCGAGCCTGCTGGGCTATGTGGCGAGCACCCTGGCCTACGTCTTCAACCCCGACCTCGCCTCCAGCGGCGTGTGGACGGCCGCGGTCATCATGATCTGCTACTGGTCCGGCGTCTGGATCTCCTCGCGCGGCACCAAGGGCGTCGCCGGGCTCGCCAGCGCCGGACTCGTCCTCGGCACCCTCATCCCCGGCGCCGTCCTGATCACCCTCGGCCTGGTCTTCCTCGGCCAGGGCAACTCCTCGGCCGCGCCGATGACGTCCGACCACCTCCTGCCCGCGTGGACCGGCCTGGCGAGCCTGGTGCTGATCGTCAACAACTTCCTGTCCTACTCCGGCATGGAGATGAACGCGGTGCACGTGTCCCTCCTGCGCAGGCCGGCCAAGGAGTTCCCGCGGGCGATGTTCCTGGCCATGGGCCTGGTCCTGCTCATCTTCATCCTGCCCGCGCTGGCCATCAGCTGGGTCGTGCCGAGCGAGCAGCTCTCGCTGACCGCCGGCGTGATGCAGGCCTTCGACGCCGTCTTCGCCGAGTTCGGCTCGCAGTGGCTGACCCCGGTCGTCGGCATCATGCTCGTCACCGCGTCGCTCGGCGGCATGCTGACCTGGCTGGCCGGCCCGTCGCGGGGACTGCTGCTCATCTCGCGGCAGGAGGGCTACCTCCCGCCGTTCCTCCAGCGCCTCAACAAGAACGGCGTCCAGCAGAACATCCTGGTCGTGCAGGGCCTGATCACCACGGTGATCGCGCTGCTGTACGCGTTCGTCCCCGACGTCTCCAGCGCCTACTGGATCTTCTCGGTGATCACCACGCAGGTCTACCTGATCATGTACCTGCTGCTGTTCGTCGCGGCCGTCCGGCTGCGCCGCAACGACCCCGACCACCCGCGCGGCTACCGGGCGCCGATGCTCGCCGGCCTCTGCGGCATCGGGTTCGCCGCCTCGCTGGCGGCGCTGCTCGTCGGGTTCGTCCCGCCGTCGCAGTTCGAGTCCGGCAACGCCGGCCTGTACATCCTGTTCGTCGCGGGCGGCGCCCTCGGCCTCGGCCTGCTGGTCCCCTACCTGTTCTACAGGCTGCGCAAACCGTCCTGGAAGCAACCCGAGCCGGAGGTGAGCCCGTCATGACGGAGCCGGCCGGCACCCCGCCGGACGCCGAGCGGCGCGGACGCTGGATCCTCTACACCGTCATCGCGGTCGCGGTCGCCGCGCTCATGGTCGCGGGCCTGCTCGCCTTCGACGCCGCCAAGGAGAACCGCGCCGCCGAGGAGAAGGCCGACCAGCTCATCGCCGCGCTCCAGCGGGCGGGAGCGCGGACGCCGTCGCGCGACCAGATCGTCGGCGTGCTCGGCGACGACGGCGGCGCGGTCTGCGCCGACCCGGGCGCGTCCCTGACCAAGGCCGTGCTGCTGTCCCAGCTGGCCAACGGCGCCGGCGGCCCCGGCACCCGCCCGGTGATCGCGGACGAGGACGTCCTCAAGGGCGAGCTGCTGATCCTCAAGATCTACTGCCCGGACGAGCTGCCCACCGTCCAGAAGCTGGCCGACCGGCTCGACCTGGACGACGTGGCGGAGGACTGAGCCATGGACCTGCCCACCCACATCCAGAGCCTCATGCCGCGGGCGCGCGCGGAACTCACCGAGCTCGTCGGCCTCAGGTCGGTGGCCGACCCCCGTCAGTACCCGCCCGAGGAGTGCGAGGCCGCCGCCCGGTGGGTGGCGGGCCGGTTCGCCGCGCTCGGCTTCACCGACGCGCGCCTGGTCCCGACGATGGACGGCAGCGACGCCGTCGTCGGCCACCGGCCCTGCGCGGACCCCGGCGCGCCGACCGTCCTGCTGTACGCCCACTACGACGTCCAGCCGCCGCTGGACGAGGCGGCCTGGCGCACCCCGCCGTTCGAGCTCACCGAGGTGGACGGCCGCTGGTACGGCCGCGGCGCCGCGGACTGCAAGGGCAACATCCTCATGCATCTCATCGCGCTGCGGGCCCTCGGCGAGCGGATCCCGGTCAACCTCAAGCTCGTCGTCGAGGGCTCCGAGGAGCAGGGCACCGGCGGGCTGGAGGCGTTCGTCCCGGAGCACGCCGAGCTGCTGAGGGCCGACGCGATCCTGGTCAGCGACACCGGCGGCGGCGCCGTGGGCCGGCCCGCCGTCACCGTCAGCCTGCGCGGCATGGTCAATGTCGTGGTCAGGGTCGAGGCGCTCGCCTCGGAGGTCCACTCGGGCATGTTCGGCGGCCCCGCGCCGGACGCGCTCGCCGCCCTGGTCGCGATGCTGGCGACCCTGCGCGACGCCGACGGCGAGACCACCGTCGCCGGGCTGGACCACACCCAGGACTGGACGGGCGAGCCCTACCCCGCCGAGCGGTTCCGCAAGGACGCCGGAGTGCTGGACGGCGCCGGGCTCACCGGCCAGGGCAGCGTCTCGGACATGCTCTGGGCGCGCCCCTGCGCCACCATCCTCGGCATCGACTGCCCGCCGGTCCTGGGCTCGGCCGCGGCCATCGCGCCCAAAGCCGCAGCCCGCCTCAACCTTCGCATCCCCCCGGGCACGGCCTCGGACAAGGCGTACAGCGCCCTGGTCGACCACCTCCACGCCGCCGCCCCCTGGGGCGTCCGCGTCGAGGTCGAGCTGGAGGCGGCGGGCGAACCCTTCCGCGCCGGCGTGAACGGACCCGCCTACGGCGCGATCGCCGCCGCCATGCAGGAGGCCTACGGAGCACCGATGGCCGTCCTGGGACAGGGCGGATCGATCCCGCTGTGCACCGTGTTCGCCGACACCTACCCGGACGCGGAGATCATCCTGATGGGCGTGGAGGAGCCCCTCACCATGATCCACGCGCCCAACGAGAGCGTGGACCCGAACGAGATCGCCTCCATGGCCCTGGCGGAGGCCCTTTTCCTCCAGAAGTACGCGACCACCCGTCCGAACTGACGCTTTAACCGCACCGCAGTCAAACGGTCGCCCGGGCGCGCAGCGCTCCGAGGGTGTAGTCGAGAGTCTGCAGGTTGGCCTGCATGCTCCTACTCCGCGCGGCATCCACCCCGTCCAGGGACCGCTCTGTCGCCATGGTCATGCGGACGGCGTCGAGCGCCGCGAGCGCATCGTCGGCACGAAGATGCTCGTCCTCCGTTATGGCGGTCTCCCGCAGCACGTGAAGCGCCTTGTTCATATCGTCGGCGAGACGCTGGATGTCACCCCACCGGACACTGACCTCCGCGCCGGGAGTGAGCAACTCGACCGTACGAATGGCATCGCGCAGATTGGCGCCCTGCGCCCACACCCGGACCGCCTTCGCGTTCCAATCCTGCTCGCCTTCTGAACGCTTCCGCATGACATAAACCAGCCAGGCCACAAGGACGACAAGCGAAGCGGCGAGGGCGATCCAAAGCCCCACAAGCGAAGAGGCACCGCTGCCATCCGAAGAGGCACCCTGAGCCTCTGTAGGGGCCGCGGTCACGGTATCCGCCGGGGTGTCGCGTTCCTGCGGAGCGGTACTGCGCTCGGGAAGGACGCCGGCGGCGCGGCTAGGAGACTGATCGACGCTTCTGGTCTGAGCCGGCGATTCACTTGACGTCCCGCCGCCGTCACCGCCACACCCGGTCGCCAAGGCCGTCACGAAGGCCCCGGCGGCGAACACCGCAACGAATCTACGTCGCATCTTCCCGTTACCTCCGCCTCGGCGTCCAGTGCAGGGTGCGCGAACAAGCACCAGCACGAGATCACCCGCGACGAGTGAACCCACCGGAACCGTGTCTTCTCACGGTCGATCAACAACTCGACCGGCCACCGGGCCCAGCCCAGATCGTCGACGACCTGGACGCCATCAGAGCCCGGCTGCGCCATATGGCGGAGGACCTACAACGACACCACCGACAAACGCCTCCACACCACCACCGCCGAGCTACTACGCCTAGCCGGCTTCACCGCGCTCGACAACGCACAGCACAGACTCGGGTTGGTGGTGATGTACTGCCCCGGAAAAGAATCGTGGAGGCTCGGGTGATCCCGGCCTCCACGTGTACTGCGGGTTTGTGTCCGAGGGGTGATCACAACCAATTCCACATGCCCACGACTACCCCAATCGGCGACGTTCACCGCATTACGGTGGGTGACTAGCCGTGTGACGTGCTGTGTCGCGATCATTCGGGCTCGTACGCGCTCTCGCGCGTACGAGCCCTACGTTAACGCTACCCCGTAGTCTCTGGAGCTTGCTAACTCCAAAGAGTTAGCAATGCCCGACTCGGTCAGCCGCTGGTTGAATTCACGTACTGGAGTGATCCACGACTTCGACCAGTGGGCCTGGCCTGTGTAGACCCGGACTTGGCTGAGGGCATCCCCACCACATCAGCGATCCGACTGAGAGGCGGTTTGGGCCGCTGTCCGGCTCCGCCTCAGGCGGGCCGGGCCCCGCCGCCGCTACTGATGCTGAACACGTACCCGGTCCGCATCGGAATGGCCAGCGCGCGGGCCGGGGAAGCGTCGTCCGTCAGATCAGTTGCCTTCGTGCGGCCCAGATCACTGCTTCGATGGGGGTGTTGACCTCCAGGCGATCACAAATCGCTCGGAGTCGCCTGCGGAGTGTCCGGGCGCTCAACTCCAACTTGCGCGCGGCGACGTTCACGGTCACGCCGGCGGCGATTTGTGCGAGGAGCCTGATCTCATCTTCAGTCAGGCCGAACTTTTCCTCGTCCCTTCTAGGCGCGAGGGCCAGTGTGGCTGGCTTGATGGCCAGGAGGGTGTCTGCGTCCTCGGGACTGGTGAACGTACCGCTGCCAAGACTGCCGACAGTATCGTCACTGCGCGAGGGAGCAGCCAGCGCTGATCCCTCGTTCCGCTGTGCCGTGATGGCAGCAAGGCCAGCGTGCAGGTCCAACGACTCCTGCAGAGCCTGTTCGGTGCGAACGTCGGCCACCTGGAGCAGCATGTCGAGGGGATCGATTGTGGTGTCGTCATGGTGGCCGGTCATTCGTCGCCCGCCTTTCCAGCCGTTCGGAGCAGCAATTCCTTCAGTCGCTCCCTCGCCCTATGCAAGTTCTGCCGCACGGCGTCCTCGTTGATGCCCATCTCTTTCGCGATCTGGGTGTTTGAGAACCCGTCGTAGTGCCAGGCCATCACTTGCCGCTGCTTCATCGGCAGAGTGTGCAGCGCGTCCATGACCCGCTGTTCCTGCTCACCGAGCTCCACCGAGTCGAGCAGCGGGAACGCGGCTCGGTCGGGCACCGCGTCGATCGGTGCTTCGACCGGGGGACGGCGCAGGTACTCACGAACCGCAACCGTACGGAGCCACGCCTTCGGCTCGCGGATTCGGTCCCATGACTCCCAAGCCAAGCTGAACGCCGACTGCGCGGCATCGGCGGCTTCCGTCGGCGACGCCCCGTGCTTCAGGACGAACCGCATAAGCTTAACCATTTCGCTCTCGTACAGCGCGCTGAACTCCTGGACACCCGGTTGGGGGCGCGCTGCCCGTGTCGCTACGCGTTCGGGTGCCGCATCACTCATCCGCGTTCTCCACTTGGGGTCGGGCCGACGTCGATCTGAACCAATGAGCCGTCCGCTCCATGGTCGCTCAGCCGGCTCCCAGGCGGCAGCGTACGCAACATCTCCGTTCTCGTCCTTTGCCGTGTCTGGTCAAGCTGGACGTGTGCCCGCAGCCGAAGCCACAGCCCGGTGAGGCCAGCCGCCGAGCAGCCGAGCACCACCGCCTCGCTGAGCCACGTCGGTTCCATCCGGCTCCGCCTCTCGAGGTCTACTCGTGTCTCTGCCGGACCGCCACCGGCCCGGATCCTCAGGAGTTAGTAGGCGGAGCTGGCGGTCCCGTGACATCGCCAAGGTCAGGGGATGGGCGCACCGCCCGGTGCTTGCCCTCGACGCCGCTGGCATCCCGGACGACGAGATCGCCCGCCCCCCTCTACACGCCCTGGCGGCGGGCTCGAAGCATCGTCGGCGCACCCGGCCCCGGCCATGGCCACCGCTCAGGAGTCTTTGCCGACGATGCGGTCAGGTCATCGAGGCAAGGTGGTCACAAAAGAAGCACAACGATCCGCCGACTGCCTCGGTCATCATCCGGACCATCCGCATCGGAATCGGCGATGACGGCGTTCCCAAGGAATTCGGCACGGAACAACGCGACCGGATCATCCAGGCAGTGGTCGAGGAAACCACGCACGCCATCAACGACGAGACCGCTCGGCCCGGGAACCGGTAACCATGATGGCGGTCAAATCCGAGATGGCGGCGGTCCACACATCGGAGGAGAGCGAGTCCTGATGGTCGTGGTCAAGCCGTGAACCGGGGACCTCTTGGGCCGAAGGTGGCGGCTCCCCTGCAGGTCGGTTAGGAAGGGTGCCTCCAGGGATCAGTCTTCCTAACCCACCTCGCCACCGCTTGCGGCGGGATGCCGTCCGCCTTGCCCGAGGAAAGAAATGTGGGACAGATGACTTATCTGTCCCACATTGTCATGATGTGTCCGAGGGGTGGTCGCGACCAATTTACGTTGCCCAATACCGCCCCGATCGGCGGCATCCACCGCATCACCATGGGTGCATGGCCGTCCCGGTGATGCGACGTGCGCGCTGAAACCATCACCTGTGCGCGAGGCCAACGCATCTCCAAAGAAGATATCGTCAATAAAGCTTTCCTTGCTCGCCTGGGGGTCGACTGAGAATATGACTTTGCAATGGCGGAGCGTCCACGAGCCGTCCCCGCAGGCGCGGGGCCTACGACAAGGGCCTCCGCAATCTTGGCCGCTCGGAGGAACCATCCCCGCGGGCGCGGGGCCGACCTCGTCATCAGCGGGGGAGACGGCCGCCATGGCGAACCATCCCCGCGGGCGCGGGGCCGACGTGCCGAGCCCAAAACGTCAGCGCCGCGAACGGAGAACCATCCCCGCGCGGGGATGGTCCGCCTGGAGCGTGGCGGTCGCGCACTGGTCGTTGGTCGGCCCCGCGCCCGCGGGGATGATCCAATGGACATGGGGATGCGTGCCTATGCCGAACTGTCGGCCCCGCGCCCGCGGGGATGGTCCCGGCTTCTCGCCCGGCAACCGCTCGCACCGGAAGTCGGCCCCGCGCCCGCGGGGATGGTCCACGGGCGATGTGCGCCCGCAGGATCGCGACCAGGTCGGCCACGCGCTCGCGGGGATGGTTCCCCGCATGCGATCGCGGACCTGGCCCGAGACCTGTCGGCACCGCGTCCGCGGGGGCGGTTGCGGAATGGGCTGGTTGCATGGCGTGGTTGACGATCGTTCGCGGAGAGCCTGAGGTCGGGCTTGAGGAGCGCCTGATAGCTGGCTCTGCTTACGAAGCTGAGAGGGTCTCGCCGGGCGCCGCGTCGAAGAAGCCAGCCGTCAGGCGGAGGATTCTGCTCGGGCTCTGGTCGCGGCTCTCCGCGTGACGAAGCCGATCTTTTCGCGGGAGCGGGTTGGTGGTGACGTGCTGCCCCGAGAAAAAGACAGTGGAGGCGCGGGTTGGCCCGGCCTCCACTTGTGCTGAGGGTTTGTGTCCGAGGGGCGGCCACGACCAATTTACGTTGCCCAATACCACCCAGATCGGCGGCATCTACCGCATAGCCGTGGGTATATAGCATCCCGGTCATGTGACGTGCGCGCTGAAACCATCCCGTGTGTGCGAGGTCGACGCATCTAATATATCGTCAATAGAGCTCTCATTGCTTGCCTGGGGTCGACTGAAAATATGACTTCGAAATGGCGGATCGTCCACGAGCCATCCTCGCGGGCGCGGTGTCGACGGTGCGCCTCGGACCGGGCGGCGGCGCGCGCCCGAACTATCCCCGCGGGCGCGGGGCCGACGAGGACGAGCTCCTCCACGCCGTGCGGGCCTCGGAACCATCCCCGCGGGCGCGGGGCCGACAACGGCGTTTTCCCCTTCTACAACACCCTGGACGAACCATCCCCGCGGGCGCGGGGCCGACGCCTGCCCGACCGCGCCACCGGAGTAGAAGCCCGAACCATCCCCGCGGGCGCGGGGCCGACGCCGGCTGCAACCGCGGCCAGTCCGACCCGCTGGAACCATTCCCGCGGGCGCGGGGCCGACGTTGCAGGCCCGGCCGGTCACCGCCCGGGTCGAGAACCATCCCCGCGGGCGCGGGGCCGACGGCATGGACCTGGTCGTGGACGGCGACTGGGACGAACCATCCCCGCGGGCGCGGGGCCGACAAGGCCAGGGCGGTGATCCCCTGCTCGGCACCAGAACCATCCCCGCGGGCGCGGGGCCGACTCCTCCCGGATCGTGTTGATCACCCGGATCAGGGAACCATCCCCGCGGGCGCGGGGCCGACCCTCCGGTCAGGCCGCGCACGAGCCCAATCCGGGAACCATCCCCGCGGGCGCGGGGCCGACTACGTGCACACCGGACCGCAGGTCGCGGTGCCGGAATCCATCCCCGCGGGCGCGGGGCCGACATGCTCCAGAGGAGGTGCCCAGGATGACCAGGCGGAACCATCCCTGCGGGCGCGGGGCCGACGTGCTGTGGGTCGCGCGAGCCACGCTCAAGCAGGAACCATCCCCGCGGGCGCGGGGCCGACCAGCTCGTCCCCAACCGCCCCGCCCTCGTGGAGGAACCATCACCGCGGGCGCGGGGCCGACTATTGGATGTACACGATTCCCGTAACGCTCGCAGAACCATCCCCGCGGGCGCGGGGCCGACACCCCCGACCTGGTCATCAAGAACTCCGACCAGGAACCATCCCCGCGGGCGCGGGGCCGACGGAGTCGGCGGCCTCGAACTGCGCCAGGACCTGGAACCATCCCCGCGGGCGCGGGGCGGACTCCCAGATCTGGTCGGGGCTGCGGCGGTTGCCGGAACCATCCCCGCGGGCGCGGGGACGACGTCAGGGCGATGGTGAAGCCCGCGATGGTGGCCGAACCATCCCCGCGGGCGCGGGGCCGACCACGCGGCACCACCGGACACGCTGAGAGTCGGAGAACCATCCCCGCGGGCGCGGGGCCGACACCAGTTGGGCCCACTCCGCGTACGTCGCCCGGGAACCATCCCCGCGGGCGCGGGGCCGACCGCGTCCCGGAGCAGGCGCGAAGCTTCGCGGACGAACCATCCCCGTGGGCGCGGGGCCGACGTGAGCGTGTAGCGGGCCAGCGAGACGAGCCGGGAGCCATCCCCGCGGGCGCGGGGCCGACATCGTGCGGAGCACGCCCGCGGCCTTGGTGTTCGAACCATCCCCGAGGGCGCGGGGCCGACGGGTGTGGTGCCTTGCATGCGGGGCAGTCCGGAGAACCATCCCCGCGGGCGCGGGGCCGGCGGGATCGTGGTCTTCGCCGCGGACGCGGTCGCGGAACCATCCCCGCGGGCGCGGGGCCGACCCGGTGACGACGTCGGAGAACGCGGGCGACTGCTGAACCATCCCCGCGGGCGCGGGGCCGACGCGTGCCGCAACGCCCGCTACAAGGGCGGCGAGGAACCATCCCCGCGGGCGCGGGGCCGACTGCGTTTCGCTTCAGCCCTCGGTCTGCTTCGACGAACCATCCCCGCGGGCGCGGGGCCGACTCTCCTGTTCGCCGTCCTGCTCACGGACCTCGGGAACCATCCCCGCGGGCGCGGGGCCGACTGCGTTTCGCTTCAGCCCTCGGTCTGCTTCGACGAACCATCCCCGCGGGCGCGGGGCCGACTCTCCTGTTCGCCGTCCTGCTCACGGACCTCGGGAACCATCCCCGCGGGCGCGGGGCCGACTGCGTTTCGCTTCAGCCCTCGGTCTGCTTCGACGAACCATCCCCGCGGGCGCGGGGCCGACTCTCCTGTTCGCCGTCCTGCTCACGGACCTCGGGAACCATCCCCGCGGGCGCGGGGCCGACTCCAAGGCCGCATAGCTCCCCGGGAAGACGTCGGAACCATCCCCGCGGGCGCGGGGCCGACTCGGGGACGTTCGGGTCCACCGCCTGGTACCTGGAACCATCCCCGCGGGCGCGGGGCCGACACCGTACGACCCGGCGCCGACAACCGGTAGACGAACCATCCCCGCGGGCGCGGGGCCGACGTAGGCGCGAGAATCGTGACGTGCTCACCCGCCGAACCATCCCCGCGGGCGCGGGGCCGACGGGATCGCGATCGTGGACGACGGCCAAAACGGCGAACCATCCCCGCGGGCGCGGGGCCGACTTGTGGTGGCCGCTGTCCGACAGCGGCGCCACCGAACCATCCCCGCGGGCGCGGGGCCGACGAAGTCGGAGGTCCCGGTCAGCAACGCTGACAGGAACCATCCCCGCGGGCGCGGGGCCGACGGAGTAGCCCGCCGCGATCGCCGAGGAGACGAAGAACCATCCCCGCGGGCGCGGGGCCGACGGCGTGGGCGTCGTCCAGCTCGCCGCGGAGCTGGAACCATCCCCGCGGGCGCGGGGCCGACCCCGCGTCCGTCACGTTGACGGTGACGTACTGGGAACCATCCCCGCGGGCGCGGGGCCGACTCCCCCTACCCCAAGGACTACTCCCGGGTGCTGGCACCATCCCCGCGGGCGCGGGGCCGACTCCAACGCCAGGTTCGTTGCCGATCCGGTGAGGGAACCATCCCCGCGGGCGCGGGGCCGACGCGTCGACGTCCTTGGGCTTGGTGGAGGACGTCTGAACCATCCCCGCGGGCGCGGGGCCGACCGCGAGTTCGCCGGCACGCGCAAGCGGTCGTTCGAACCATCCCCGCGGGCGCGGGGCCGACCCCGCTGGAAATGGTTCGACCACCTCGGGCGTGCGAACCATCCCCGCGGGCGCGGGGCCGACACTTGCTGACCTGCGACGCTATCAGCCGAGGTGCGGGTTTTCATTCGGTTGCTTGGCGATCATGAGCATTCAGGAGGTGGTCGGTCCGCGCACACGTTGGTTGATGCATGTCTCTTTTCCCGAACATCATGCCTCACCTGGGAGGAGGCTCGATTGTCAGTGTGTCCGACTACCTTCATCGCCTGTGAACACTGAGGACTCAGGGACGAGCGCTCAGGGCCCGCTCGGGGTGTTGTGGGGTAAGAGCGCGGAAAAGGCTGGCGGGCAGGCCAACCTGCTGTTGCAACATCTGCTGGACACTGCTGCGGTAGCCGAACTCATCTGGGATCAGTACTTGGCGCCATCCGTCTGTCGAGCGTTGGAGGACTCTGCGGGCGATGGCCGGGGCCGACAGATGTTCGCCTGGGTGTGCGGCATCCATGACATCGGCAAAGCAACTCCTGCTTTCCAGCACTTGGACGCGGCTGGTGCTGCCCGCGTACTTGGTGCTGGCCTGGCGTGGGATCCGCGTGTAGTCGCCCGGTACTCCTGGCGTCATGATCGAGCCGGGGGCCTCTTGGTCCGCCGACTCCTTGCAGACGTGGGCTGGTCAGAGACGAGCGTTGAGTGGTTGTGGCCGCTAGTCGCGGGACACCATGGCCTGTTTCCGACACTCGGTCAGGCGCAAGAACCTTCTCGCGCAAGGGAGCAGCTCAGTGGCAAGGGGCCAGAGTGGAAGGCGGCTCAGCGGGATCTGCTTAAGAGCTTCACGCGGGCGCTGGGGTTCAGATGCGTCGCGGCTGTGGAACCGAACGGTGTGCCGAGTCGTGCGATGCAATTGCAGATAAGTGGCTTCGTGGTCATGGCGGACTGGATCGCCAGTGACCAGAACCACTTCAAGGGTGTCGATGCGTTGCAACGGGTTGACATCCATAGTGCTCGGGACCGCGCCGCGCTGGCGTGGGAGCGCCTAGGTTTGCGTGGAGGGTGGGGCGAACTAAGGCAGCCGGGTGAAGCCGCTTTTCGCGAGCGTTTTGGTAGAGATCCTCGGCCATCGCAAGCGATGGTTATGGATGTTGCGGCTCGGATGGATGCTCCCGGGTTAATCGTGGTCGAAGCGCCCATGGGAGAAGGGAAGACGAAGGCGGCGCTGGCAGCCGCTGAGGTACTGGCCTCCCGATGGGGGTTGGACGGGGTGTTCGTCGGGATGCCGACGCAGGCTACCTGTGACCCGATGTTCACCAATGTCCGCTCGTGGGTGGAGGCGATCTTGCCGTCGTTGGCCTCGCAGGTGGCTTTGTTGCACGGCAAGCGGATGTTCAACAAGCAGTGGCGGGACCTGCTGAAGGACGACGGACCGGGCTCAGATGAGCGGTTCGCGGGAGTAGGTGAGGACGAGTTCGGCCTCGATGACCCCTACGGAACCGTGGACAGTCTGTGCTGTCCGGAGGCCGCACCTGAACGGCTGGCTCCGGCGGAATGGTTCTTGGGGGCCAAGCGCGGTCTGCTGAGTCCCTTCGTCGTGGGCACGATCGACCAACTGCTTTTCGCCGCCACACGCACCAAACACGTGATGTTGCGTATGGCAGGTTTGGCCGGCAAGGTCGTGATCCTGGACGAGGTTCATGCCGCCGATGTCTACATGTCACAGTTCCTGGCCGAGGGGCTGCGCTGGCTGGGGCAGGCACGAGTACCTGTCGTCTTGTTGTCGGCGACCTTGCCTCGAATGCAGCGTCGCGACTTGATAGCGGCCTATCTCGCTGGTGCAGGACACCATGAGGTAGTGGAAGCCTCGGAGTTCGCGATGGTGCCCGACCCCACTGGCTATCCCAGTGTGACGGCCGTGTGGAGCGACGAATCAACCGTGGGCAACCTCGTAAAGCATTGCAGGTCTTGGCGTTCTGATCTGCAGGTTGCGGTTGAACTCCTCGCTGAGCAGGTCAGCGGTACTCCGAGCAACTCGGACAGGCTAACGGCAGGTGATGCGCAAGTCCTCTCTCTTCTTCGGGAACGCCTCGCTGACGGCGGATGCGCCCTGGTGATCCGCAACACCGTGCCGCGTGCACAGATGACTTTCGAGGCTCTTCGCGCCGAGTTCGGCGACGAGGTGCAGTTGCTGCATGGGCGCCTCAGCGCCGCCGACCGTGCCGACCGTACTGAAAAGTGTTTGCGATTGCTCGGGCCGCCACAGCCGGAGGGACCGAGGCGTCCTGCTCGGATGATCCTGGTAGCGACGCAGCTCGCCGAGCAGTCCTTCGATGTCGATGCCGACCTGCTGGTCACGGACTTGGCGCCGATGGACCTGTTGCTGCAGCGAATTGGCCGCACCCACCGCCACGCCGGTGTCCAGCGTCCGGAGGCGGTCGCCGAACCGCGGGTGGTCGTCACCGGCTTCTTTCCGCGAGACGACGCGCCACCTGAGTTCCCCGGCGCAGCCGAGGCCATCTATGGGCGCTATCTCTTGCTGCGCACGGCGGCTCTGGTCTGCGCTGCTGCGGGTGAGCACTGGTCGGTTCCCGGGCAGGTTCCGCAGTTGGTTGCCAAGGCATATGACGCCGATCGTCAGGTCGTCCCGTCCACTTGGGTTGAGGACGAGCGGCGAGCGCGGGCTGAGTGGGAAACCCGGCAGCGTGCCCGTGCCGAGAGCGCTGAGCCGTTCTTGCTCACGCGGACCGGAGAGCACACCCGGCCGACTCTGGCAGGGCTCCATCGCGGGGGACCTGGCGACAACCTGTCGGAGGAGCAGCATCGAGCAGTAGTGCGCGATGGGGACCGGAGCATTGAGGTGGTGCTGGTGCGCCGTGACGAGCGGGGCTACCGGGCGCTGTCGGGGAAGGCGCTCGGGCCTAACGGAGAGGCGTCGCGAGACGTCCTTGACGATGTGCTTGGCGGGACCGTGCGCCTGCCCGCCAAGTTGACCGAGGCGGCCGAGGACGGCCTAGTGCCGTTGGACGGATGGCGCGATCATCCCTGGCTGCGTTACAGCCGCGCGCTGACACTGGACGAATCCGATACGGCCAGGCTTGGCGATTACGTACTTCGCTACGACCGGTTGTTGGGGTTGGTAGTCGACGGGCCGCGCCGATGAAAGGGCGGGACGGCAGTGCCGTCCCGCCGCTCCCCGCAGGAGCAGGGCCGACGCGCAGCTCACACAAAACCAGGAGCCATCCCCACCAGGCGCGGGGCAACGGGCCCTGTGTTGTCCAGCGCAGGGCCGCGTCCGGCCAACTCTGTCATACCGACTACACCTCGCCCTAAGGCGGCCTAGCGACGGATTACCTACACAAAACCAGTTGGGAGGTCGACAATGCCTGCGTTCGACCTGGTGACCGAAGCATGGTTGCGCGCGCGTTTCGGCGACTCGCCAACTCCTGAACCGGTGGGTCTCCGAGACGTCCTGCACCGCGCCGGGGAGATCACCGAGATCGCGGTCGATCTTCCCACCCAGTGGCCGGCGCTGATGCGGCAGGTTCTCCTCCCGGTCGTCGTTCACGCACTTGGAGCGCCCGCCACCCACCGCGCATGGGCGGACAGATTCACTCACGGGACCTTCACAGAAGCCGAACTCGCCATACTTGACGCCTACCTTGAAGAGCACCGGCCCCGGTTCGACCTCTTCCACCCTGAGACCCCGTTCGCGCAGGTCGCCGACCTGCACACCGTCAGGGACGAGACGAAGGGCGCGGGGCTGATCGTGGCTCCCGAGGCCACCGGCAACAACGTGCCTCTGTTCTCCGCTCGCACCGAGGACGATCCGCCTCAGTTGACACCGGCCGAGGCAGCGCTGTGGTTGCTGCACGCGCACTGCTGGGACACCGCCGCCATCAAGACCGGCGCCGTCGGCGACCCGATGGTCAAGTCCGGTAAGACCACAGGCAACCCGACCGGTCCCCTGGGACAACTAGGCGTGATCATGCCGGTCGGCCGGAACCTGTACGAGACCCTCCTGCTCAACATCCCGATCGGTGTCCAAGGGCGGCTCGGCACCCCTCAGTGGACCCGCACCATCACCGCCACCTGGGAGAGCAGAGCAGCGCAAGGCCTGCTCGACCTCTGGACCTGGCAGTCGCGGCGCATCCGGCTCATCCCTGAGCAGACACCCGAAGGAATCCGAGTTCCTCGCGTCGTGGTCGCGGCAGGGGACCGGCTCGCGATGACACCCGACTGGGAACCGCACACGGCCTGGAGAACCAACGCTCCAGCGAAGACGGCCAAGAGAACGGCGAAGGCAGCGAAGCCGACCCCGCAGCGACCACTGCGGCATATGCCGGGCAAAGCAATCTGGCGCGGCATGAGCGCTCTGCTTGCGGTCGAGGCCGAGGAGACCGCCTCGTTCCGCACTAGTGAACTACTGGACCAGATCAGGGGCCTGTCCGGTGACGGGCTGATCGACGAGCATTATCCGCTGCGGGCGGAGACGTTCGGTGTGGTCTATGGGAATCAGTCCGCGATAGTCGAGGACGTCCTGCACGACATGGTTCCCCTGCCGGTCGCAGCGCTGCGCGTCGATGCGGATGTCCATTTTGCGGTGCTGGAGGCGACCGAGCAGGCCGAGCAACTCGCACAAGCCCTCAACTACTTGTCAGCCGACCTGCGCCGCGCGAGTGGCCTGGATCCCATCCCTTGGGACAAAGGTCAACGTCCGGGGGAGCGGCTGCTGTACCTACTGGATCCGGTGGTACGGCGTCTGCTGCGCGGCCTACAGAACGTCCCGGACGAGGACACCCTCGACCGTGGGCGGCTGGCCTGGGAACGGCAGGCCCGGCGGTTGGCGTTGCAGGTCGCCGACTCAGTGCACGTCGCCGTCCCCGAGAGCGTGTTCGCTGGCCGCGAGACCAGAAAGTCCGACGGGAGCACCGCGGCGGCTTACCCGTTGGGCATCGCCGTCAACGACTTCTACCGGCGGCTGGACCGCATACTTCCCCGCGCCGCCGACGAGCGTCGAACGTTTTCCCCACCCGAACGCGAGGCACACCCATGACTCAGCGCTACTGGAACCGGGTCGACACCAACGGTGATTGGCTCGCCCGCAACCCGCGCGGCGGCCGCCTCTTCGGCCGTCCGCCCGGTGAGGACTTGAGCGCGCTGCGTGCCGGGCTGGGACGCGGCGCGGGAGAGGTCCCGCACATGTGGCGGTTCTACACCTGCCCAGTCGATGACCAGCTCGCCCAGCATGACCGGGTGTCGGTGGAGCAACAGGCCGAGCACGCGGCGCTCGCCCTCTACGGCCTCCACCAGCAGTCCAAGACCACCTCGATGCACAAGCCGAAGGAGTCACTGGGCAAAGCGCTGTACCGGCTGCGGGCCAGCGGTCGCTTCAGCGCCCAGGCCGTCGATGCACGAGTCAACGCCGCCGCGACGACCACCAACCCGGCCGCGCTGCTGATGCGGTTGCGTGGCCTCGTCGACCAGCTCCGTGTCATCAATCAGCCCCTGGACTACGACGGGCTGATGCAGCTCATTCACGACTGGTAC
Organism: Actinomadura fibrosa; assembly: GCF_900659615.1. Taxonomy (GTDB): domain Bacteria; phylum Actinomycetota; class Actinomycetes; order Streptosporangiales; family Streptosporangiaceae; genus Spirillospora; species Spirillospora fibrosa. The sequence continues at coordinate 16,730 of NZ_CAACUY010000055.1, read as the reverse complement.
TACGAGGACGGCCGCCGCCGCGCCCGCCGCCGCTTGGCGGTGGAGTACCAGGTCTGGGCGCACAAGGACGACAAGAACGTGCCCGGCGGCTCCGACGGTCGAGCCTCCGACGGCAGCACGCCGACCGCGCCCTGAGCGGCAGCCGGCTCACCTCGTCCAGTCCCCCTCCTTCGGCTACCAGGCCTTCCCAGGAAGAGAGCCACACATGGCGAAGCAGCAGTACGTCGAGTACCACATCGTGCAGACCGTCCCGCCGGCCAACCTCAATAGGGACGACCAGGGCAATCCCAAGGAAGCCTTCTTCGGCGGTGTCCGCCGTTCTCGCGTCTCCTCGCAAGCGTGGAAGCGTGCGACCCGTAAGGAGTTCGACCGGCACCTGCCCGAAGCCGATCAGTCCACCCGTACCAAGCAGATCGCCAAGCAGTTGTCCGACCGGCTCCACACCCGCACCGGCGTGAAGACCGAGCAGGCACAGCGGCTGGCCGGAGCGCTGCTCGAACCTCTGGGCATCAAAGCTGGACGCAAGGCCGGTGACACCGCCTACCTGCTCCACTACGGGTACGGCCAACTCGACCGGATCGTCGATCTGATCGCCGACCGCGCCGACGACTATGCCGCCATGTCCGACGAAGACCTCGGTGAGGCCGTCGACCTGGAAATCGCCGACGAGCTCAAGATCGGGCACCCCATGGGCGTCGCGCTGTTCGGACGCATGGTCGCCGACATCCCCTCCCTCAACGTCGACGCCGCCGCCCAAGTCGCCCACGCCCTGTCCACCCACCGCGTCGAACTGGAGTCGGACTACTACACCGCGGTCGACGACGCCAACGAGTCCGACGAGACCGGCGCGGGGATGATCGGCAACATCGGCTTCAACTCCGCCACCTTGTACCGCTACGCCACGATCGGCGTGCACCAGCTGGTCGAGAACATGGGCTCCAACGAAGCGGCGCTGGACGCGATCCGGCGCTTCGGGCAAGCATTCGCACTATCGATGCCCACCGGCCACATCACCTCCTTCGCGCACCGCACCCGCCCCAGCCTGGTCGCCGTGGTCGTACGCGACGACCAGCCCGTCAACCTGGTCTCTGCGTTCGAGCAGCCTGTTCCCGCCACCGATGCCTCCGGCGCCGCCCGCGGCGTAGCCGCCGAATCGGCCAACCGCCTAGCCCGCGAATACTCGCGCTCGGTCCGGCAGTGGGGCGACCAGCCCGTCCACGCCGCCGTCTCGCACGCGTTCGAGGACGCCCCAGACGACCACATCGCCCGCGCGTTCGGCGACAACCAGCCCTTCGACGCGATGCTCGACTCCCTGGACCGGGTGCTGACCCGAACCTGGAAGAGCTAGGGACCACCGCCATGGCAGACCCACAAAAGGTGCTGGTCCTGCGGCTCGCCGGACCCCTGCAATCCTGGGGCGAACAAAGCCGCTTCAACCGCCGCGAAACCCGCCCCGAACCCACCAAGTCCGGAGTCCTCGGGCTGCTCGCCGCCGCACAAGGACGGCGCCGTGAGCAGCCACCCGGCGACCTGCTTGACCTGTCACTGGGAGTGCGAACCGACCAGGCCGGGACACTGCTGCGCGATTACCACACCGTCAGCGACTACCGCGGCCGACCACTGCCGCAGGCAGCAGTCAATGCCAAAGGAACCCAGAAGCCGACCTCGCCCGCCAAGTACACCCACGTCACGCAGCGCTACTACCTGCAGGATGCCGTCTTCGTCGTCGCCGTCGCCGGCCCCGCCGGCCTCGTGGACTCCCTGGCCGCCGCCGTGCGCCGTCCGGCGTTCCCGCTCGCGCTCGGACGGCGTTCCTGCCCACCCACCCAGCCGATCATCCTCGGCCTCCACCCCGGCTCGCTGAACGACGCACTCCAAGACCAGCCCTGGCAAGCCGGACCCGCAGCCCGCCGCGAACTCCGCCGCCGCCACGGCCGCCCACCCCGCATTGACCTCCCAGTGACCATCGAGACCCCTGACGGCGACGACGTCGTCCACGACGTCCCGCTGTCGTTCTCCCTGCGCGACCGCCGCTTCACCAGCCGCCGCGTCGCCCACTCATGGGTCGCGGCCCCCACCGGATTCCCCGACCCCGACGAGCCCACCGACGCAGGTCACGACCCCTTCGCGCTGCTGGGCTGGTGAACCGACCATGACCTACCTGTCCCGTATCCGCATCAACCCGCTGCGCCAGCAGTCCCGCGAACTGCTGACCAATCCGCAGATCATGCACAGCCACGTCTGCGCCGCCATCCCCGGGCTTCCCGACACCGAACGCCTGCTGTGGCGGCTGGACACCGACAACCCCCACCGCCCCCACCTCATCGCCCTGACCCGCTCGAAGCCTGACTGGACGCACCTGGTCGAAGCCGCAGGCTGGCCCGCCGCCGACGACAACGCGCACTCCGTCGTCGCCGACTACACCCCACTCCTCGCACAACTGGCCATCGGCCGGGAGTTCACCTTTCGGCTCACCGCCAACCCCGTCCAGAACCTGAAGCGTCCTTCCGAGACCAGCGACGCTTCAGGGAACGACGGAGAAGCATCGAGCGCGAAGAAGCGCCGCACGTCCGTCCGCACCGGGCACCGCACCGCCGCACACCAACTCAACTGGCTGCTGAAGCGCACGGCCAAGTACGGCTTCCAGATCCCACCCGCCCGCACCGACCCCGGCATACCGACGCTGCCTCTGGACGACTCCACGCCCGCCCCGGACGTGCGCATCATCTACCGCGACCGCCTCTCCTTTTCCAAGAAGAACCGGCGCCACGTCATCCTGCACGTCGCAACCTTCCAAGGACGCCTCCAGGTCGCCGACACCGAGCTCCTCACTCGCGCCCTGCTGGACGGCATCGGGCCAGCCAAGGCTTACGGCTGCGGACTCCTCACCCTCGCGCCCCTGGCAGGAGGCTGAATGCCCGACATCTGGTGGAAGGCCCACCCCCACGACCTCCACCGCCTCGAAGACCGCATCTCAAGCGTCTACGTCGAACGCAGCCACGTCGACCGCGACGAGAACGCCGTCGTCGTCATCAACAAGCGCGAAACCGTCCGCATCCCTGCCGCCATGGTCGCAGCGCTTCTCCTGGGCCCCGGCACCCGAATCACCCACGGCGCCGTGAACCTGCTCGGCGACTCCGGCACCGCCATCTGCTGGGTCGGCCAACAAGGCGTCCGCCTCTACGCCTCAGGACTCGGCCCCGCCCGCGGAGCCGGACTCCTCCACCAACAGGCCTACCTGGTCACCCGCCCCAAAGAGCGCCTCAACGTCGCCCGCGCCATGTACGCCATGCGCTTCCCCGGCGAAGACGTCTCCAAAACCACCATGCAACAACTCCGCGGACGCGAAGGCACCCGCATCCGCAAGCTGTACCAGACACACTCCCAACGCACCGGCGTCGCCTGGAACCGCCGCGAATACAAAGCCGGAGACGCCCACGCCGCCGGAGACGACCTCAACCGGCTGCTTTCCGCCGCCAACGCCGCCCTCTACGGCATCTGCCACGCCGTCATCGTCGGCCTCGGCGCCAGCCCAGGACTGGGCTTCGTCCATACAGGCTCCGCCATCTCCTTCGTCCTAGACATCGCCGACCTCTACAAGGCCGACTACACCATCCCCCTCGCCTTCGACCTGGCCGCCAAAGGCCTCACCGATGAACGCGACGCCCGCACCGGCCTCCGTGACCTCATCGCCGAAAATCGCCTCCTCGGCCGCATCGTCCACGACATCAAGACCCTCCTCACCCCCGAAGAAGCCGCACTAATCCCCATCGACGAGGACGTCAACCAACTCTGGGACGAAAAGGCCGGAACGGTCACCGGCGGCGTCAACTGGTCCGGTAGCGAGGATCTGATCCAGCCCGGCATGGGAGACCAGCACCTCGCCATCATCGGCCCAGAATTCGCCCCACCACCCAGCTCCACCACCACATGACCACCGTCGTCGTCCTCATCGCCGCCCCCGAAGGACTCCGCGGACACCTCACCCGCTGGATGGTCGAAGTACACGCTGGCGTCTTCGTCGGAAACCCCAGCCGCCGCGTCCGCGACCGCCTCTGGGACCTGCTCGCCACCCGCATCGGCGACGGCCAAGCCATCCTCGTCGAGCCAGCCACCAACGAACAAGGCTGGTCCGTCCGAACCGCAGGTAAGGACCGCTGGAAACCCGTCGACTTCGACGGCCTCATACTCTCGGCCCGCCGCCGAAACCAACCGAATGAAAATCCGCCTACTCCGCGGTAGACCCCCAGGTCAACAAGCGTCGGCCCCGCGCCCGCGGGGATGGTCCACGTGCGAGCGAAACAGACGGATCGCACATTATCGTCGGCCCCGCGCCCGCGGGGATGGTCCAAGCCGTGGAGCAGATGGAGAGGATCGTTCGGCCGTCGGCCCCGCGCCCGCGGGGATGGTCCTGCCAGGGGAGAGGCTGGGGACTCATCCTCGTGGTCGGCCCCGCGCCCGCGGGGATGGTCCTGATGCATGGGGGTGCGCAAACAATCTCAAGGCGTCGGCCCCGCGCCCGCGGGGATGGTCCCCCACTCCACCCGAGGGGAGCCCATGACCGCTGGTCGGCCCCGCGCCCGCGGGGATGGCCCCGCGCTGTTCAACGACTTCGCGGGAGTGAGGTCGTCGGCCCCGCGCCCGCGGGGATGGTCCGCGCGCGCTCGCCGAGCGCGGCGACCCCACCGGGTCGGCCCCGCGCCCGCGGGGATGGTCCGCGCCACACGCCGCCGCGCCAGATCGGCGGCGCGTCGGCCCCGCGCCCGCGGGGATGGTCCCGCCCACCAGTTCGTCGCGTGGAACCAGATCGAGTCGGCCCCGCACCCGCGGGGATGGTCCTCCGGGCCGGGTCGGGTCCGGCGGCGGACGGCTGTCGGCCCCGCGCCCGCGGGGATGGCCCCCACCGTCTGAAGCGTGCGGCCGACGAGGAAGAGTCGGCCCCGCGCCCGCGGGGATGGTCCCCGCACGATCCCCGGACCGCCGGTGTCGGGCAGGTCGGCCCCGCGCCCGCGGGGGATGGTCTGCGGATGGTGAGCGCAGAGAGGTCGCCGTGGCCGTCGGCCCCGCGCCCGCGGGGATGGTCCGACTCCCAGGTGTCTGACAGAAACCGACTGAAGGTCGGCCCCGCGCCCGCGGGGATGGTCCGGGCTGCACGCCGCTGGAGCTGCGCACGGGCGCGTCGGCCCCGCGCCCGCGGGGATGGTCCGCGCCGGGACCTCGTCGCGATGGTGTGCGACCTGTCGGCCCCGCACCCGCGGAGATGGTCCGTCACGATCGGGCTCATCCCCCACGCGGTCGAGGTCGGCCCCGCGCCCGCGGGGATGGTCCCGACGGTCAGCCTCCTGGGCGGGCGTCGCTTCGGTCGGCCCCGCGCCCGCGGGGATGGTCCTTGGCTCGAAATGGAGCCGCGGCCGTCGAATTGGTCGGCCCCGCGCCCGCGGGGATCATCCCCGGGCGGTGTCGCGCTCGCCCGCGACGGACCAGTCGGCCCCGCGCCCGCGGGGATGGTTCATGGTGCTGGGCATCGAAAGTCTGATCAGCCAGATCATCCTTGTCGTAGCGAGCACGTTCATTCTCCGGCAGCGGTCGCGTAGGTGGCTTTTCAGGGGAGAGGTCTGAATAGATTTGCTAGGTGGAGTCGTTGCATCGAGTCCATCTAATCCACTGTTGTGTGGATTGTCATGATTTCTAAAGTGAGCTTCTGGCGCCACGTGAACGCATCCGCACGCCACTCACCTCGGGGCTCGCGGCGCACAATATCGTTGGGGTGTGCGCCGGGAGATGGATGCCTCTAGGTTGGTCGAACGTCGTGTTGTCGGGTTGCTTGCCGCTCGCCTGGTTGGGAGCGCTGGTGACGGATTCGGTACTTTGGCGTTGTGTTGGGGGAGGATCGGCGCGGGTCATGGACCGAGCGGGCTGTCAGTCGTACTGGCCTGCAAGGCGACGCCGGCCCTGTTGGTGCTGATGGGAGGGCTGTGGGGTGATCGCTTCAGTCGCCTGCGCGTCATGGCCGGTGCTGAGGCTCTGGCTGCCTTGACGTGGGCAGCCTTGGGTGCTTTGTTCCTTATCGGTGAATCCCCCCTTGCGAGCCTCGGTGTGTTGGCGTTTCTTGCGGGACTGGCTCGTGTTCTGTTCGGCCCCGCTGAACGTGCTGTTGTCGCGGATCTAGTTCAGGGGGACCGTCGGCGTGTCGGTAATGCCTTAATGAACCAAGCTGTGTCGGCTGGACTGCTTGTCGGTCTGGCGTGTTCTGGGGTTGTGGTCGCCGCTGTGGGACCAGGGTTGGCCGCCATCATCGCTGCGTTCACTGCCGTGACAGGAGCGCTGATCCTTGGGGCCGTGAAGATTCCAGCGCATGCAAGACGGAAGGTGAACTTCGCCGTCTTGACTGAGATGCGACTTGGATGGTCTTCCTTCACGCATCACAGGTGGGTGTGGATACCGACTTTGCAGTTCATGATGGTCGTGGTGTCGGCAGCCGTGTTCACGTCGATCATTGGGCCGCTGTACATGAGCGATGAGCGGGGTGGCTCTGGCGCGTGGGGTCTTGTGGAGAGTGTCGAAGCATCCGGCGCTCTGGTTGGTGCGATCCTCGCCGCCCGGTGGCGGCCTGCTCATCCGGTAGCGGCGATTGTGCTCTTGCCTGCGACGGCGGCGGTACCGCTGTTCCTGACGAGCATTAGAGTCTCCTGGCCCGTGCTCGCGGTTGCGATGCTGCTGCCGGGCATCTGCCAGGGGGCCTATGCGGTGATGTGGGCGACAATGTTGCAGAGTGCCTTCCCTGAGCACGTGCTGGCGCGCGTGATCAGTTGGGTGCTTCTGGGGAGCTTCGTGGTTACTCCGCTGGCCCTACTCAGTGCGGGACCGTTGATCACTGCATCCGGTGTGCGCGCTGTGTCCCTGGTCGGCGGATGCTTGATCGTTGGTGCGACAGGCCTGGCGCTTCTGTTCACTAGAAGTGAGCTGAAGGCGCCTACTGCTTCTCCGATCATCGATGACGCGGACCTCGCCGTAGGCGACTCTGGCCGAAGGACTGTTGTGGCCGAGGGAGCTTGAGGCAAGCGCAGTGGTAACCCTGAGTCTCAGCAGGGCGCATCCCGACGACAGCTACGGTTCGTAACCGCTTGACACTGCGAGTGGCCGCGGGTGAGGCTCTCGGGCGTGCGCACGTCGGCGCACGCCGTCGGTGGGAGGCCGTTGTGGCTCTAGAGTCCATCGGGATTGATCCTGAGACGGACAAGGAGCACTGCCCCGCGGTCTTCGTCGATCGGGAGACCGGTGACCTGGTGTTCCAAGGCTGGACGGTCGCCGAGGCCGAGACGCTGCGGCAGGTCGCGGCACATAGCCCGATCGCGGCGGACGAGTCGGTGGTGCGGCTGCCGACCCGGATGGCGCCGATCGTCCGAGAGGCTCTGGCGGCATTGGAGGCCGATGATGGCGGAGCTGCCGCCGTTCGCTGAGTTGCTGGCCGGGTGTGAGCGGTCGGCGGTGCATCTGGAGATGCGCGACTGGTACGACGTGCCGTCCGAGCGCTTCGAGGCGTGGAAGTGCGGGCACCGTGAGGATCCGGCCGACCGGAGTCAGTGGTGGAGTGAGTTCCACCAGACGATCGCTGATGCGGTGAAGCGTGGGGTGCAGGTCAAGCGGGCGCGGGTGGTGTCGGAGCCGATCACCGACTACATCCGGTTCGAGTACGACGTGACCTTCTCCAACCTGGCCGTCGGCGAGCAGGTGCGGTGGTTGCCCCGCCGTCGCGCCTCTGACGTGTGCCTGCCCGGCAACGACTTCTGGTGCTTTGACGACCGGCTGGTGCGCTTCCATCACTTCAGCGGCGCAGGTGCCCACCTGGAGGACGAGATGGTCAGCGATCCGGCCGTGGCCAAGCTGTGTGCGACGGCGTTCGAGATGGTGTGGGAACGGGCGATACCGCACTCGGACTATCGCCCCGTCTGAGACTCTCGTCGCCCCATGCCTCGATCACCCTCGTCCAGCGTCGAACAGGCCAAGCGCGCACTGGGACAGCGGTTGCGTGAGCTTCGCTTGGATGCCGGCCTGACACAGGTTGCGCTGGCCCGAGCGTGTGCATGGGAGCGCACGAAGGTCTCCAAGGTGGAGTCGGGCACGCAGAACCCTTCGGTGGACGACGTCCGCGCTTGGTGTGGGGCATGCGAGGCCCAGGCCGAGGCCGAGAACCTGATAGCGACGCTGCGGGCGGTCGAGTCGGCCTACGTCGAATGGCGCCGGCTTGAGCGCACCGGGCTGCGGCAACTGCAGGAGTCCGCCGTTCCGTTGCATGAACGCACTCGGCACTTCCGCGTCTACCAGTCGCTGGTGGTGCCGGGACAGCTCCAGACGCCTGGTTACGCGACGGCACTGCTGACGTCCATCAGGCGGTTCCGACAGCTCCCCGACGATGTGAGCGATGCCGTCGAGGCCCGCGTGCAACGGCAGCGGATGCTGCGGACAGGGAATCGCCGGTTCGCGCTGCTGATCGAGGAGAGCGTGCTGCGCTACCGCGTCGGCGACCAGGACGTGATGGCGGAGCAGTTGGACCATCTGGCCGCGGTGATGTCGTTGCCGTCCGTGTCACTAGGCATCATTCCGTTCACGGCTGAGCGGCCGATGTGGGCCGTGGAGGGGTTCACCGTCTTCGATGCCGTCGAGGTGAGCGTGGAACTGCTGTCGGCGATCGTGACGGTGACGCAGCCGGTCGAGATCGCCGCCTACATCAAGGCGTTCTTCGAGCTGGCGGAACTGGCCGTCCATGGAGATGCCGCACGAGCCCTGATCACTGCGGCGCGTGCCGCGCTCGGGACCTGACGCACATCCACGCACACTCATCGCCTAGCGATCCCAGGGATGCCTAGCGTCGTGGTCAACGCGCTACCGCTGATAGCCGCCGCTCAGGAGGTGTAACCCGCCCTGACCACGGACGTACGCAGCCAGGTGCAGTCGGCACGCCTGTTCACCCTGCTCAACGCCCTCAAGGCACACGGTCATGATGTGGAGCTCGCCGACTTCGAGCCGCTGATGTCGGTGGCGGCGCCTGTCGACGACCTGCCGACGAAGCCGGTGAAAGTGCGCTGCGAGCCCCGCATGGTCTGCGGCGGTGAGCTCTGGTTCCACTTCGAGGGCGCGGAGGCGATCGCGCCGGCGGACGACGCGCACATCGCCGATGTGGTCACCGCGGTGAAAGGCAAGCTCGCCAGGCCGACATGACATACGACGGCCGCCGCCCCGCTACTTGATCGCCGACGCCTCCCGAAGCCAAGGTCCGGAGGACCTCATGCACGAGCTGATCGCCAGCCCCTACCTCGGCTCCTACCTCGTCGTGAGACCCGGGCACCGCAACGGGATCAACATCCCCAGGACCAAGTACCGCGAGCTGGCAGACACACGCTCAGCGGCCAAGACGCCCAACTGGCTGCGACAGGCCGCCGAACGAACATGGAACCTGGATCTGGCTGGACGGCCGATCGCCGAGACCGTCCTCGTCCGACCGGAGACCCCGTACGGCTTCGGACGCGCCTCCTACGAGCTGAACCTGGGATGCAACTACGCCTGCAAGCACTGCTACCTCGGACTGAAGGAGTTCTCCGGCCTCGACTGGCCAGAACGCGAGCGGATGCTCCACGCCATGCGCGACGCCGGAGTGCTGTGGCTCCAGCTCACCGGTGGCGAGCCGATGATCGACCGGTACTTCCCGGCGGTCTACTCGCTGGCTCACGAACTTGGCATGCTCGTCGAGATCCTCACCAACGGCTCCCGACTGGCCAACCCGTTGCTGCTGGACCTGCTGACCGCGAGACGTCCGTACCGCATCACCTTGAGCGTGTACGGCGCCACCGAAGCCAGCTACGACGGGCTGACCCAGCGCCGAGGCTCGTACAAGAAGTTCATCCGCGGCCTGGACGCCGCCCACGCGGCCGGGCTGCCACTCGATCTCAGCATCATCGTCACCCAGGACAACGCCCATGAGGTCGATGCCATGCACGCCCTGGCCGATCGCTACGGGACGCCGGCGCGGGAGTTCAGCAACATCTCGCCCACCATCTACGGCGGCGCCGAGAGCCTGACCTCGCAATCCCCGAAGCACCTGTCCAAACGGACTCCGTTCACCGGCTGCGACGCCGGCCACGCCTTCTTCCACGTCGACCCGCACGGCATGGCCAGTATCTGCAAGGTCGGACGCGATCCGCAGATCTCCCTGCCCGAGCAAGGCGTCACCGGACTGGCAGCGCTCAGGCCGATCGCCGACGGGCTACTGCGCCGTCAAGCCGGCTGCAGCGGATGCACCCTGAGCAGCACCTGTGGCACGTGCATGCCGCTGGTCACCCTGTTCCGCAAGGCCAAAGCTCCCCTGGCGACCTACTGCCAGCACACCGAGAAGGAGACACGCTGATGGAACCCGTCCTGGTCGAACTGAAGGCACCGACACCCACGCCACCCGAGGACGAGGTCGTCTACATCGACGACCTGGACGCCTTCGCCGAGGCCGCCGCCAACATGGGCTGCGGCGACGACAACCCCTACCGCTGACCCGCCGGCGTCCGTGGGAGCCGTGCATGCACGGCTTCCGCTGGCGCCGCCTGGATAAGGTGCCGCCGTGACCGACCGTCTGAACTGGGAGAGCGTCCGCGACCTCATCGAGGAGATGACCGGACCGATACAGGCGGCCGAACCCGTCGCCGACGGCCTGAACTCGCAGATCGCCGTCGCCGTCCGCACCAGCCGCGGCAGGACGTTCGTGAAGGGCCTGCGGGACGACCACCCGCGGGTCTGGACGCAGGAGTGCGAGAAGCGGATCAACCCCTACGTGCGGCACCTGTCGGCAACCCTGCAATGGGCGGTCGAGCGCGACGGCTGGAACCTGCTCGGCTTCGAACACCTCGACGGTCACGCGGCCAACTACTCACCCGGCTCACGCGACCTGCCCACGATCGCCGACGCGTTGCGGCGGCTCCAGGACGTCCCGTGCCCAGACGTGCCGATGAAACGGGCCGAGCAACGCTGGGCCGCCTACACCGACACCCCAGACCTGTTCGCTGGTGACCGGCTCCTGCACACCGAATGGACGCCCACCAACGTCCTGATCGGCGATCGCGCGCACATCCTGGACTGGGCTTGGCCCACCCGCGGTGCCGCCTGGATCGACCCGGCCTGCTGGGCGGTCTGGCTGATCGCCTCCGGCCACACCCCGGCCCAAGCGGAAGCCTGGGCCGCCTGCCTCCCCTCCTGGAACGACGCACCACGTCCAGGCGTCGACGCGTTCGTCCGCGCCCAGGCCGCCATGTGGGCCGACATCGCCAGCGCCGACCCAGAACCATGGATACAACGCCTCGCCGACGCCGGACGGCACTGGGACACACACCGATCGGCGCAACCAAGCACCCAGCTTCGCTGAGCCCGGCACCGGATCAGCGCTTGGACGTGAGCCGCCGGTACACCTCGGTCGTCTCCGGAGCTGGGCGTAGTATCGGTTCGAGTGCGCGACCGCTTCGTCGACCTGCTCGTCACCCGCAGCGGCGATGAGCAAGCCATCCTCGTCGAGTCGGCTGCCAGCGAACAAGCTCGGGGCTGTCCGTACCGCAGGCAAACACCGCGGTATTCCATCGACTTGACGGCCTCATACTGTCGGCCCGTCGTTGAACCCAACCGAATGAGGATTCGCCTACTTCCCGGTAGACCCCAGGTCAACAAGTGTCGGCCCCGCGCCCGCGGGGATGGTCCACGCTACGACGGCACGATCCCCAGAGGTCACGAGTCGGCCCCGCGCCCGCGGGGATGGTCCAATCACCTGGTTGTCCCGGCCCCCTGCTACTCAGTCGGCTCCGCGCCGGCGGGGATGGTTCCCCGCATGCGATCGCGGACATGGCCTGAGACCTGTCGGCCTCGCGTCCGCGGGGCGGGTTGCGGAGTGGGCTGGTTGCATGGCGTGGTTGACGATCGTCCGCGGAGAGCCGGAGGTTGGGCTTGAGAAGCGCCTGATAGCTGGCTCTGCTTTACGAAGCTGAGAGGGTCTCGCCGGGTGCCGCGTCGAAGAAGCCAGCCGTCAGGCGGAGGATTTTGCTCGGGCTCTGGTCGCGGCTCTCCGCGTGACGAAGCTGATTCTCATCGCGGGCTCGTGTTGGTGGTGGCCTACTACCCCGAGAAAAAGCTTGTGGAGGCCTGGGTAATCCCGGCCTCCACTTGTGCTGAGGGTTTGTGTCCGAGGGGGGACTTGAACCCCCATGCCCCGTAAAGGGCACTAGCACCTCAAGCTAGCGCGTCTGCCTATTCCGCCACCCGGACCGGTTGCGTGCCGCAGCGCGGCTGCGGCGGGCTTCACCATACCAAAGGTCCCGACTCGCGGCGAAGTCGATCGACGGGGCACCATGGACGGGTACGCGAGGGACCCAGGCGCGAAGGTGATCATTGTGGGCCAGCAGCCGTCCGCTGAGGACGAGGTCGTCCGGATCTGCCAGGAGCTGATCCGGATCGACACGAGCAATCCCGGGGACCACTCCGGGCCCGGGGAGCGGGTGGCGGCGGAGTACGTCGCGGAGAAGCTCGCCGAGGTCGGGTTGGAGAGCAGGATCTTCGAGTCGCATCCGGGACGGGCCAGTCTCGTCGCGCGGATCGAGGGGGAGGATCCTGGGCGCGACGCCCTGTTGCTGCACGGGCATCTGGACGTGGTGCCGGCGCGCAAGGAGGACTGGACGCGGGATCCGTTCGGTGGGGAGATCGCGGACGGGTGTGTCTGGGGCCGTGGGGCCGTGGACATGAAGGACATGGACGCGATGATGCTCGCGGTCGTGCGGCAGCGGCTCAGGGAGGGGCGTAAGCCTCCGCGGGACGTTGTGCTGGCGTTCCTCGCGGACGAGGAGGCCGGGGGGAAGTGGGGGGCGCAGTGGCTCGTCCAGGAGCATCCGGAGTTGTTCGAGGGGTGCACTGAGGCGGTCGGGGAGGTCGGCGGGTTCAGCTTGACGGTGCCCGGTGATCGGCGGATGTACCTGATCGAGACGGCGGAGAAGGGCATCGCGTGGATGAACCTGACCGCCAAGGGGACGGCGGGGCACGGGTCGATGGTGCATCCGGACAACGCGGTCACGGCGGTGGCGGCGGCGGTGGCGCGGCTGGGGTCGCATGAGTTCCCGGTGCAGCTGACGAAGAGCGTGCGGGCCTTCCTGGAGCGGGCGTGCATGGCGTACGGGGTGGAGTTCGATCCCGATGAGCCGCAGAAGTGCCTGGAGCGGATCGGGCCGCTGGCGCGGATGATCGGGGCGACGCTCACGCATACGTTGAATCCGACGCGGCTGGACGCGGGGTACAAGACGAACGTCATTCCGCAGACGGCGCAGGCCCAGGTGGACGGGCGGTTCCTGCCCGGATATGAGGACGACTTCTTCGCGACCGTCGACGAGCTGCTCGGGCCGGATGTCGAGCGGGACTTCGTCCACCATGACCATGCGGTCGAGACGGAGTACGAGGGGGCGCTGGTCGCGGCGATGGAGGCGTCGCTGACCTCGGAGGACCCCGGGGCGCTGCCGGTGCCGTACTGCCTGAGCGGCGGGACGGACGCGAAGGCGTTCGCGCGGCTGGGGATGCGGTGCTTCGGATTCGCGCCGCTGAAACTGCCCCCAGAGTTGGACTTTTCCGGAATGTTCCATGGGGTCGACGAACGCGTTCCGGTGGACGGGCTGCGCTTCGGCGTGCGGGTTCTCGACAGGTTCCTTGATCGGTCCTGATTTTTCTCCGGGATTACCGTCGCCGGTGCTCTCCGTGGTGCTACGGTCACCATCTGTAGGGGATGGCTTGGTCCGTCGCGGATGGAGGACGACCGGTGACGTACGACGGGGTGGGGACGATCGTCGTCCCGTTGCGCCGTGTCGCCACCGGGCGGATGCTCTACCGGCTGCTCGTGCTCGCCGGCCTGGTGGTCGCGGGCTGGCTGCTCGGCGGCGCGCACGCGTCGCAGGCGGCGCGCGCGGATGAGCTGCCACGGCCGCTGGAGGTCGTGACGAAGGCGTCGCCCGTGCTGGACGGCGCCGTGCGCGAGGCGGTGACGCCCGCCAGGCCCATTCCCGATGTGGTCGAGCACGTGGCGAAGAAGGCGGCGCCTGTGCGGAACGAGGTTCCGCCGCCCGTGCCCGTGCCCCCGCGTGTCGGACGGCCCGCCGCGGCCGTCGTCGCGAAGACCGCGGCCGCGCATGCGCGGCCGCGGCACGTCCAGGAGCACCGGCGGGCGGAGCGGGCCGTCGCGCGGCGGTACAAGGCTCCCGTGCCGCACTCCGCTGAGCACCGTGTCGCGGTGCGGGGCGTGCAGCACCGTCCGGCGCCGCTGCCGGCGGCGCCCGCCCAGGACGACCAGCATTCGACGGCCGCCGGGCTCGTCGTGTCCGGCGGCCCGGCAGGGCTGCCCTGCGTGCTGTCCTGGGCTCCGTCGCGGCCGCAGGGGTCGCTTCCGCGCGTCCCCGGTGTGGAGTCCCCGGTGGTGCGGACCGCCGCGGACGAGCCGTCCTTCGCGCCCGACTAGCACCTGATCACCGATTCCGGACCCCTGCCCGTGCGGCTCGGGCCGGGTCCGCGACGTGCCGTCCGGCGGCATGTCAGTCCTTTCACGAGACCGGCGCTTCGCCATGCGCGTCTCGTCCCGTCCCATCCATCATCACCCCCGAACGGAGCATCATGCGAACGTGGGCCAAGGGCACCTCCCGTGCCGCCATGCTGACCGCGAGCTTTGTCGCTCTCGGTGTCACCGCCATCCCCACCGGCGCCTTCGCCGACGTCACGGACGGCACCAGCGGCGCCCTCAGCGGCAACCAGGCGGACCTCCCGGTCTCCGCGCCGCTCGACCTCAGCGGGAACGCCGTCGCCGCGGCGGGCCTCGCCAACGCCACCTCCCACGGCGGCTCGTCCGCCGCCGCGCAGAGCGGTGGCGGGGGCCAGACGACGTCCGGCAAGAACGGGATCGCGTCCGGCAACCAGGTCAACGCGCCCATCTCGGCGCCCCTCAGCGCCTGCGGCAACTCGATCGCCGTGGTGGGCAAGGCGGGCGCGACCTGCGGCGGCGGCTCGACCGTACGGAACGACGGCGGCGGCGCCGGGGCCGGTGGCGGCGCCGGGGCCGGGCAGCAGACGTCCGGCGAGAACGGGGTCGCGTCCGGGAACCAGGTCAACGCGCCCATCGCGGCGCCCGTCAGCGCCTGCGGCAACGGGATCGCGATCTTCGGGCACGCGGACGCGGGCTGCGACGGCGGCTCGACCGTCCACAACCAGGGCGGCGGCTCGACCGGCCACGGCGGCGGGCAGGTCACCGGCGGCGCGAGCGGCGCCGTGGCGGGAAACCAGGTCAACGCGCCGGTCTCGGCGCCCGTGAGCGTCTGCGGGAACACCGGGGCGGTCCTCGGCGAGGCCCTCGCAGGCTGCCACGGCGGGACGATCGTCAAGAACGGCGGCCCGACCGGCGCCGGGCAGACCACGTCCGGCGCCTCCAGCGTCGGCGGCGGCAACCAGGCGAACGCGCCGGTCAGCGCCCCGCTGGACGTGTGCGGCAACGCGGTCGGCAACGCGGTCGCCGGCTGCGAGGGCGGCGCGTCCGTCCGCAACGGCGGGCACGTGTCCGGCACGCAGAAGACGAACGGCGACACCAGCGTCCTCGGCGGCAACCAGGCCGACGCCCCCATCAGCGTCCCCCTGAGCGCCTGCGGCGACGCGGCGGCCGTGGTCGGCGAGGCGGGCGCGTTCTGCGAGGGCGGCGCGCACGCGCGCAGCAGCTCCGGCGGGGACCAGCACACCTCGGGCGCCGCGGGCGTCGCCTCGGGCAACCAGGGGAACGCCCCGGTGACCGTGCCGACCGACGTCTGCGGGGACGCCGTGGCGGTCATCGGCGCGGCGGCGGCGAGCTGCAACGGCCAGACGCTGGTCACGGGCTCGCACGGCTCGGGCGGGCACACGACGTCCGGCGGCGGCGCGGGCACCGGCAACCAGGGGAACGTGCCGGCGCAGGTCCCGGTGGGCGTGTGCGGGAACGCCGCGGCCGTCGTCGGGCACTCCGACCCGGCGTGCCAGGACGGTCCCGGCGGCTACCACCCCTACTCCAGGGTCGGCGGGACGGCCCGTCCGAACCCGGTGACGGTGGGCCTGCCGCCGGTCGCGGCGGGCAAGGAGCTGCGGATGAGCCCGGGCGCGGCCATGCCGATCCTGCCCGTGCTCCAGCAGTCCAGGCCGATCCGGGGGGCCAACTACCGGACGGCCGACGAGCCGCAGCTCGCGTCGCTGTCCGGGGTGCAGGTCGCTCCGGGCTCGAACAGCGTGCCCGGCCTCGGCGGGCTGCCCAGGACGAACGCCATGCCCACCGGGACGCCGGTGTTCCCCGCCGGCCAGCGCAGCGCGTACACGGGCCCCGGCGGGTCGGTCACGGGCCTGCCGGGGGGCGGGGAGGGCCTGCCGCTGAAGGCCGGCGCGGGCCTCCCGCTCGACCCCGCGACGCTGCTGCCCGGCGCGTCCGCCAAGCCCGCCCCGGTCAAGGGCGCGCCGGTCAAGGGCGTTCCGGCCAAGCCGAAGGGCCGTCCGGGCGTCCCCGGACGCGTGGTGAAGCCCGCGGCGCCGGTCACGCCGATGGCCGCGCGCAGCCAGCAGCCGGCGCCGGGCAAGGCCGTGCCGGGTGCCGACGTCCTCCAGGGCGTCCACGGGGTCGCGCTGCCGGGCCTGCCGGGGGTCCCCGCCGGCGCGCCGGTCCACCACGCCGG
>NZ_CAACUY010000054.1 GCF_900659615.1 Actinomadura fibrosa | reverse complement strand
AGCCGAGCACCAGGTACCGGTCACTGCCGGTGGCGCCGGCGGCGCGGGTGGCGAGCGCGGTGGCGCCCGCGACGGCGCGCCGAAGCAGCAGCAGAGTTCCGAGCAGCCGGCGCAGACGGCCGAGGCTGCTCCGCAGGGTGAGGGGAGCTGAGTAACCCATGCTGATCCCTCGCAAGGTCAAGCACCGCAAGCAGCACCACCCGAAGCGCCGGGGCATGGCCAAGGGCGGCACCAAGGTGACGTTCGGCGAGTACGGCATCCAGGCGGTCGAGGCCGCGTACGTGACCAACCGGCAGATCGAGGCCGCGCGTATCGCCATGACCCGCCACATCAAGCGTGGCGGCAAGGTCTGGATCAACATCTTCCCGGACCGTCCGCTGACCAAGAAGCCCGCCGAGACCCGCATGGGCTCCGGCAAGGGCTCGGTCGAGTGGTGGGTGGCCAACGTGAAGCCGGGCCGCGTGATGTTCGAGATCTCCTACCCGAACGAGCAGGTGGCTCGGGAGGCCCTCACGCGCGCGATCCACAAGCTCCCGATGAAGTGCAAGATCGTGAAGCGAGAGGTGGGTGAGTCCTGATGGCCAAGGGTCTTACCGCCGACGACCTGCGGACCGAGCCTGAGGACGTCCTGGTCACCAAGCTGAAGGAAGCCAAGGAGGAGCTTTTCAACCTCCGCTTCCAGGCCGCGACCGGCCAGCTGGAGAGCCACGGGCGGCTGCGCACCGTGAAGCGGGAGATCGCCCGCATCTACACCGTGATGCGTGAGCGCGAGCTCGGCATCGTCGCGGTCGCCGAGGACGCCGTGGAGGGCGACGAATGACCGAGCAGCAGACCGAGCAGCGGAACACCCGCAAGATCCTTGAGGGTCTCGTGGTCTCCGACAAGATGGACAAGACCGTGGTCGTGTCCGTCGAGGACCGCGTGAAGCACGCCAAGTACCACAAGGTGATCCGCCGTACGACCAAGTACAAGGCGCACGACGAGGCCAACGAGTGTGGCGTCGGCGACCGCGTCCGTCTCATGGAGACCCGCCCGCTGTCGGCGAGCAAGCGCTGGCGCGTGGTGGAGATCCTCGAGAAGGCCAAGTAATTACTGGTTCCACCAGGCTCCCCGCGGGACGCGGGGAGAACCGGTGTGACGAACAGGAGTTGACGTGATCCAGCAGGAGTCGCGACTCAAGGTCGCCGACAACACGGGTGCGAAGGAGATCCTTTGCATCCGGGTTCTCGGCGGCTCGGGTCGGCGCTACGCGGGAGTCGGCGACATCATCGTCGCGACGGTGAAGGACGCCCTTCCCGGCGCGGGCGTGAAGAAGGGTGACGTCGTCAAGGCGGTCGTCGTGCGCACCCGCAAGGAGCGCCGGCGCCCGGACGGCTCCTACATCCGCTTCGACGAGAACGCGGCCGTCCTGATCAAGGACGGCGGCGACCCCCGCGGCACCCGTATCTTCGGCCCGGTGGGCCGCGAACTGCGCGAGAAGAAGTTCATGCGCATCATCTCGCTCGCGCCGGAGGTGCTGTGATGAAGATCCGTAAGGGCGACGAGGTCATCGTCATCGCCGGCAAGGACAAGGGCGCGACGGGCAAGGTCCTGCGCGTCGACCCGCGCGCGGAGCGCGTCGTCGTCGAGGGCGTCAACCTCATCACCAAGAACATCAAGGCCGACCAGCAGCGCGCCGGCAAGGAGAGCGGGCGCGTGACGGTCGAGGCGCCGCTGCACGTGAGCAACGTCTCCCTCGTCGAGGACGGCAAGCCGGTGCGCGCCGGTTACCGCATCAACGACGACGGCACGAAGGTCCGGATCTCGCGCCGTAGCGGCAAGGAGATCTGAGATGACCGACACCGCCACCGAGACCACCGAGCGCCCCGTCCCGCAGCCGCGGCTCAAGCTCCGCTACCGCGAGGAGATCGCGAAGGCGATGCAGGAGCAGTTCGGCTACGCCAACGTGATGCAGATCCCCGGGCTGACCAAGATCGTGGTCAACATGGGCGTCGGCGACGCGGCCAAGGACGCGAAGCTGATCGAGGGCGCGATCCGCGACCTGTCCGCGATCACCGGCCAGAAGCCGGCCGTGAACCGGGCCCGCAAGTCCATCGCGCAGTTCAAGCTGCGCGAGGGCATGCCGATCGGCGCGCACGCCACGCTGCGCGGCGACCGCATGTGGGAGTTCCTGGACCGGCTGCTGTCGACGGCCCTGCCCCGCATCCGCGACTTCCGCGGCCTGTCGCCGAAGCAGTTCGACGGCAACGGCAACTACACCTTCGGTCTGACCGAGCAGGTCATGTTCCACGAGGTCGACCCGGACAAGGTCGACCGGCAGCGGGGCATGGACATCACGGTCGTGACGACCGCGAAGACCGACGACGAGGGCCGGGCGCTGCTCAAGCTCCTGGGCTTCCCCTTCAAGGAGAACTGAGCAGATGGCGAAGAAGTCGCTGATCGCCAAGGCGGCCCGCAAGCCGAAGTTCGGCGTGCGCGCGTACACTCGTTGCTCGCGCTGCGGGCGTCCGCGCTCCGTCTACCGGAAGTTCGGCCTGTGCCGCGTGTGCTTCCGGGAGATGGCCCACCGCGGCGAGCTGCCCGGCATCACGAAGTCCAGCTGGTGACCGGCCGCCCCCGTGAGGGGGCGGCGGCACGGCATGTAATAACCACCGGGCACCTGACAGAGGTGCCCACGACCGCGCCAAAGGTCCACGGGTTCCATCACCCGAGGAAACCGTGGCGAGGGAGGGCCAGCAGGCCATGACGATGACCGACCCGATCGCAGACATGCTGACGCGTCTGCGCAACGCGAATTCGGCGTACCACGACTCGGTGGCGATGCCGTACTCGAAGATCAAGGCGCACATCGCCGAGATCCTCCAGCAGGAGGGCTACATCTCGGGCTGGAGCGTGGAGGACGCCGAGGTCGGCAAGAAGCTCCTCATCGAGCTCAAGTTCGGACCGACCCGCGAGCGTTCGATCGCCGGCATCAAGCGCGTCTCGAAGCCGGGTCTGCGCGTGTACGCGAAGAAGGACAACCTGCCGAAGGTCCTGGGCGGACTGGGCGTCGCGATCATCTCGACGTCGTCCGGCCTGATGACGGACCGGCAGGCGGGCAAGCGCGGCGTGGGCGGCGAAGTCCTCGCCTACGTCTGGTGAGGGGAGGGCTCTAACCATGTCTCGAATCGGACGTCTCCCCATCGCCGTGCCCGGTGGCGTCGAGATCAAGCTCGACGGCCGGGAGGTCACCGTCAAGGGGCCGAAGGGCACGCTGTCGCACACCGTGGCCGAGCCCATCGAGGTGAAGGTCGAGGACGGCCAGCTCACCGTGAGCCGGCCCAACGACGTGAACACCGTGCGGGCCCTGCACGGCCTGACCCGGTCGCTGATCAACAACATGGTGGTCGGCGTCACGGAGGGGTACAAGAAGACCCTGGTCATCCAGGGCGTCGGCTACCGCGTGGTGGCCAAGGGCAAGAACCTGGAGTTCTCCCTCGGCTACAGCCACCCGATCACCGTCGAGCCCCCGGAGGGCATCAGCTTCACGGTCGAGCGGCCGACGCAGCTGGTCGTCGAGGGCATCGACAAGCAGAAGGTCGGCGAGGTCGCCGCCAACATCCGCAAGCTGCGCAAGCCCGACCCGTACAAGGGCAAGGGCGTGCGGTACGAGGGCGAGCAGATCCGTCGCAAGGTCGGAAAGGCTGGTAAGTAGTCATGGCAGGCACCAAGACCCTGGCCGGCAAGGCCACGTCGGCGCGCGCGCTGTCGCGCAAGCGTCGGCACCTGCGGGTCCGGAAGAAGGTCGTCGGCAGCGCCGCGCGTCCTCGCCTGGTCGTGACCCGCTCCACCAAGCACGTGTTCGTCCAGGTCATCGACGACGCCAAGGGCCACACGCTGGCCTACGCGTCGACGATGGAGGCGGACCTGCGCGCCGAGTCCGGCGACAAGACGGCCAAGTCCCGCAAGGTCGGCGAGCTCGTCGCCCGGCGGGCCAAGGAGGCCGGCGTGTCCGCGGTCGTGTTCGACCGCGGAGGCAACAAGTACCACGGCCGCATCGCCGCCGTCGCGGACGGTGCGCGCGAGGGGGGGCTGGAGCTCTGATGACCGTTCTCCAGACCCCGCCCACCACCTTTACCGGAAGGAACCACTGATGGCAGCGCAGAGGCGCGGTGGCGGTCAGGGTGGCGACCGTCGCGACGGCCGCCGCGACGACCGCCGCGGTGGCGCCGACAAGGGCCAGTCGTACATCGAGAAGGTCGTGGCGATCAACCGTGTCGCCAAGGTCGTCAAGGGCGGACGTCGCTTCAGCTTCACCGCGCTGGTGATCGTCGGTGACGGCAACGGCACCGTCGGCGTCGGCTACGGCAAGGCCAAGGAGGTGCCCGCGGCGATCGCCAAGGGCGTCGAGGAGGCCAAGAAGCACTTCTTCAAGGTCCCGCGGATCCAGGGCACCATCCCGCACCTGGTGCAGGCGCGCGACGCGGCGGGCGAGGTCCTGCTGCGCCCGGCGAGCCCCGGTACCGGCGTCATCGCCGGCGGCCCGGTGCGCGCGGTGCTGGAGTGCGCGGGCATCCACGACGTGCTGAGCAAGTCGCTGGGCAGCGACAACGCGATCAACATCGTGCACGCGACGATCGCGGGGCTGAAGGCGCTGAAGCGTCCGGAGGAGATCGCGGCCAAGCGCGGCCTGCCGATCGAGGACGTCGCTCCGGCCGCCATGCTGCGGGCCCGCGCCGCGGGCAGCGAGCCCCGGGCGGAGGCGACCGCGTCATGAGCAACCTGAGGATCACGCAGACCAAGTCCGTGATCAGCGAAAAGCAGAACCAGCGTGACACGCTGCGCACCCTGGGCCTCAAGAAGATCGGTCAGAGCACCGTTCGCGAGGACACCCCGCAGGTGCTCGGCATGATCCGGACGGTGGCGCACCTCGTCACCGTCGAGGAGGTCGACTGACATGGCGGACGCCAACGAGGGCAGCCCCCTCAAGGTGCACGACCTGCGTCCGGCCCCCGGCGCCAACAAGGCCAAGACCCGCAAGGGCCGCGGCGAGGCGTCCAAGGGCAAGACCGCGGGCCGCGGCACCAAGGGCACCAAGGCCCGCAGCACCGTGCCCGTCGGTTTCGAGGGCGGGCAGATGCCGCTGATCCGCCGGGTGCCGAAGCTCAAGGGCTTCAAGAACCCGAACCGGGTCGAGTTCCAGGTCGTGAACCTGGACAAGCTGGCCGCGCTGTACCCGGAGGGCGGCGAGGTCACCGCGGAGGACCTGGCGGCCAAGGGCGCGGTGCGCCGCGGCCGTCCCGTCAAGGTCCTCGGCACCGGCGAGATCTCCGTCGCGGTCCAGGTGAAGGCGCACGCCTTCTCCGGATCCGCCAAGGAGAAGATCGCCGCCGCCGGCGGGACCGCCGACGAGCTGTAAGAAGGAACACCTTCGATGCCGGGGCCGCGTCCGCCTTGCGCCGAGGGCCGAAAGGCCCGCGCGCACGGTGGGGCGGCCCCGGTCGCATCTGCTGTTAGAGTCACACCGGCGGAGGTGGCCCGCGTGAGATTCCACACGGTCCCTCCCGCCGGACCTCATGGACCTGTAACCGGCCCCTCGGCGGCCATGGATTCGCCAGTCGCGCAGGAGGAATGGTGCTGACCGCGTTCGCTCGGGCTTTCCGTACGCCTGACCTGCGTAAAAAACTGCTGTTCACGTTGATGATGATCGTGGTGTTCCGGATCGGCTCGATCCTGCCCACGCCGAACGTCAACGTGAAGGTGTTGAAGGAGACCGCCGACGCGGCCAAGGAGAGCAACCAGCTCTACGGGCTCGTCGACCTGTTCAGCGGCGGCGCGCTGCTGAAGCTGTCGGTGTTCGCGCTGGGGATCATGCCGTACATCACGGCGAGCATCATCCTGCAGCTGCTGACGGTGGTGATCCCGAGGCTGGAGGCCCTGAAGAAGGAGGGCCAGGCCGGCACCACGAAGATCACGCAGTACACCCGGTACCTGACGGTCGGGCTGGCGATCCTCCAGGCCACCGGCATCGTGGCGATGGCCAGCACCGGGCAGCTGTTCCAGGGCGTGTCCGGCGGTGACGACATCCTGTACGAGACGGGCGTGTTCCCGATCGTCACGATGGTCATCTGCATGGTGGCGGGCACCTCGGTCATCATGTGGCTGGGCGAGCTGGTCACCGACCGCGGCGTCGGCAACGGCATGTCGATCCTGATCTTCACGCAGGTCGTCGCGGTGTTCCCCGCCCAGTTCTGGAGCATCTACAAGTCCAAGAACGGCTTCGTCTTCGCGCTGGTGATCCTCGTCGGGCTCGCCATCATGGCGGGCGTCGTGTTCGTCGAGCAGGCCCAGCGGCGCATCCCCGTCCAGTACGCCAAGCGCATGGTCGGGCGCCGCATGTACGGCGGCACCTCGACCTACATCCCGCTGAAGGTGAACCAGGCCGGCATCATCCCCGTGATCTTCGCCTCATCGCTGCTGTACCTTCCGGTGCTCGCGACGCAGCTCTGGCCGAACACGAAGTGGCTGCAGAAGGCGCAGCCGTACCTCCAGCAGGACAATGCCTGGCACATGGGGGTCTTCTTCGTCTTCATCATCTTCTTCACGTACTTCTATGTGGCCATCACGTTCAACCCCACTGAAGTCGCCGACAACATGAAGAAGTATGGTGGTTTCATCCCAGGTATCCGTCCTGGTCGGCCGACCGCCGAATACCTCGACTACGTGCTGACCCGGATCACCACACCCGGTGCGCTCTACCTGGGGCTCGTGGCCCTGATCCCGATGGTGGCGTTCGCACTCCTGGACGCGACCACCGACTTCCCGTTCGGCGGCACGAGCATCCTCATCGTCGTCGGCGTCGGACTGGATACCGTGAAGCAGATCGAGAGTCAGCTCCAGCAGCGCAACTACGAGGGCTTCCTCCGGTAGTGCGTATCGTCCTGGTGGGCCCCCCGGGAGCGGGCAAGGGGACGCAGGCCCAGTTCATCGCATCTCATCTGTCCATCCCGAAGATCTCGACAGGTGACATCTTCCGCGCCAACGTGAGCGGCGGCACCGAGCTCGGCCGGCAGGCCAAGCAGTACATGGACCGCGGCGACCTCGTCCCCGACGAGGTGACGATCGCGATGGTGCGCGACCGGCTCGGCGAGGACGACGCGCGGGACGGGTTCCTGCTGGACGGCTTCCCGCGCAACGTCCCGCAGGCGGAGACGCTGAAGAAGATCCTCGCCGAGTGGGACACGCGGCTCGACATCGTGCTGGAGCTCGTCGTCGACGAGGACGAGGTCGTCCGGAGGCTGTCGGGCCGGCGCACCTGCGACAAGTGCGGGCGCATCTGGCACGTCGACTTCGACGACAAGCAGGACGACATCTGCGACGACTGCGGCGGGCACCTGTTCCAGCGCGACGACGACAAGGAAGAGGTCGTCATGCACCGGCTGGAGGTGTACCGGCACGACACCGCGCCGCTCGTGCAGTTCTACGCCGACGAGGACATCCTGGTCGGCATCGACGCGACCGGACCGGTCGAAGAGGTCACCAAGCGCGCGCTCACCGCGCTGCGTCCACTGGAGCGATGACCGGCCCGCTGGAGAAGTGACGGTGGGCGCGGCGACACCGCGTCCACCCCGCCGGGGCCGCGCAGGCGGCGGTCCCGGCGAACCGTTTTTCAGGGGGAGAGATGTTCAAGCGGCGCAGGCCGGCGATCCAGATCAAGACCGGCGAGCAGATCGAGCTGATGCGCGCGGCGGGGCTGCTCGTCGGGCGGACGCTGGAGCTGCTGCGGGAGGCGGTCAAGCCCGGGATCAGCACGCTGGACCTGGACGCGCTCGCCGAGCGGCACATCCGCGACAACGGCGGCGTCCCGTCCTTCAAGGGCTACCACGGCTTCACCGGGACGATCTGCGCGTCGGTGAACGAGGAGATCGTGCACGGCATCCCGAACGCGGGCAAGGTCCTGCGCGAGGGCGACGTGATCTCCCTCGACTGCGGCGCGATCGTCGAGGGCTGGCACGGGGACGCGGCGATCACCGTCCCGGTCGGGGAGATCACCCCGGAGCTCCAGAAGCTGCTGGAGGTCACCGAGACGTCCCTGTGGCACGGTCTGGCGGCCGGACGCGCCGGGGCGCACCTGACGGACATGTCGCACGCGATCGAGGCTCACATCCGCTCTCAGGGCCCCTACGGCATCGTCGAGGGCTACGGCGGGCACGGCATCGGCACCGAGATGCACATGGACCCGCTCATCCCGAACCACGGCGCCGCCGGGCACGGCCCCGTGCTGCGGCCCGGCATGTGCTTCGCCGTGGAGCCGATGGTCAACCTCGGCACCAAGGACACCCTGGAACTCGACGACGGCTGGACGGTCGTCACCACCGACGGGCGCTACTCGGCGCACTTCGAGCACACGTTCGCCGTCACCCCGGACGGTCCGCGCGTCCTGACGGCACTTGACGAGGGCCGGGAGTGGTTCGCCAAGCTGGAGGCGGAAGCCTCGTCCTAGGAAGAGCGTTGGGAGCTGGAGATGGCGCCGAACCCTGACATCCGGGCCTCGGACGCCGACCGCGACCGGGTCGCCGCGAGCCTGCGCGAGCACTGCGCCGTCGGCCGGATCACGGTCGACGAGATGCAGGAGCGGCTGGAGGCCGTGTACGAGGCGAAGACCCTCGGCCGGCTCCAGGAGATCACCGCCGACCTGCCCGAGGAGGACCTGCACGAGCTGCCGGTCCCCGCGTCGCAGCACAAGAGCACCTCGCGGCCGCCCGCGCGCCGCTCGTCCGGCGACCTGTTCCACCGCGGGGTCTGGGGCACGTGGGCGCTCGTCAGCGGGATCAACTTCGCGGTCTGGCTGGCCATCCTGCTGACCGGGAACGTCGTCTACCCGTGGTGGGTGTGGGTGGCGGGCCCGTGGGGCGCCGTCCTCCTGATCGGCTCCCTGCTCGGCTCCCGGCGGCACGACTGAGCCCCGCCGCCCGGGCTTACTCCACGTCCATCAGCGGGCGGTAGTTGCCCGTCGGGACGAAGTGCGTCGTCGCCGTCCCGTCGTCGCCGACCAGATGCACGGCGAAGCCCGCGGGCTCGCCGGTCACCGCGGCGCGCCCCGGCCGGGTCAGGTCGAGGAACAGCTGCCGGTAGGTGCTCGGGCACGTCGTGCTCACCGTCCCGGCCAGCGAGCCGACCGCGCCGCGGTGCACATGGCCGCTGATCACCCGCACCACCTGCGGATGCCGGGCGATCACCGCGGCGAACGCGGCCGGGTCGACGAAGCGCATGTCGTCGATGAACCGGATCCCGATCGGGAACGGCGGATGGTGCGTCGCGACGACCGTGGGCACGCCCGGCGCGGCGCCCAGCGTCCCGTCCAGCCACGCGAGCCGGTCCTCGGTCATGTGCCCGTGGGGATGGCCGTCCACGGTCGTGTCGCAGCAGACCAGCCGTATCCCGGCGACGTCGGCGGCGTACTGCACCGGTGCCTGCGGGCCGGTGCCCGTCTCCGCGACCGCCGGATGGTCGCCGAACGCCGCGCGGAGCGCGTCGCGGTCGTCGTGGTTGCCCGGCATCGGGTAGACGGCCATCGGCAGCGGCGACAGCAGCGCGTGGAGCCGGGCGTACTCGGCGGGCAGGCCGCCGTCGGCGAGATCACCGGTGAGGACCACGGCGTCCGGACGCGCCGGCAGCGCCAGCAGGCTCGACACCGCGGCCCGCAGCGCGCGCACCGGCCCGGAAGCGTCATCCACCTCACCGTCCCGCCCGGCCGCGAGGTGTATGTCGCTCAACTGCGCAATGATCGCCATATTTACTGCGTCCCCCTCGGCGTCGGGCCTTGGCGGCCCTCCTTCAACGGGCACCGCGGCGATCGCTGCATCGCTCCGGCTCGCCTGGCGGCTCGCTGCGCGATCAGGTTCTCGCAAGCTCGAACCTGGCTTCGCACGCGATCGCGGCGCCGGTCGGGTGCGGCCGTCGGTGAACCTCGCCTCGACTGCGACCACGTGCGGATCGCCAGGGAGGGTGCGCCCGCCGGCCCCACCACGGTGATCAACTTACGCGACATGGGGGATGACTAGGGACAAAGCCGAGGTCACTTCTTCGGGGGCGGGGGCGATGTCGGGGACGACGTCGCGGAGGGCGAGCCAGCCGTTGATCGCCTGGACGGTGGGCTTCGCCTCGATGAGCTGGGGGTCCTCCAGGCCGTACCAGGCGGCGACCTTGGACCAGCGCCAGAGGCGGTGGCCGGCCGTGGAGATCTCCGAGGCCGGGAACCCGCCGGGGCCGCGGGCACCGGTGATCGCGAGGCGGACGGAGTCGAACGAACGGCCGACGCGCTCGCTGATGTCGCGGATGGTCAGCAGGGGGTCGGCCTCGACCTGGAGGACGTGCAGGCCCGGCGCGCTGGCCTCGACGTGCTCGACGACCGCCATGATCGCCGCGGCGAGGGTGGCGCCCTGCCAGGAGCAGGACGCGTTGCCGGGCCGCTCGGCGTGCTGCGGCTCGCTGATGATCGAGACGGTGACGGCGCCGTGCGTGCGGTCGAACAGCGGGTCCAGTTCGTCCTCGTAGAGGGGACGGCTGAGGATCAGCGCGAAGTCATAGCTCGGCATGCTGATCCTCCTCGGACGTCCTGCCCGTCGCCGCGGGCGACCCGCCACGGTGCCGGGTCCGCTTCGCCTGCCGGTTCATTGTGCGGGGCTCTGCCCCCGCATGTGCCGGGTCCGCTTCGCTTGTCTTACTGGAAAGGTACAACGCGGACGCGCGGTATGCTTGGGTCGGGAGCAGTCTCCGCGGCCGTATCATGCGACAATTTCGCATTCGGCGGCCCGGTGACGTAGACTCCT
Organism: Actinomadura fibrosa; assembly: GCF_900659615.1. Lineage (GTDB taxonomy): Bacteria > Actinomycetota > Actinomycetes > Streptosporangiales > Streptosporangiaceae > Spirillospora > Spirillospora fibrosa. The sequence continues at coordinate 36,536 of NZ_CAACUY010000054.1, read as the reverse complement.
GTGTCGGTCCGCTGTCGGCCGCCTCATCCCTCGTTCCTGGCGCTCTTGGTGCCGTGGCCTGGGTGCGGCCGTGCATCTCTCTGAGGACGCCCCTCCGGGGGCGCCCCGTCAAGGGACACCGGACCGGGTCCAATGAGCCGATCAGTGAAGCGCGGAGGACATGCCCAAGAAAGAAGGGGCCATCGAGATCGAGGGCACCGTCATCGAGTCCCTCCCGAACGCCATGTTCCGGGTGGAGCTCGACAACGGGCACAAGGTGCTCGCCCACATCAGCGGCAAGATGCGGATGCACTACATCCGGATCCTGCCGGACGACCGCGTCGTTGTGGAGCTGAGTCCCTACGACCTCACGCGCGGTCGGATCGTCTACCGCTACAAGTAAATCCCACTGGGGTTGCCTTCCCCGTGCGTGGCGGCGCGGGGGTGACCCTGAACCTAGGAGACCCAGTGAAGGTCAAGCCGAGCGTCAAGAAGATCTGCAACAAGTGCCGCGTCATCCGCCGGCACGGCCGGGTCATGGTCATCTGCTCCGACCCGCGCCACAAGCAGCGCCAGGGCTGACGGGCCCCGCCCGTCCGCTCCACCAACAGCAAGCGCATCGCAGCCTTCACACGGTCGCCGTACGGCCCCTTGGCGGACGTCCCCGGGAACGGGGACCGGCCAAGATCGGGTCGTGCGGCACGATCGTGTGAAGGGCACCCCCGGACCGACGGAGGCCGGGGCCGCCACCCGGGCAGGGTGTGTGCGGAGGCGACGCGTCCATACCTCCGCGACATGAAGGGAACTGCCCACGATGGCACGCCTCCTCGGCGTCGACCTCCCGCGCGACAAGCGCCTTGAGGTCGCTCTCACCTACATCTTCGGCATCGGCCGGACGCGCGCGCTCGAGACCCTCGCGGGGACCGAGATCAGCGGCGACCTTCGGGTCCACCAGCTCGGCGACGACGAGCTGGTCAGGCTCCGCGACTGGATCGAGGCGAACTACAAGATCGAAGGTGATCTTCGCCGCGAGGTCCAGGCGGACATCCGCCGGAAGATCGAGATCGGGTGCTACCAGGGCATCCGGCACCGCCGCGGACTGCCCGTGCACGGCCAGCGCACGCAGACCAACGCGCGCACCCGCAAGGGCAAGAAGAAGACCGTGGCCGGCAAGAAGAAGGCCGGCAAGAAGTAGTCCGCACGGACCTACCGGTCTGGGGACTCCCCAGACCCCCGGCAACCGCCTACGAGGTCCGTCCGGATCGATGACCTCAAGAGTAGAGAGAGCACATGCCTCCTAAGAGCCGTGTCGGCGCCAAGAAGGTGCGCCGCAAGGAGAAGAAGAACGTCGCTCACGGGCACGCCCACATCAAGAGCACGTTCAACAACACGATCGTCTCGATCACCGACCCCAACGGCAACGTGATCTCCTGGGCCTCCTCGGGCCACGTGGGCTTCAAGGGCTCGCGCAAGTCGACCCCGTTCGCCGCGCAGCAGGCCGCCGAGGCCGCCGCCCGGCGCGCGATGGAGCACGGCATGCGCAAGGTCGACGTCTTCGTGAAGGGCCCGGGCTCGGGCCGCGAGACCGCCATCCGGTCGCTCCAGGCGACCGGCCTGGAGGTCGGCTCCATCCAGGACGTCACGCCCGTTCCGCACAACGGCTGCCGCCCGCCCAAGCGTCGCCGGGTCTGAGGCAGGGGAGATCTAGAACAATGGCTCGTTACACCGGTGCGGACTGCAAGCTCTGCCGCCGCGAGAAGATGAAGCTGTACCTCAAGGGCAGCAAGTGCATGGGTCCGAAGTGCCCGATCGAGATCCGTCCTTACCCGCCGGGTGAGCACGGCCGCGGTCGGCCCAAGGAGACCGAGTACCTGCTCCAGCTTCGCGAGAAGCAGAAGGCCCGCCGTATCTACGGCGTGCTGGAGCGCCAGTTCCACAACTACTACGTCGAGGCCAACCGCCAGGGCGGCAAGACGGGCGAGAACCTGCTCGCCCTGCTGGAGCGCCGCCTCGACAACGTCGTCTACCGCGCGGGCTTCGCCAAGTCGCGCGACATGGCCCGCCAGCTCATCCGCCACGGCCACATCCGGGTCAACGGCAAGAAGGTCGACATCCCGTCCTTCTCGGTGAGCGAGGCCGACATCGTCGACGTCAAGAGCAAGTCGCTCGAAATGACGCCGTTCCAGGTCGCGAGGGCCGAGGCGGCCGACGCCCCCCGGGTCCCGGCGTGGCTCGGGGTCGACACCGACCGGATGCGGATCCTCGTGCACTCGCTGCCCGTCCGGCAGCAGATCGAGGCTCCCGTCCAGGAGCAGCTGATCGTCGAGCTCTACTCCAAGTAGGGGCTCGTCCGTTCCGCCGGGGGGCTCCACGGATTCCCGTGGGATCCCCGGCGGGACGGGGAACACTCCAGAACGCGGTCGTCAAATAGCGGGCACCGCGGGAAGAAGGCACCAACATGCTCATCGCTCAGCGTCCCACTCTCACCGAAGAGCAGGTCGACGAGTACCGGTCGCGGTTCACCATCGAGCCGCTGGAGCCGGGCTTCGGCTACACGATCGGCAACTCGCTGCGTCGTACGCTGCTCTCCTCGATCCCCGGCGCGGCCGTCACCAGCATCCGGATCGAGGGCGTCCTCCACGAGTTCTCCACCGTCCCGGGCGTCAAGGAGGATGTCACCGACATCATCCTGAACCTCAAGGAGCTCGTGGTCTCGTCCGAGCACGACGAGCCCGTGGTCATGTACCTGCGCAAGCAGGGGCCGGGCGAGGTGACCGCGGCCGACATCGCGCCGCCGGCGGGCGTCGAGGTCCACAACCCGGACCTCCACATCGCCACGCTGAACAACAAGGCCAAGCTGGAGATGGAGCTGACGGTCGAGCGCGGCCGCGGCTACGTCTCGGCCGCCCAGAACAAGCAGCCGGGCCAGGAGATCGGCCGGATCCCGATCGACTCCATCTACTCGCCCGTGCTGAAGGTCACCTACAAGGTCGAGGCCACCCGAGTCGAGCAGCGCACCGACTTCGACCGCCTCATCCTGGACGTGGAGACCAAGCAGGCGATGCTGCCGCGCGACGCGGTCGCGTCCGCCGGCAAGACCCTCGTCGAGCTGTTCGGCCTCGCCCGGGAGCTCAACGTCGAGGCCGAGGGCATCGACATGGGCCCGTCCCCGACGGACGCCGCGCTCGCCGCGGACCTGGCCCTGCCGATCGAGGAGCTGAACCTCACGGTCCGCTCCTACAACTGCCTCAAGCGCGAGGGCATCCACTCTGTGGGCGAGCTGGTCGCCCGCAGCGAGCAGGACCTTCTGGATATAAGGAATTTCGGCGCCAAGTCGATCGAAGAGGTCAAGCAGAAGCTCAACGACATGGGCCTCTCGCTGAAGGACTCCCCGCCCGGGTTCGACCCGAGCGCGGCGGCCGACAACTACGGCGACGACGACGCCGGATACGCCGAGACCGAGCAGTACTAGAACCCCGATCCCGGCGGCCGGGGACGCGTTCCCCGGCCGTCCGGGACCAGCTGACGCCGGTACCTGACACGGCCGGCGCAGGAAGGAAGCACCATGCCTCAGCCCACCAAGGGCCCCCGCCTCGGCGGCAGCGCCGCGCACCAGCGCCTGATCCTGGCGAACCTGGCCACGGCGCTGTTCGAGCACGGCCGCATCACCACCACCGAGGCCAAGGCCCGGCGGGTGCGTCCGCTGGCGGAGAAGCTGATCACCAAGGCCAAGCGCGGCGACCTGCACAACCGCCGCCAGGTGGCCAAGGTGATCCGGGACAAGGGCGTCGTGCACGAGCTCTTCACCGAGATCGCGCCGCGTTTCGAGAACCGTCCCGGCGGCTACACCCGCATCACCAAGATCGGGCCGCGCAAGGGCGACAACGCCCCCATGGCCGTGATCGAGCTGGTGCAGGAGCAGCTGTCGGCCGCTCCCGCCACCGCCAAGGCCGCCCCGGCGACCGAGGCGAAGCCCGCCGAGACCGAGGCCCCGGCCGAGGACGAGGTCACGCTCACCAAGGGCGAGGCCGCGGACGAGACCGCCGCGGACGAGACCGCCGCGGACTCCGACGCGACCGGCGAGGCCACCGAGAAGTAGGCCGCGCCATCCGCTTCACGAGCCGATCGGCTCGACTTTCGTGAGGGCCCGCCGTTCCGCTACGGGACGGCGGGCCTGTTCTTTGCCAGACTTGATCCATGGTCACGAGGACGGTCCACCCCATCCCGGCGAGGTCGGTGCAGGGGGGCGCCTCCTTCCGGAGGATGCTGACATGACCGCATTGGTCCGACTTCGGCTCGACATCGGCTACGACGGGACGGACTTCGCCGGCTGGGCCCGGCAGCCGAACCAGCGGACGGTGCAGGGGGTCATCGAGGACGCCCTGGCCCGGATGCTGCGGCTGGATCCGCCGCCCATGCTCACCGTCGCCGGGCGCACCGACGCCGGTGTGCACGCGTCCGGCCAGGTCGCGCATCTCGTCGTCCCGGTCGCGGCGTATTCGGCGATCAACGGCACGATGCCGCGCCGCCTCGCGGGGCTGCTGCCCGCGGACGTGCGGGTGTGGCGGGTGTCCGTCGCGCCCGACGGGTTCGACGCGCGCTTCTCGGCGCTGTCCCGCCGCTACGTCTACCGGGTGTGCGACAACCCCGTGGGCGTGGCGCCGCTGCGCCGCCGCGACGTGCTCTGGCATCCCCGTCCGATCAACCTGGACCGGATGAACGAGGCCGCGCGGCTGCTGGTCGGCGAGAACGACTTCGCCGCGTACTGCCGCAAGCGCGAGGGCGCGACGACGATCCGCGAGCTGCTGCGCTACGAGTGGGTCCGCGACGACCGCGATCCGCACCTCGCGCTCGCCACCGTCGAGGCCGACGCGTTCTGCCACTCGATGGTCCGCGCGCTCGTCGGGGCGCTGCTCATGGTCGGCGACGGGCGGCGCGAGCCCGAGTGGCCCGCGGAGGTGCTGGCGGCCCGCGTCCGCGACTCCGGGGTCAACGTGGCGCCCGCCCACGGCCTGTCGCTGGAGGAGATCCGGTACCCGGACGACGACCGCCTCGCGCGCCGCGCCCAGGAGACCCGCCGCGTCCGGACGCTGAACGCCGCCGCCGCCGCGGCCGCCGCCGAACAGGCCGCCGCCGAGGAGGAGGCGGAGGCCTCGGACGCGGAGACCGAGCAGGCAGGTGCCGAGTACGCCCAGCCGCCCGCGTACCCGGAGGCGGCGCAGGAGGGGTACGAGCGCGAGCCCGCGGCCTGGGAACCGGCCGGACGGATCCGGGCCGACTGGAACGGCGAAGTCTGACCGGGTGATCCGCGAGAGGCGACCGCGCGTCCCGTGGTCGCCTCTCCGGTCAGCGGCGGGCGCGGGCCTCGATCGGCCGGACGTCGTGGTCCAGGAACTGCTGGGCGGCCTGCTTGATCGCGGGATCGCCGGGCTTGACCTGCTTCCCGTCGATCCGCTGGACGTAGGCGTAGACGACGTACCGGCCGCGGACGGTGACCGCCGCGTACCCGCCCGCGCGGTCGATGTCGGGGGCGTGCTTGCCCGCCATCCCGCGGAACCACTCGTACCTCGCCGGGTCGCCGACCCTGCTGACCTTCAGCGCCGCCGCGCTGGTCGGCATGACCGCGATGCCCGAGGTCACGGCGATGCTCCTGCTCCGGTCGAGGTAGGTCGCCCGGACGACCTTGCGGCAGTTCTCCCGCGTGAGGGCCCGCAGCATCGCGCCGTTGGCCGCGTACGCGAGGTCCCGGTTGATCGACCAGCGGTCGCGGGTGAACGTCCGGCCGCCGAGCCGCAGCGTTGCGGTCGGGAAGACGTCCGCGAAGGCGAGGTCGTTCGGATCGGTCTTCTCGTCGTCGATGTTCACCGCCCCGGGCGCCGGGACGGGCGAGGCGGTCCCCGGCGCGGCCGGGGACGCGGCGGGCGACTCGGCGGGCTTGCGAGCGGCGCCGTCGTCCCCTGACCCCGTCCCGCCGATCGCGAAGAGCGCGGCCACGGCGGCGAGCACGGCCGCCGCGCCACCACCGACCAGCAGCAGCCTGCGCTTGCCGGCCCCCTCCTTGCCCGCCGCCTGCGCGGGGGCCGAAGGCTGAGCGGGGCCGGGCGCCGACGGCTCGTCCAGCGGAATCTCGCCCTCGGAGTGGTACACGGGCGTGAGGACCGCCGCCATCGTCGGCGGCCCCACCGCGCCCGCCTCGAGCTCGGGCCCGGCCTCCGGCGTGGTCGTGAACGGACCGCTCCCCGAAGGCGGCGGCCGGACGCCGGGCGGCAGAATCGCGTCCGGCACAAGGACAGGCGAGAGCGCAGCCCCAGCCGCCTTCTCAGCCTCCTTGGCACGCTCGAACGCAGCGATCCTGTCAGCCTCCGCCCGCGCAGAAGCAGCCCCCGGAGCAGACCCGCCACCCTCCACGGACGCACCGTCCCGCGTGGACGCGCCGTCCTGAGCGGATGCGGCACCCGGGTCGGATGCGGCGTCCTGCGTGAACGCGGCGCTCTCGGGGGACGCGGCACCTTGCATGGGCGCGGTGTCACGCGTAGCCGCGGAGTCCTCTGTGGGCTCGTCGTCCTGCGCGGGCGCGTCTCCCTGCGTGGACACAGCCCCCTGAGCGGAGGCGGCCCCCTGCACGGGCGCGGTCTCCCACGGGGCCGCGGCGTCCTGCGTGGAGGCGCTGTCCTGTGCGGACGCGTCGTCCTGCGTAAGCGCGGCATCCTGAACGGATGCGGCGCCCCGCGTGGCCGCACCGGCGTGCGTGAATGCGGCGTCTTGGGCGGACGCGGCGTACTGCGTGGGCCCGTCGTCCTGCGCGGGCGCGTCTCCCTGCGTGGACACAGCCCCCTGAGCGGATGCGGCACCCTGCGCAGGCGCGGTCTCCTGCGTGGATGCGGCACCTTGCCCAGGCGGGGCATCCTGCCTGAACGCGGCATCTTGCGCGGAGGCGGTGGTCTGCGGGGGGACTGTTGGCCGCTGCGGGGCGGTCTTGCCGCCGGACGGAGCGTCGTCGGATTCGGGAGGGACGGGGGGTATGCCGTCGGGGTCGGTGTCCGCGTAGTCGAGGGACGGGCGCCTCAGCAGCGGTTCCGCCGGGACGGCGCCGCGGGAGTCGACGCTGGGGACGCCGAGTCCGGCCACGAGGGTGCCGGGTGGGGCTTCGGCCTCCGGTGGGGCCGTCTCCTCCGGGGCGGGCTCCTGCTCCTGGGGTGCGGGGGCCGGGTCGGCGGCCCACCAGGGCGTCTGGAGGCCGAACGGGGTGAGCTTGAGGGGGGAGGGGGCGACCTCGGGCTCGTCCGCGGCGGGTGGCGCCGCGGCCTGGGAGTCCGCGCCGCCGAAGCTCGGCGGCGCGGGGGACGCGGGGACGGCCTGCGCCCCCGCGTCCGCGGGCTCCCGGGTGTCTTCAGGTCCGGACATAAGCAGACAGCGTATTCAAAGCGGTCACTTCTGGAGGGGCTTGCCTTCGGTTTCCCGGTAGTGGAGGGCCAGCGACAGGCCGCTGTTCTTCACGATCTGGGTGCCGAAGGCGCGGACGGCGCTCTGGTACTTGGCGGCGATCTTCTTGCCGTCGGGGCGCTGCACCCACGTCATGATCACGTAGTGGCCGAACGCCTCGGAGGTGCCGAGGGCCTCGCCCTTGCCGTTGTTCTTCGAGATGCCCTTGCCGGGCAGCGCCTGGAGGAAGGCGTCCTTGCCCGCGGCGGCCTTCACCGCCTGCTTGGCGGCGGCCTCGGTCTTGAGGTTGAGGACGCCGACGGTGCCGATGAGCTGGCCGTTGCTGAGGGCGTAGGTGGCGCGCAGGGCCTGCGCGCAGCCGCCCTTCTTCAGGGCCTTGGCGAGCGCGGCGCCGCCGACGACGCCGGTGCAGCCGCGCTTGGCGCTCGCGGCCGTGCGCGTGTACTTCAGCTTGCCGGACTTGAAGGACGACTTGCCGAACACCTCGCCGAGGGTCAGCGCCGTCGGGTCGGTCGTGCGGCTCTTGAGCTTGACCGGCTCCAGCGGCGGGACGGTCGGGCTGGCCGTGGCCTGCGGCTTCGACGCGCTCGGCGCGGGCTCGGCCGCCTTCTTCGGCTTCGGGTCGTCCTTGAGCATGGACGACAGGCCGACGCCGCCGCCGATGAGGACCAGGCCGGCGACCGCCGCACCGCCGATGATCAGGGGCAGGTTGCGGCGCCGCTCGGGTGGGGCCGGACGGCCGGTGCCGAGCTCGTCGGGGCCGGACGGGCCGGGCGGCGGGGCGTCGAAGCCGCCTCCGGGGCCGCCCATCGGGGGCGCGTAGGGGCTCTCGTCCGGGATGCGGCCGGTGCCGGGCTCGTCGCCCCACGCGGCGGTGGCGCCGGGATCGCCGCTCTCGCCGGGACCGCCCGGCTCGCCTGTCTCGCCCGGGCCCCAGCCGCCGGGTGCCGCGCCGGGGCCACCCGCGCCGCCGAAGCCGCTCGGCACGCCGAAGCCGCCGAACTCGCCGGTGCCCGAGGGGGACGTGCCGCCGGACGGCTGCCGGAGGGGCCAGCCGCCGGGCTTGCCTTGATCGCCCGGATAACCCATGGGTTGGACCTTACCGTTCCTCGTTCAGGGTTCTGGACCTTCGGAACACCCACCATGACATGGGGGCGAACCGGACGCCGGTGGTTTGCCGAAGGTCGGGGGATCGGCCCGGCTCGGGCGCGGCGGGGGGTGCGCGGGTCTCGGCACGGGAGGGCATGGGGCATACTGGAGAGTGGCTGGGAGACTGCCGCAACGATCCGCTTTGACCCGCCGGTGTCCGGCTGGGTATCCTGCGGGTTTGTTGTATGCGTCGACGCCTGCGCGCAACGCGGGGCGCAGACGATCGCAACGACGTGTCGGTGCGCCCCAGGTGCCAGACCCTCCGGGGTCCGCGCATTTCGGGCCCCGGCCTCCCGGAGCGCCAGGTCGGATCGAGATTTCTGATCGGCGCGAGCAGGATATCCGCTGTGAAGTCGACGAGAAACGAAGGCCTACGACCGTGCGCACGTACACCCCTAAGCCCGCTGACGTACAGCGTCAGTGGTACGTCATCGACGCGACCGATGTCGTGCTGGGCCGTCTCGCCAGTCAGGTCGCGCAGCTGCTTCGGGGTAAGCACAAGCCGATCTACGCGCCGCACCTCGACACCGGTGACTTCGTCGTCATCGTGAACGCCGAGAAGGTGGCGCTGTCCGGCTCGAAGCTGGAGCAGAAGAAGGCGTACCGGCACTCCGGCTACCCGGGCGGCCTCCGCTCGATCGCCTACGGCGACCTGCTGGCCAAGCACCCCGAGCGGGCCGTCGAGAAGGCGATCAAGGGCATGCTGCCCAAGAACACCCTCGGGCGGAAGATGTTCGGCAAGGTGAAGGTCTACGCCGGGCCGGACCACCCGCACCAGGCGCAGAAGCCGGTGCCGTTCGAGATCACCCAGATCAGCCAGATCAAGAAGTGACGGTCGCGTGCGTCCGCACGCGAGCGCAGCAGAGGCCGCCGGGGCACCCGTGACCGGGCCAGCCGCCCTGGCTAGAACACCCCAAGGAGAATCGTGACCGAGTCCACCGGCACGGAGGCGCCCGCCGAGGGCGCCGAGTTCGACTCGTACGAGGACGCGCCGTCCGAGTACAGCACCGAGACCCCCGAGACCGCGGGCGAGGGCCTCCTCGGCCAGCCGGTCGCGACCGGCCCCGCGGCCGGCACCGGCCGGCGCAAGCAGGCCATCGCGCGGGTCCGCATCGTCCCCGGCTCCGGCCAGTGGAAGATCAACGGTCGCACCCTGGACCAGTACTTCCCGAACAAGGTCCACCAGCAGATCGTGAACGAGCCGTTCGTGCTGCTGGGCCTGGAGGGGCAGTTCGACGTGCTCGCCCGGGTGAACGGCGGCGGCACCACCGGCCAGGCCGGTGCGCTGCGCCTCGGGATCTCCCGCGCGCTCCAGTTCGCGAACATCGAGCACCGCCCGGCGCTGAAGAAGGCCGGGTTCCTCACCCGCGACGCGCGGGTGCCGGAGCGCAAGAAGGCCGGTCTCAAGAAGGCCCGCAAGGCTCCGCAGTACAGCAAGCGCTGATCCACGGCACGAGCCGCCGCACCCCGCAGCTTCTCCGCGGCCGACCCGCATGGTCGGCGCACCGGGTGCGGCGGCTCGTCCGCTTTTCCGGGGCCGGTGCGGCCCGCCCGTCCCCGCGCGTCCAGCCAGGGCGCATATCGGCCGCCGGTTCACCGAGGTCCGGGGACGCGGCGGGACGGGCCCGTTAGATTTGACCGCACGGAGCGGACGGGGGCGCGCCTCCGGACGCGTCCGCGCGGTCTTTTCCGTCTCTGCGGTCTTTCTGTCTCTCGGGAGTGTTGAACTGTGGGTCGTCTGTTCGGGACCGATGGCGTACGCGGGCTCGCCAACCGCGATCTGAGCGCCCGGCTCGCCATGGAGCTGTCCGTCTCCGCGGCGCGCGTGCTGGGGGAGGAGGGCGCGTTCAAGGGGCACCGGCCGCTGGCGGTGGTCGGGCGCGACCCGCGCGCGTCGGGCGAGTTCCTGGAGGCCGCCGTGGTGGCGGGCCTCGCGAGCGCCGGCGTGGACGTGCTGCGGCTCGGCGTGCTCCCGACGCCGGCGGTGGCGCACCTCGTCCACGCGCTGGAGGCGGACCTCGGCGTGATGCTCTCGGCCTCGCACAACCCCGCCCCCGACAACGGGATCAAGTTCTTCGACCGCAGCGGCTACAAGCTGCCCGACGAGATCGAGGACCGGATCGAGGCGCGGCTCGGCGAGGAGTGGGAGCCGCCGACGGGCGCCGGCGTCGGCCGGGTCCGGGAGGCGCACGGCGCGGTCGAGCAGTACGTGGCGCACCTGCTGACGACGGTCCCGGTGTCGCTGGACGGGCTGCGCGTCGTCGTGGACTGCGCGAACGGCGCGTCGTCCGACGTCGCGCCGGAGGCGCTGCGCCGGGCCGGCGCCGAGGTGATCACGATCGGGGCCGCGCCGGACGGGCTGAACATCAACTCCGGGTGCGGCTCGACGCATCTGGAGGCGCTCCAGAGGGCCGTCCGGGAGCACGGCGCGGACGCGGGCATCGCCAACGACGGCGACGCCGACCGCTGCCTCGCCGTGACGGCGACGGGCGAAATCGTGGACGGCGACCAGATCATGGCGATCCTGGCGCTGGACTTGCGGGAGGCGGGCTCCCTCAAGGCCGACACCGTCGTCGCGACCGTGATGTCGAACCTCGGGTTCAAGCTCGCGATGCGCGAGGCCGGGATCTCGGTGGTGGAGACGGCGGTCGGCGACCGGTACGTGCTGGAGGCGATGAAGGAGGGCGGCTTCGGCTTCGGCGGCGAGCAGTCCGGCCACGTCATCATGCTCGACCACGCGACGACCGGGGACGGCGTGCTGACGGGCCTGCACCTGCTGGCCGCGATGGTCCGCCGGGGCCGTCCGCTGGACGAGCTGGCGAAGGCGATGACGCGGTTGCCGCAGGTGCTCGTCAACGTCAAGGACGTCGACAAGGGGCGCGCGACGACCTCGCCGGAGCTGGCGGAGGCCGTCGCGGCGGCGGAGGGCGAGCTCGGCGACACCGGCCGGGTGCTGATCCGGCCGAGCGGGACCGAGCCGATGGTCCGGGTGATGGTGGAGGCGGCGTCGCAGGAGCACGCGCGGGACGTCGCCGAGCGGCTGGCCGGGGTGGTCCGCACCGCACTCGGCTGAGCGGGCCGCGGTCCGGGGCCGGCGGCCGTCAGGACTCCTCGATCTCCAGGCGGCCGACCTTGAGGTGCCTGATCTCGACCGTGCCGGCCTCCAGCTGGTGGACGACGGCGCGCTTGACGACGAGCTTGCCGATGGCGAGCGCGCCGACGGCGAGGGCGCCCAGCGCCATCGAGCCCATCGCGAGCGCGCCGAAGCCGTTGCCCACCCGCAGCGCGAAGCCGGTGGCGGACGCGCCGGTCACCTCGGCGCCCGTGGCGCGGGCGCCGATGCCGCGCTCGGTGCGGACGCGCGGGTGCCCGGGCCGGGCGCCGGGCGCCTCACCGGCCGCCTCGCCGTTGGGGGACTGCGCGGGCGTGTCGTGGGGTTCGCTGCTCATGGGTCGAGCATAGGTCGCCGCCCGCGCCGCCCAGCGTGCACCCGCAGGCCCGCGCGGGGACGCCGGTGTACGGCGTCGGTGTACGGCGTCCGCGCGGGCCGTCCGGTCAGCAGCGTGCGAGGAAGTCTTGCAGGGCGTCGTGGTCGCCCCGGGTGACGGGCAGCTCGTACTTATCGGCGATCGCGATGTACTTGACGGCGTAGGCGCACTGGAAGCCCTTCTGCGGCTTCCACTCCGCGGGGCCCGAGTCGCTCTTCTGCCGGTTCGGCACGCCCCACACGGCGAGCAGGTTGGCGTGGTCGTTGCCGAACTTCTCGCGCCGGTCCTCGTCCCACTTGGAGGCGCCCATCCGCCAGGCGAGCGCGAGCGGGTAGACGTGGTCGATCTGCACCTCGGCCGCGTCCGACTTGCTGAACGTGATGTTCTTGCCGCTGTAGGGGTCGTGGAGGCGGCCCGAGACGACCACGCACTTGCCCTTCTTCTCGACGTCGGTGAGGTCGCGGGCGAGGACGTCGTTGCGCTGGTCGCAGCCGTTGTGGTCGGTGTCCTTCCAGCGGGTCCCGAACTTGTCGCGCTTGTAGCCGCTCTGGCTGCCCTCCGAGGCGATCCGGAGCTGCGACAGCTCCTTGCGCGCCTTCCCCGTGTCGCCGGAGGCGGGCTTGGAGCCGCCGGGCGCGGCCGACGCGGTGCCGCCGTCCGAGAGGACGGGGTCGTCCTTGCAGCCGCTCAGGACGAGCGGCACGGCGAGCGCGAGCCCCGCCACCGCCGCCGTCCGGCGTTTCATTCCGGATCTCTGCTGTACGCGCCGACCGTCGAGAATACGGGCTGTTGTCATGTAGTCACGCTCCGGGGGGTTTATGGTTAATTTTGCCGGGTCCGCCGGGAAGTAAACGACGTAAAGCCGTGACCTGCGGTTACCGCGCTCTGAGCGGTGTCCTGCGGCACGATGGACCGCGTGCTGCACCTGAGAGCGATCGTCCCCCCGGACCGCACGGACGCGGTCTGTACGGCCCTGGCCGCCTGCGCCGGCGCCACCAACATCGTCGTCTTCCCGGACGCGGCGCGCGTGCCCCGCGGCGACCTCGTCACCGGCGACATCGCGCGCGAGGCCGCCAACGAGGTGCTCGCCGAGCTGCGGCGGCTCGGCATCGAGCGGGACGGGTCCATCGCCGTGGAGAACATCGACCTGTCGCTGTCGGACGCCGCGGAGCTGGCCGAGGAGCGCGCTCCCGGCCACGGCGACGACGCGGTGGTGTGGGCGGAGCTCGACCGGCAGGTCGGCGAGGGGACGGCGCTGACCTGGTCGTTCGTCGCGTTCCTCGCGCTGGCGACGCAGCTCGCCGGAATCGCCGCGCTGATCGACTCGCCCGTCCTGGTGGTCGGCGCGATGGTCCTCGGCCCGGAGTTCGGCGCGGTCGCGGCGATCTGCTACGGGCTGACGCGGTGGCAGCCGCGGCGGATCGCCGCCGCGCTGCGCGCGCTCGCGGTCGGGTTCGCCGTCGCGATCGTGATCACCTACGTGTGCGCTTTGGTCAGCAAGTGGATCGGCGTGATCGAGCTGGACCGGCTGCCGGACGAGCGGCCGCTCACCGCGTTCATCTACAGCCCGGACCGCTGGTCGTTCATCGTGGCGCTGCTGGCCGGCGCGGCCGGGGTGCTGTCGCTCACGGCGGGCAAGTCGTCGGCGCTGGTCGGGGTCTTCATCTCCGTCACGACCGTGCCCGCCGCGGGCAACCTCGCGGTCGCGCTCGCGCTCCGGCACGGCAGCGAGATCAGCGGCTCGCTGCTCCAGCTCGGCGTCAACCTCGCCGGCATGGTCATCGCCGGGACGGCGACGCTGCTCGTCCAGCGCTGGGTGTGGCACGTCGTCCTCCGGAGGAAGGGGACGGCCGTCGGCGGTCAGCCTTAAGGCCGCCTCCGGTCAGACCTGAGAGGGACGCGGGGGCACCGGTCCAGGCACTAGGTTCGGGATATGCCGATCATCGCCACCCAGGGGCTGACGATGAGGTTCCCCCGGGTGACCGCCCTGGACGACCTCTCGGTGGCCGTCGAACCCGGGGTCGTCGGGCTCGTCGGCGCCAACGGCGCCGGCAAGTCGACGCTCATCAAGATCCTGCTCGGGCTGCTGCCGCCGAGCGCCGGGACCGCGACGGTCCTCGGTCTCGACATCGCCCGCGAGGGCGTCCGGATCCGGGAGAGCGTCGGGTTCATGCCCGAGTACGACTGCCTGCCGCCGGACGTCTCGGCGACGGAGTTCGTCGTCCACATGGCCCGCATGTGCGGGCTGCCCCCCACCGCCGCCCGCGAGCGCGCCGCCGACACGCTCCGCCACGTCGGGCTCTACGAGGAGCGCTACCGGCCCATCGGCGGCTACTCCACCGGCATGCGGCAGCGGGTCAAGCTGGCGCAGGCCCTCGTCCACGACCCGAAGCTCGTCTTCCTGGACGAGCCGACCAACGGCCTCGACCCGGCCGGGCGCGACGAGATGCTCGACCTCATCCGCCGCATCGGCGCCGAGTTCGGGATCAGCGTCCTCGTCACCTCGCACCTGCTGGGCGAGCTGGAGCGCGTCTGCGACCACGTCGTCATCATCGACGGCGGGAAGCTGCTGCGCTCGCAGGCCGTCGAGGCCTACACCGCGGCCAGCGGCGTGCTCACCGTCGAGGTGGACGAGGGGCGCGACGACCTCGGGCGGCGGCTCCACGACCAGGGAGTCTCGGTGCGTCCCGAGGGCAGGTTCCTCGTCATCGACATCGCCGGTGAGACGACCTACGACCTCATCCGGGACGGCGTCGCCGACCTCGGGCTGCGGCTGATCCGGATGGAGCAGCGCCGCCACCACATCGAGGAGGTCTTCCAGGCCGAGCCGCCGCAGCCGCAGCCGCCGGCGACCCAGGCGCCGCAGGCCCCGCAGGCGCCGCAGGCCGCGCCCGGACCGCAGCAGGGAGCGCCGCGATGACCACGAGCACGATCCACGACATCGGCTACCGGCACTACGACGGCCGCCGCAACGGCCGCGCCTACGTGCTGCGGTCCCTGTACGTGCACAACGTCCGCGCCGCGTTCGGGCTCGGGCGGCCCGCGCGGGCGAAGGTGATGCCGTTCCTGCTGGCGGCGATCATGCTGCTGCCCGCCGCGGGCTCGGTCGCGGTCGTCGCGGTCACCGACCAGGCGGACGCGCTGATGCGCTACTCGTCCTACGCGACGGTCCTCCAGGTGATCATCGCGATCTTCCTGGCGACGCAGGCGCCCGTGCTCGCCTCCCGCGAGCTGCGCTTCCACGTCGTCCCGCTGTACTTCTCGCGGCCCGTCGGCCACCTCGACTTCGTCCTGGCCAAGGTCGCCGCGATGACGACCGCCCTGTTCGCGCTGATCGCGGTGCCCGTCACCGTGCTGTACGTCGGCGGCCTCGTCACCAAGGTCCCGGACTCCACCGCCCAGCTCGGCCGGTACCTGGCCGCCCTGGTCGGCTGCGCGCTGTTCGCGGTCGTCCTCGCGTCGATCGGGATGGTCGTCGCGGCGTTCACCCCGCGGCGCGGCTTCGGCGTCGCGGCGGTCATCGCCGTCTTCATGCTCTCCAGCACCTTCGTCCTGATCATCCAGGGCATCGCGGAGGCGCGGACGAACTTCACCCTGTCCGGCTGGGTGGGGCTGTTCGCGCCGTTCAACCTGGTGGACATCGTCCAGGTGCGGCTGCTCGGCGCGGAGAAGTCCGCGGTGCAGGTGCCGCCTGGCGTCGGCGGCGGCGTCGTCGCGCTGGCGCTGTGCGCCGCCATCGTCCTCGGCTCGATCGCGGTCCTGTACCGCCGCTTCAGGAAGGCGGGCCTGTCATGACCGAGCTGAGGCTCGAAGGGGTGTCCCGCTGGTACGGCAACGTCGTCGCCGTGAACGGGATCTCCATGACGGTCGGTCCCGGCGTCACCGGGCTGCTCGGCCCGAACGGCGCGGGCAAGTCGACGCTGATCCACATGATGGGCGGCTTCCTCGCGCCCTCGTCCGGCACGATCAGCCTGGACGGCGCGCCCATCTGGCAGAACCCGGACATCTACCGCAGCCTCGGGCTCGTCCCGGAGCGCGAGGCGGCCTACGACTTCCTCACCGGCGAGCAGTTCATCCTCGCGATGGCGAAGCTGCACAAGCTCCCGGACCCGCGCGCCGCCGCCCAGCGCGCGATCGCCCTGGTGGAGATGGGCTACGCGGCCGACCGGCAGATCGGCAACTACTCCAAGGGCATGAAGCAGCGCATCAAGATGGCGTCGGCGCTGGTCCACGACCCGCCCGTGCTGCTGCTGGACGAGCCGTTCAACGGCATGGACCCGCGGCAGCGCCTCCAGCTCATGGACCTGATCCGGCGGATGGCGGACGAGGGCCGCACGATCCTGTTCAGCTCGCACATCCTGGAGGAGGTCGAGCGGCTCGCCAGCCACATCGAGGTGATCGTGGCGGGGCGGCACGCGGCGTCCGGCGACTTCCGCAAGATCCGGCGGCTGATGACCGACCGGCCGCACATCTTCCTCGTCCGCTCGTCCGACGACCGGCGCCTCGCCGCCGCCGTCATCGCCGACGGGTCGGCCCGCAGCGTCCAGCTCACCGACAAGGGCCTCACGGTCGAGGCGGTCGACTTCCAGCGCTTCACCTGGCTCCTGCCGCAGGTCTCCCGCGACGCCGACGTGCGGCTGTGGGAGGTCTCGCCGGCGGACGAATCCCTCGAAAGCGTCTTCTCCTACCTGGTGGCCCGATGAAGCAGCCCACGAACCGCGCGCAGGTGACCGCATGAACGCCACGATCGCCGTGATCACGTTCCGGGCGATGCTCGGGCGGCGGCGGGCGCTGCTGCTGCTCGCCCTGCCGCTGGTGCTCCTCGTCCTGTCGGTCGTGCTGCGGGTCACGGACAACAACGACATCGACATCTCGGCGGACGTGCTCCAGCGGTTCGGGCTGGCGACGCTGCTGCCGCTGCTCGCGCTCATCGCCGGGACCGGGGTGATCGGCCCGGAGATCGACGACGGCCAGATCATGTACGTGCTGACCAAGCCGATCCCGCGCCAGGTCATCGTGCTGACCAAGCTCGCGGTGGCGATCGTCCTGGTGGCGGCCTTCGCGGTGGTGCCGGTGCTGATGTCCGGCATCGTCCTCCAGGGGACGACCGCGGGGATGGCGCCCGCCTTCACCGTCGGGGTGCTCGTCGGCGGCGTCGCCTACAGCGCCGTGTTCGTGGCGCTGGCCGTGCTGAGCCGCAACGCCGTCACGATCGGCCTGCTGTACGCGCTGGTCTGGGAGACGCTGCTCGGCAACTTCGCGCCGGGCGCGAAGTCGGCGTCGATCCAGCAGTGGGCGCTGTCCGTCGTGGACGCGCTGACGTCGGCGTCGCCGGTGAAGTCGACCGTGGACCTCCCGGTGGCGATCGCGCTGCTGGTCGCCGTCACGGCGGCCGGCACCCTCCTGGCCGCCTACCGCCTGCGCTCCCTCCCCGTGGCGAGCGCCGAATAGCCTTCCGCCCCCTCAGCCCGCGCGTCTCCACGGGAGACGCGCGGGCTGAGGGCGTGCTGGCGTTCTACTTGGCGGGCGTGTCCGTGAGGCGGGTCAGCTCGGCGAGGAGCTCCGACGCCGCGACCGGGTCCAGGTCGCCGAAGGGGTACTGCTTGCCGTAGGGGCGGTCGAACAGGCGGACGGACGTGAGCTGCTGCTCGGCGTACTCGTCCGGGGCGATGACCCGGACGCCGGGGTCCAGGTCGATGACGACGTGGCGGTCCGCCGCGAGTTCGAGGGAGACGTGCCGCCGGAAGCCGCCCGTCTCCTTCTCGCCGAGCTTCCAGCCCCGGTCGGCGAGGCCGAGGATCTTGCCGAAGTGCACGATGCGGCCCTCGAACCGCGCCAGGCGCCCGGTGCCGCGCTCCTCGTCGGTGAGCGTGTGGACGGCCCGGCCGAGCTGCGGGAACGGCTGGAGGATCTCGTAGTCGGCGAAGACCCTCGCCCAGGCGTCCACGTCCTTCAGGCGCAGCGGGTGCGGCAGCTCGACGTCCGCGCCGGGGACGAGCGCGAAGGCGTCGTCGGCGGCGTCGGCGAGCGAGCGGTCCTCGGCGACGCGGAAGGCGGTGCCGCCGGACGCCCACACGAGCCGCCGGGCGACCTGCCAGAGCAGCGGGTGCCCGAGGAGGACGGTCTCGAACTCCTCGGCCGTCCAGCGGCGGCCCTTCACCATCGCCGCCTCAAGGCGCCGGACCTGGTCGGCGACGACGGTCCTGGCCTCCTTTTTCAGTTCGGCGAAGCGCCGGTGGGCGGCCGGGGCCAGCTCCGGGTCGTCCTTGGCGCCGGGCTTGGGCAGCGACTTGCGGCGCTTGCCGTCCTCGCCGGTCACGACCGGCTTCAGGTGCTCGTCGAACCCGACCCGGAAGCGTCGCGGGCCGTAGTCGAGGGTCATGCCGCCTTCGGCGTCGAGGCCGAGGTCGGGGACGAGCCGGTCGGCGAGCTGCTCGGCGGAGAGGCCCCGCTCCTCGGCGATCCTGGTGAGGATGCTCTGCGCCCAGGGGCGGATCCGCTTCTTGTCCGTCGCCTTCTGGGAGAGCCGGTGCAGATGGCGGAGGGCGGCGTCCGTCCCGATGGAGGTGAACACGTAGAGCGCGGACGTCCCGTTCCAGGAGTAGACCATCGCCTTGTCCCACCGCGCGACCCTCACCGCGAGGCGGGCGGCGGTCCGGTCGTCGCCCAGGCGGCGCAGCGCGTACTGCACCCCGGGCGCCGCCCACGACTTGGGCTCCGGGTGCGCCTCGTACAGCGCCCAGGCGAACTCGGCCAGCGACGCCGGGTCGCACGCCTCGATGACCGGCTCGACCCCGGCGTAGGGCACGTCGGGCGTCGAGATCAGGAGCATGGTGACGAGATGGCGGACGGCGTCCTCGGGCAGCGCCAGGTTCGTCCCGCGCAGCAGCACAGGGGGGAGGTCCGCGGGGTCGAAGCCGGGCTTCGGCAGCGGGTCGGGGAACCGTTCGAGCGGGTCGAGTTGCAGCGTGGCGACCGCCCGGCGCGTCTCCTCGCCGTAGGGGCGGGCGGCGTCGAGCACGGCGTCCACGCCGTGCGCGTCGGCGATGACGCGCAGGAGGCGCTCGGCGCGGGCGCGCCTCGGCCCGGGACGGCGCAGCGCGTCCGGGATGATCAGCGTCGCGGCGGCCGGGCCGTGCTTGGCGAAGTAGGCCGGCGCCGGGTCCTGCCAGGTGTTGTCGCCCAGCTTCAGGAGCCTCTGGGCGACCTCGGCGTTCCGGAACGGGCTCAGCGTCCACTTGTTGTCGGCGTGCAGCAGCAGCGGCAGCGCCGCCAGCTCGAACCGGGCGGCGATGCCCTGGAGCAGGCTCGTGCCGTCGATGGCGCGGTAGTACCGCTCGTCCGCGAGGACGGTGCGGGCCAGGTCCTCGGGCCCGTAGAGGAGGAGGCCGTAGAGCGGGGCCCTCGACGGGCGGCTCTCCTTGTAGGCGGCGGACGGGTCCGGGAACGCCGCGAGGACGCCGTCCCAGTCGGTGCCCTCGGGCGGAGGCGGATAGTTCCTGCGGCCCTCGCCGGCCCATTCCTCGCGCTCGCCCGGACCCCAGAGGACGGCCGTCGGCTCGTCGGGCACCTTCAGGCCCTTGAGGACGACCGGCTCCCGGTCGCGCGGCGCCTTGGTCCACGGCGGTTCGGCCAGCAGTGGCGGCAGTAAGTCGCGGGGGGCTTCGTCGGTGGGGGGTGTGTCCGGCATCGCTCCTGGTTCCCTCTTCGGTCCGTCTCTCAAGATCGGGTGACGGGTTCGACTCGCGGGCGCCCGGCCCGGTTCCGGGACGCGGTCAGATCCTGCGCAGCCGGACCCGCTGGACCTGGTGGTCGCGGTCCTTGTGCAGGACGAGCGTGGCACGGGCGCGGGTCGGAAGGATGTTGGACACCAGATTGATCTCGTTGACGTCCCGCCAGACCCGCTGGGCGAACGCCGCGGTCTCGTCCTCGTCCAGCTCGTGGGCGTACTTGTGGAAGTACGAGCGGGGATCGGTGAACGCGGTGCGGCGCAGCGCGAACAGGCGGTCCACGTACCACTGCCGGATGTCCTCGACGCGGGCGTCCACGTAGATCGAGAAGTCGAAGAAGTCGGCCACGCCGAGCTGGCCCGCGGGCGGCGCCTGGAGCACGTTGAGGCCCTCGACGATGAGGATGTCGGGCCGCCGGACGGTCTGGACCGCGTCCGGGACGATGTCGTACTCCAGGTGCGAGTAGACGGGGATCGCCTGCTCCTCGGCGCCCGCCTTGATCGCGGACACGAAGCGGACCAGGGCGCGCCGGTCGTAGGACTCGGGGAAGCCCTTGCGGTCCATGATCCCGCGCTCGCCCAGCACGGCGTTCGGGTGGAGGAAGCTGTCGGTGGTGACCAGCTCCACGCTCGGGTGCTCCGGCCAGCGCGCGAGCAGCGTCCGCAGCAGCCGGGACGTCGTCGACTTGCCGACCGCCACGCTGCCCGCGACCCCGATGATGAACGGCGTCGGCTTGACCTCGCCGCCGAGGAACCCGCTGACGGTGTCGCGCAGCCGCCCGTCCGACTGGACGAACAGGTTCAGGAGCCGGGACAGCGGCAGGTACACCTCCTCGACCTCGGTGATGTCGATCGGGTCCCGCAGGCCGCGCAGCGCGTCCAGCTCGCCCGGGGTGAGCGGCAGCGGGGTGCTCTCCCGCAGGGCGCGCCAGGCGTCGCGGGAGAGTTCCACGTAAGGGCTCGGCACGCTGTCCCATCCGCTCGTCATGGCTGAACAGTAATGGGAGGCCCGCCGGGGCCTCCGGGATTTCACCGGCCGTCCACGCTAGCGTCACCGTTCCGCGCCGCGTGCGGGTAGGTCCCGGGATCGGCCACCGAATAGGCTGGCCACCATGTGCGGAATCGTGGGATACGTGGGCGGACGGCCGGCGCTGGACATCGTGGTCGAGGGGCTGGCGCGGCTGGAGTACCGCGGCTACGACTCGGCCGGGGTGGCCGTGCTGGCCGACGGTGAGCTGGTGACGGCCAAGCGCGCCGGCAAGCTCGTGAACCTCCGGAACGCGCTGGCGGAGCAGCCGCCGCCGCCCGGGACGCTGGGCATGGGCCACACCCGCTGGGCGACCCACGGCGTCCCGAACGACCGCAACGCCCACCCGCACACCGACTGCACCGGCTCCGTCGCGGTGATCCACAACGGGATCATCGAGAACTTCGCCGCGCTGCGCGGGGAGCTGGAGGAGGCCGGCCACAAGCTCGGCTCCGACACCGACACCGAGGCCGTCGCGCACCTGCTGGAGGACGAGCTGAAGGCGGGCGGCGACCTCGCCGCCGCGATGCGCCGCGTCTGCGGCCGGCTGGAGGGCGCGTTCACGCTGGTCGCGATGTACACCGGCGACCCGGACCTCGTCGTCGGCGCGCGCCGCAACTCGCCGCTGGTGGTGGGGGTCGGCGACGGCGAGAACTTCCTCGCCAGCGACGTCGCGGCGTTCATCGCCCACACCCGCGACGCGATCGAGCTCGGCCAGGACCAGGTCGTCGAGCTGCGCGCCTCCGGGGTGCGGGTGACCGACTTCGAGGGCCGTCCCGCCGAGGTGAAGGAGTACCACGTCGACTGGGACGTGTCGGCCGCGGAGAAGGGCGGCTACGACTACTTCATGCTCAAGGAGATCGCCGAGCAGCCGCGGGCGGTCGCCGACACGCTGCTCGGCCGGATCGGCACCGACGGCCGGCTGACCCTGGACGAGATGCGGCTGTCCGACCGGGCGCTCCGCGAGGTCGACAAGATCATCGTGGTGGCGTGCGGGACGTCCTACCACGCCGGGCTGATCGCCAAGTACGCGATCGAGCACTGGGCCGGGCTGCCCTGCGAGGTCGAGCTGGCCAGCGAGTTCCGCTACCGGGACGCGATCCTGTCGCCGACGACGCTGGTCATCGCGATCTCCCAGTCCGGCGAGACGATGGACGCGCTGATGGCCGTCCGGCACGCCCGGGAGCAGCGCGCCAAGATCCTCGGCATCTGCAACGTCAACGGCTCCACGCTGCCGCGCGAGTGCGACGGCGTGCTGTACACGCACGCGGGGCCCGAGATCGCGGTCGCGTCGACCAAGGCGTTCCTGACCCAGCTCGTCGCCGTCTACCTGATCGCGCTCTACATCGCGCAGGTGCGCGGGACGAAGTGGGGCGACGAGGTGTTCGCGATGGTCCAGCTCCTGGAGCGGATGCCGGAGAAGGTCGACAAGGTCCTGGAGACGATGGAGCCGGTCCGCGAGCTGGCCCGGTCGCTGTCGGGCGAGCACTGCGTCCTGTTCCTCGGCCGCCACGTCGGCTTCCCGGTGGCGCTGGAGGGCGCGCTGAAGCTGAAGGAGCTGGCGTACATGCACGCCGAGGGCTTCGCGGCCGGCGAGCTGAAGCACGGCCCCATCGCGCTGATCGAGGACGGGCTGCCGGTCGTCGTGGTCGTCCCGCCGCGCGCCCGCGACGTGCTGCACGACAAGATCGTCTCCAACATCCAGGAGATCCGCGCCCGCGGCGCCCGCACCATCGTGATCGCCGAGGAGGGCGACGCGTCGGTCGAGCCGTACGCCGACACGCTGATCCGCGTCCCGGCCGTCCCGACGCTGCTCCAGCCGCTGGTGACGACCGTCCCGCTCCAGGTGTTCGCGTGCGAGCTGGCGACGGCGAAGGGGCACGACGTCGACCAGCCGCGCAACCTCGCCAAGTCCGTCACCGTCGAGTGACCGCCGGAGCGTATTGGTGTGGCATGGATCTCATTTCCCGACGGAAATGAGAATCTCCATCACGTGTGAAATTCTCAGGCCCGGTCGAATCGGCCGCTCCTCGCCTCCTCGGTGAAGCGGCGCCATTCCTCGGGGCCGAACACCAGTCGGTCTCCGGCTCCCTCGTCCACGCCGTCTCCGTCGCGTACGCAGACCATCCCGCCGCCGGTCCGTGCGATCTCGACACAGCCGTTGCTCGCGCCGCATCGTCTGCTCCTCCGCCAGGGGGAGGACGGTGTCGCATCGAAACTCATTCCGGCTCCTGCCATGAAAGTTGCATCCGCCCGCGGCCGCGCTGCCCGTGCTCAAGCACACGGTAACAAGATCGCCAAAAACGGCTGATCATGGACGGCCCGGTGGTGCGGATGGGGCAGGAGCGCCCAGGTAGCACCAGGGTTCCTGGTGGGAGGGCGATGGACCGGGCCACGGCGCCCGTCGTGCCGCCGCGGCGCGGGCGGGCCCGTCCGGCGGGGCCCCGTCCCGCTCCCTCGCGGGACGTGGGACGGGGCGCCGCCGAGCCCGTTCAGCCCAGGTCGAACTCGCCCTTCTTGGCTCGCTCGACGAAGTCGCGCCATTCTCCCTGGGAGAAGGACAGGACCGGGCTCTGCGTTCCGTGCTTCGCGTCACGTGCCCCTACCGAAAGGGACGGATCGGCCATTGCGGCCACTTCGACGCAGGTGTTACTCGCCCCGCAGTGGGCGCTTCTCCGCCAGTGCGGAGCAGGAGTGGCGAAAGGGGACACCGAGTGCCTTTCACATGGTTAAGCCACTCCGCGGGCCCTTACCAGGCGTCTCTGGCCTCGATGATGCGCCGCCGGGATTCGGCGGCGGTCAAAGCCTGGCCTGCGAGGTTCTTATAGGCGAGCCTGTACATATACGTAACAGTCTCATCCGCAAAGTGGCTGATTGTCAGCGATTCGGTGTGCACGATATCAGGAAAGATGATGTCATGCACCGGCGAGAATTCCAGCAAAATGAATGTTTCCGCCAAAACCGAGTGCGTTGCGTCCAGCGGGAGTATCTGTACGGACACGCCGGGATGCTCGGTCATCCGGCACAGATGTTCGAGTTGCTCGCGCATGACCTTCCGGTCGCCGATCCGGCGTTGCAGAACGGCTTCGTCCAGGACCACGGAGAGTTCCAGCGGCTTCGGCCGGCGCAGCAGTTCCTGGCGGCGCAGCCGCACCTCGACCCTGCGCTCCAGTTCCTGCGGAGGCAGCGTGGCGAGGGCGCTCCAGCCACCGATCACATGCCGTGCGTAGCTCTCGGTCTGCAGCAGGCCCGGGAAGACGGTGCTGCCCCATTCCCGGACCGCCGTGGCCTCCGACTCCAGGGCGATGAAGTCCGCGAGGGGGCTCGGCAGGTCGCGGTAGTCCTCCCACCAGCCCCGTTCGGCGGCGTCGTGCGCCAGGGCGATGAGGTCCCCGTGCCGGGCACCGTCGATCTCGTAGAGGTCGAGGAGACGCCGCACGTCACTGATCTTCGCGCCGGTCCGCGCGTTCTCGATCCGGCTGACCTTGGCGGTGGACCAGGCCAGTCGCTCGGCGACCTCGTCTCCGGTGAGACCCTTCCGCTCGCGCAGTCTCCGGAGTTCGGCGGCCAGCCGTCGTTGCCGAACTGAGGGACCTCGGGAAGTGCTCATCACCGGAGCCTCTCCAGTCCTGGACGGACTGTTCAGGGCGCATTCTGCCGTACGGGGACGCGGCAGTGCGAACACATCGGACCGATGAACGAGATTCTACGGCGGGAGATTATTTTGCGCACATGGCAATGCAACTTTCATCGGAACTTGCTCAGCATTGTCACCGCGGCGCCACCCGTCCGGTCGCGGAGCGCCCCCGCCGTGACACCCTGGGGAGGTGATCGGCGGGACGGCGCGGGTGGGGAGCTGCTGATGAGGTACGCGCACGAGGTCGGCAACGTGCGGAAGGCGGAGCGGGCGCTGATGGCCCGGCTGCCGGACGGCGCGCTGATGCAGCGGGCGGCCGCCGGGCTGGCGTCGATCTGCGCCGGCCTGCTCCCCGCCGTCTACGGGTCGCGGGTCGTCCTCCTCGTCGGCGGCGGCGACAACGGCGGCGACGCCCTGTACGCCGGCGCGCGGCTGGCCCGCAGGGGCGCCCGGGTCCGGGCCGTCCGGGCCGGTTCCAAGATTCACGAGGCGGGGCTGGCGGCGCTGCGGTCCGCCGGCGGGCGGCTGCTGGACGGCGAGGCCGAGGCGGCCATCGCGGACGCCGACCTGATCATCGACGGGCTCACCGGGATCGGCGGCTCCGGCGGGCTGCGCGAACCGCACGCCTCGCTCGCCGCGCACGCGTCCACGGCCGCCGGCACGGTCGTGGCCTGCGACGTGCCGAGCGGCGTCGACGCGGGCACCGGGCGGGTCGAGGGCGCCGCCGTCCACGCCGACGTCACCGTCACCTTCGGCACCTACAAGCCCGGCCTCCTGATCGACCCCGGCGCGTCGCACTGCGGCGTCGTCGAGCTCGTCGACATCGGCCTCGGCGACGACCTGCCCGACCCCGACGTGGTCGCCCCCTGGCCCGAGGACGTCCGGCCCCCCGAGCCCGGCTCCGAGTCCGACAAGTACCGGCGCGGCGTGGTCGGCATCCTCGCGGGCGGCGACGCGTTCACCGGCGCGGCCGTCCTCAGCACCGGCGGCGCCGTGCACGGCGGCGCGGGCATGGTGCGGTTCGCGTCCGTGGCGCACCCCGTGGAGCTCGTCCGGCACCGGTGGCCCGAAGCGGTCACGACCGTGATCGACCCGGGCGGGTCCCCGGGACGCGACGTCCTGGACGCCGTCGGCCGCGTCCAGGCATGGGTCGTCGGGCCCGGCCTCGGCACCGGCGACGCGGCCGAGTCGCTGCTCACCGCCGCCCTCGCCACCGACCTGCCGGTCCTCGTGGACGCCGACGGGCTCACCGTCCTCGCCCGCCGCCGCGACCTGCTGCTCCGCTCCGCCCCGACCGTCCTCACCCCGCACGCGGGCGAGCTGTCCCGGCTCATCGGCGCCGGCCGGGAGGCCATCGAGGCGGCGCGGCTGGAACATGTCCGGCGCGCCGCAGCCGAACTCGACGCGACCGTCCTGCTCAAGGGCTCGACGACACTCGTCGCCGAGCCGGACCGCCCCGTCCGGGTCAACCCGACCGGGACGCCGCGCCTCGCCACCGCCGGCACCGGCGACGTCCTCTCCGGCCTGATCGGCGCGCTGCTGGCCGGCGGCATGCCCGCGCTCGACGCCGCCGCCGCGGGCGCCTACCTGCACGGCCTCGCCGCCCGCCTCGCCGCCGCCCCCGACCCGGCGCGCCGCGGCGAGTCGCCGATCAGCGCCCACGACGTGATCCGGGCGCTCCCGGAGGCCTTCCGCACGGTCGCGAGATCGAGTTGACCGCATGAACCCGGTAGGAGACCCTCGCGTCTAAGGGGATACGGAGCACCGCGAGTGCTCAAGGGGCAGACCGGGGGGAATGCCGTATCGGCCCTGCACAGGCCGAGGATGCGCCGGGCACCGGCCCGGGGCGGGCACACTGGGTGACCATGAGGGTTCCAGCGGAGGCGCGCGTCGATCTCGACGCCATCGGCGGCAACATCGCCCTGCTGCGCGAGCGCGCGGGCGGTGCCGAGGTCATGGCCATGGTCAAGGCCGAGGCGTACGGGCACGGGCTCGTCGAGGCCGCCCGCGCCGCGCTCGCCGGCGGCGCGTCCTGGCTCGGCGTGGCCAAGCTCGCCGAGGCGCTGCGGCTGCGCGACGCCGGCGTCACCGCCCGCACGCTGGTGTGCCTCGGCGTCCCCGGCGAACCGTACGAGGA
This sequence comes from Actinomadura fibrosa, assembly GCF_900659615.1. Lineage (GTDB taxonomy): Bacteria > Actinomycetota > Actinomycetes > Streptosporangiales > Streptosporangiaceae > Spirillospora > Spirillospora fibrosa. The sequence continues at coordinate 9,947 of NZ_CAACUY010000054.1, read as the reverse complement.
GGCCGTCGCGCGGGACGTCGACCTCACCGCCGGCGCCGGCTGGCTGATCGAGGAGATCGTCGCGGCGGCGGAGCGCGCCGGGCGCCCGGCCCGCGTGCACCTCAAGGCCGACACCGGCATGAGCCGCGGCGGCGCCGCCGGCGACGACTGGCCCGCGCTCGTCGACGCCGCGCTGAAGGCCGAGGCCGGCGGGCACCTGCGGGTCGCCGGCGTCTACTCGCACCTCGCCTGCGCCGACGAGCCCGGCCACCCGTCCAACGCGGCGCAGCTCGACGCGTTCACCGCGATGGTCGGGCACGCCGAGCGGGCGGGCGCGCGGTTCGAGGTCCGGCACCTCGCGAACTCCGCCGCGGCGCTGACGCTGCCGGAGGCGCGGTTCGACCTCGTCCGGCCGGGGATCGCGACGTACGGGCTGACGCCCGTGCCCGCGCTCGGCACGTTCGGGCTGCGGCCCGCGATGACGCTCGTCGCGGACGCCGCGCTGGTCAAGCGGGTCCCGGCGGGCAGCGGCGTGTCGTACGGGCACACCTACCGCACCGAGCGGGAGACGACCCTCGCCGTCGTCCCGGCCGGGTACGGGGACGGCGTCCCGCGGCACGGCTCGAACCTGCTGGAGGTCCTCGCGGGCGGGCGCCGCAGGCGGATCGCCGGGCGGGTCTGCATGGACCAGTTCGTCATCGACCTCGGCGACGACGAGCTCGCCGCGGGCGACGAGGTCGTGCTGTTCGGGCCGGGCGACCGCGGCGAGCCGACCGCCCAGGAGTGGGCGGACGCACTGGGCACGATCTCGTATGAGATCGTCACCCGCATCGGGTCCCGGGTGCCGAGGGCGTATCCGGGACGGGCGCTGTAGGGGGCGCGCACATGGGAAGCAGGAGCAAGCGCAGGATCGGCATCGCCGGCGCCGTCGCGGGCGTCGGCGCGGCGGGCATAGGCGCGGCCGTGGGCCTGCGGCACCTCGCCGTCGGGCGGGTGCGGCTGCGGCCCGACCCGGACGCGGCCGAGCCCTTCGGCGAGCTGCGTGGCCGCGAGCTAGAGGTCACCGCCGACGACGGCCTCCGGCTGCACACCGAGGTGGACGGCCCCGACGACGCCGACCTGACCCTCGTCTTCTGCCACGGCTACACGCTCACGCAGGACTCCTGGCACTACCAGCGGCGCGACCTCGCCGGACGGTTCCGCATGGTGTTCTGGGACCAGCGCAGCCACGGCCGCTCCGGGCGCAGCGACCCCACGCGCGCGACGATCGACCAGACCGGCGAGGACCTGCACGCCGTCCTGCGGGCCGCCGTCCGCCCCGGCGGACGGGTGATCCTGATCGGGCACTCCATGGGCGGCATGTCGATCATGGCGCTGGCGGACCGGCATCCCGACCTGTTCGACGAGCGGGTCGCGGGCGTCGCGCTCGTCAACACGTCCTGCGGCGACCTCGCGGAGATGACGCTCGGGCTGCCTCTGGTGCTGGCCAAGCTCGTCCGGCCGCTGGCGCCGAGCGCGCTCCGCGGCCTCGGCCGCCGCGCCGACCTGGTGGACCGGGCCCGCGGGCTCGGCGCCGACCTGGCGTTCGTCGTCACCCGCAAGATGGCGTTCGCCGACAAGTACGTGAGCCCGACCGTGGTCGACTTCCTGGAGCAGATGATCCGGGCGACCCCCATCGACGTGATCGCGGAGTTCTACCCCGCGCTCGTCGCGCACGACAAGGCGGCGTCGCTCGACGTGATCGGCAAGGTCCCCGTCCTGGTGCTGACGGGCGGCCGGGACCGGCTGACCCCCGCCGCGCACGGCCGCCGCATCGCCGAGGCCCTCCCGGACGCCGAGCTCGTCGAGGTGGGCGACGCCGGGCACGTGCTGCCGCTGGAGTATCCGGGCGTGGTCACCGGCGGGCTGCGCCGGCTGATCGACCGCGTCCGGCCGGAGTACGAGGAGGAGCGAACGGCGTGAACGCCATCACCCTGACCGTGCCCACCGCCGCGGACATGCGGGAGCTCGGGCTGCGGCTGGCCGCCCGGCTCCGGGCCGGCGACCTGGTCGTCCTGACCGGCGAGCTGGGCGCGGGCAAGACGACGCTCACGCAGGGGATCGGGGAGGGCCTCAAGATCCGGGGACCCGTCACCTCGCCCACCTTCGTCATCGCGCGGGTCCACCCGTCGCTGGCCGGCGGCCCCCCGCTGGTGCACGTGGACGCCTACCGGCTGGGCGGTTTCGCGGAGCTGGACGACCTCGATCTCGACGCGTCCGTCGCCGAATCGGTCACGATCGTGGAATGGGGAGAAGGGCTCGCGGAGGGCCTCGCCGAGGACCGGCTGGAAGTGATCATTTCGCGCGGGAACGGTCCCGGCGAGGAGCGCGCGGTAAGGATCGAACCGGTCGGTGATCGCTGGGCCGACCTGCGGCTCGATCTCGGCTGAGCCCATCGGGCGCCCGCCGCGGACGCCCCGATTCGACCGCTCCTGAGAAACGAGCGGGTTCTTCTGAGTTTTTTGCAACTCCAGGGGAGGTCAGTTCGTACTGACATGTCGTACTCTTTGCCGGAACGAACCTCACCTTCGTGACATATCAGATTTGCTCGCAGCGGGAGTGGGATCCGGTGAGTGGTAGCCATCGCAGCGGTGATCGCCGCACGGACGACTACCGCGGTTCGGGCGGTGGCCAGGGAGCGGCAGGCGGCGGCTACCGCGCGGGCGGCGGCGAATACGGCACGGCCGGCGGGCCGTACGGCACGAGCGACCCGTACGCCGCCGAGAGCGGCGCGTATGGCGCGGAGACCGGCCCGTACGGCACGCAGGGCGGCCCGGCCACCACCGGAGGCAGCGCGTACAGCGCGGGGAGCGGCCCGTACGGCGCGGAGACCGGCGGCTACAGCACAGGAAGCGGCGGCCCCGGAGCTGAAGGCGGCGCGTACACCGGGGAGAGCGGCGGGTACAGCGCGCAGGGCGGTGGCTCTAGCGCCGGGGGCAGCGCGTACGGCGCGGGGAGCGGCCCGTACGGCGCGGGGAGCGGCGGCTCCGGCGGTGCTGGAGGCAGTGCGTACGGCGCCGGTAGTGGGGGCTATGGCGCGGGTAGCGGGGGTTATGGGGCGGGGAGTGGGCGGTACGGCGGGCAGGGTGGCGGCTCGGGTGCCGGGGGCGGCGGGTACGGCGCGTCCAGCGGCGGGTTCGGGATGAGCGATCGCGAGTACGGGCCGCATCCGACGCAGCCGGGACGTCCCGCGAGCAGAGGCGCCCCGCAGAGCGACACGGGCGGGTACGCGACGCCCAGCGGCGGGTACCGGACGAGCAGCGGCGGCTACCGGTCGTCCAGCGGCAACTACCGGGCCGGTACCGGCAGCCATCGCGTGGTCCGCGAGCGGCGCGCCGGCCGCAAGGTGGCGATCACGCTCGCCGGGGTGGCCGCGGGCGTCGCCGCCTGCGTGCTGGCCGCGGTCGCGATCATGAGCGGGGTCGGCGCGAGCGGCAGGCGGGACGCCGGGCAGGCGGTCGGCAGCGGCGCCGCCGAGAGCTCGCCGATGTCGAAGGGCGAGCGGTCCCTCGTCCCGGACGCCTGCACGCTGGTCCCCGACGACCTCGCCGGGCGGCTCGCGCCCGACGCCGAGCGCAACCAGGCCGACAACTACCAGAGCAGCGACCGGCAGAACCAGTGCGTCTGGGGCGCCTACGCGGGCGACCGCAAGCGCCAGCTCACGGTGGAGCTCCGCGCGATCGCGGGGACGGGCGCGCAGTCGCCGACCGATGCCGCGCGCGGCGCGTTCGGCGCCGAGCGCAAGGACGACGAGTCCGGGAAGGCGCTGCTGGCGGGCCAGGAGCTGACGGAGAAGAAGCAGATCGACGGCATCGGCGACGAGGGCTACGCCGTCTACAGCGTCGACAAGGGGCAGGGGTCGGGCGAGGCGATCGCGAACATCCGGTCCGTCAACGTGCTGGTGACGATCCACTACTCGGGCTCCAACAAGGGCGACCCGCTCGCCTCGGGGGACGCGGTGGACGGTGCCATCGAGGTGGGCAAGACCGTCCTGCAGCGCCTGGCCGAGTCCTGAGGGGAGTCCGGGCGCCGCGCGACGGGTCGGGCGGGGCCGGGACACGCCCTGCTTCCTGAAGCAGCCCCGCGCCTGCACTAGGCTTTCAGCCCGTGCTGGTCTTGGCTTTCGACACCGCGACCGCCGCGATCACCGTGGCGCTGTACGAGTGGGTCCCCGGTGAGGGCGCGCTGCGCCGCGGCGCGGCCGAGGCCGTGGACCGGCGCCGCCACACGGAGCTGCTCACGCCGTCCATCGCGCGGGTGCTGGCGGACGCGGGCGCGGCGCCGGCCGACCTCAGCACCATCGTCGTGGGGGTGGGGCCCGGCCCGTACACCGGCCTGCGGGTGGGCCTGGTCACCGCCCGCGCCATGGGGGAGGCGCTCAGCGTCCCGGTGCACGGCGTCTGCACGCTGGACGCCATCGCGTGGGCGTCCGGCAGGGACGAGCCGTTCGCCGTGGCCACCGACGCCCGCCGCAAAGAGGTCTACTGGGCGCGGTACGACTCGTACGGCGTGCGCGCCACCGAGCCCGCCGTCGGCCCGGCGTCCGACGTCCTGGAGGGGGCGCCCGACGGCCTGCCGGTCGTGGGCGAGGGCGCGGCCCTGTACGCGAGCGTCCTCGGCGGGACGGACCACGAGCCGCTGCTGCCCACGGCCACCGCCCTCGCCGAGCTGGCCGTGACGCGCCTGTCGGGCGAGCGGGGCCCTGAGCTGCTGCCGCCGGAACCGCTGTACCTGCGCAGGCCCGACGCCAAGGAGCCCGGTCCCCGCAAGAAGGTGACCCCGGCGTGAGCGACGTCGTCCTGCGGGCCATGACGGGCGACGACCTGCCCGCCGTCCACCGGCTGGAGCGGCTGCTGTTCCCCGAGGACGCCTGGAGCGAGGAGATGCTCCGCGAGGAGCTCGCCGACCAGCCCCGCACCCGGCACTACGTCGTCGCCGAGGCGCCGCCCGGCGAGATCGTCGGCTACGCGGGCCTCGCGGCGGCGGGCGACCAGGCCGACGTGCAGACCATCGGGGTCCGCGCGGACATGCGCGGCGCGGGCATCGGCACCGCGCTGCTGACCGAGCTGATGGACGAGGCGGCGCGGCGCGGCAGCGAGGCCGTGTTCCTGGAGGTCCGCGCCGACAACGATCCCGCCCGGCGGCTCTACGAGCGGTTCGGGTTCGGGCGCGTCGGCGTCCGCAAGCGCTACTACCAGCCCTCGAACGTGGACGCGGTCGTGATGCGCCGCGTGCTGCGCCGCCGCCCCGTGGGCTTCAGCAGGGAGGAACCGTGATCCGCGACTCCGAGCCGCTGGTGCTCGGCATCGAGACCTCGTGCGACGAGACGGGCGTCGGCATCGTCCGGGGGCACACGCTGCTGGCCGACACGATCGCGTCCAGCGTCGAGCAGCACGCCCGGTTCGGCGGCGTCGTGCCCGAGGTGGCGTCGCGCGCCCACCTGGAGGCGATGACGCCGACCGTGGAGCGCGCCCTCGCCGACGCGGGCGTGTCGCTCACCGACGTGGACGCGTTCGCGGTCACCGCGGGGCCGGGGCTGCCGGGCGCGCTGATGGTCGGCGTGGCGGCCGCGAAGGCGTACGCGCTGTCGCTCGGCAAGCCGCTGTACGGCGTCAACCACCTCGCCGCGCACGTCTGCGTCGACCAGCTGGAGCACGGGCCGCTGCCGAAGCCGTGCGTGGCGCTGCTCGTGTCGGGCGGCCACTCGTCGCTGCTGCTGGTTCCGGACGTGGCGGGCGACGTCCGGCCGCTCGGCAGCACCGTGGACGACGCGGCGGGCGAGGCGTTCGACAAGGTCGCGCGGGTCCTGGACCTCGGCTTCCCCGGCGGGCCGGTGATCGACCGGATGGCGCGCGAGGGCGATCCCGCCGCGATCGCGTTCCCGCGCGGCAAGTACAGCGACGGCACCTACGACTTCTCGTTCTCCGGCCTGAAGACGGCCGTGGCGCGCTGGGTGGAGGCCAGGGAGCGGGCCGGGGAGCCCGTCCCGGTCGCGGACGTCGCGGCGTCCTTCCAGGAGGCCGTCGTGGACGTCCTCACCCAGAAGGCGCTCGCGGTGTGCAAGGACAACGGCGTCCGGGACCTGCTGATCGGCGGCGGCGTCGCGGCGAACTCGCGGCTGCGGGCGCTCGCGGCGGAGCGCTGCGAGCGGGCCGGGGTGCGGCTGCGGGTGCCGCGCCCGAAGCTGTGCACCGACAACGGCGCGATGGTCGCCGCGCTCGGTGCGGAGCTGGTCGCGTCGGGGCTCGCGCCGTCCGACCTGGAGGTGCCGGCCGACTCCAGCCTGCCGGTCGAGGCCGTCACGCTCTGAGCCGCCGCGCCGCGCCGGACTGTCAGTTGATCTCGGCGAGCAGCGCGGCGAGGTAGTCCTCCAGGAGCGGGACCTCCGCCTCGTCGAGGAGGCGGCCGTCGTCCTCGGGCAGCAGGTCGAGCAGGCAGCGGACGTCCCAGTAGGGGTCGTGCGGGTAGCCGCCCGACACCTGGTCGAAGGCCGCGAGGAACCGGTCGGCGACGGACCGCCCGTACCGGACGGCGAGGCCGCGCCGCATCGACGCGATGTCGATCGCGACGGGGCCGGACGAGGCGTCCGACCAGTCGACGATGCCCGTGAGCTTCCCGTACGACCAGAGCGTGTTGTCGGGGTGGTAGTCGCGGTGGATGAACCGGGCGGGCGCCGCCGGCGGCGGGCCCGCGGCGACCTCGAACGCGCGCTCCCACAGCTCGGGGCGCAGCGCGTGCTTGGGCGGGAGCCGCAGGTCGAGCCGGTTGCCGGGGACGTACGGCGGCATCGTGGCCGCGCCGTTCAGCGCGTGCACCGACAGCAGCGCCGCGGCGAGCTGGATGAGGTACTCGGGCAGGTCGTCGGGGGCGGGCCGGGGCGGATGGCCGACCAGCCGGGTGATCAGCAGCGCGGGGACGTCGCAGTAGGCGCCGGCCGGGTCGGCGGCGACGAGCGACGGGGTCGGGATCTCGCATCCGGCGAGCAGGGCCAGCGCGGCGATCTCGCGCTCGGGCGAGAACTCGCCGTCCACGAACGAGCGGCGGGCGGCCGCGCCGGCGCCCAGGCCAGAGCCGGTGCCCAGGCCCGCGCCGAGCCCGGAACCGGAGTTCGGGCCGGAGCCCGGGCCCAGGCCGGACAGCGGGCCGGAGAGCGGGCCGGGGCCGGTGTCGCGGACCGTCCAGCGGCGCAGGACGAGCCGGTGGGCGCTGCCCGAGCGGCTCTCGACCAGGAGCGCGTGGTTGCTGTGCGCGGAGCCGCCCGCCAGCGGCCGCACCATGCGCACCTCCGAGCCCTCGCCCAGGCATGCCTCGACCCACCGCAGGGTGGCGTGGCTGGGCGGGGCGCCGGTCGGCAGGCCGGGAGCCGTTGTGTGCGTCACGAGATCCATGAAAACGGATTCCGATGGGTATTGGGAGTGATTTTGCGAAGACGGAACGTAACAAAGTGCACGTCATCGCCGTGTCTTGGGGAAGGCTCTCTGGTCGTCACGGTCTATTGCCGGACAAACTTCGCGGATTCCGTGCGGTATCGGGACGCCGCCGGACGGGCCCCGGAACGCGAAGGGTGGGGCCCGCGTGGGCCCCACCCGGCGTTCCCGGTCCGTCAGTCCTTGCCGTCCCGGCGGGGGCGCAGCAGCGCCTCGGCCAGGGCGAGCATCGTCTCCTCCAGCGTGGACAGCCGCTTGAGCACGTCCTCGTGCACCGCGTTGACCTGCTTGGAGACGTCGTCGTGGACCCCGTCGACGCGCCGGCCGATGCCGTCCTGCACGTCGGCGAAACGCTTGCCGAACTCCGCCTGCGCCGCCTCGGCGCGGCGGCCCACCTCGTCCTGCACGCTCTCCACGCGGCGCGCGAACTCCTCCTGGACGCCGCCGACCTGCCGGGCGACGTCCTCCGACATGTTGCCGACCTGCTTCGCCACGGTCTCCTGGATGCTGCCGACCTGGCGGGTGACGTCCTCGTGGATGTCGCCGATGCGCTTGCCGAAGTCGTCGTGCACCCCGCTGACCTGCCGGGCCACCTCGTTGTGCACCGACTCGACCTGCTTGGTCACGTCGGAGTGCACCGACTCCACGCGCCGCGACACGATGTCGACCTGGGTGGTGAACTCCTCCAGGGCGCCGTCGACCTTCTTCGCGACCTCCTCGTGGATCCCCTCGATCCGCTTGCGGACGTCCTCGTGGACGTCCTCGAACCGGCGGGAGAACTCGTCCATCCGCTTGGCGACGTCGCTGTAGGCCGTCTCCGCGATCTGGGACATGGTCGCCCTGACCTCGTCCCGGTCGGGCCGGGCGCGCAGCTCCTCGATCAGCGGGTCGACCGCGTCGGCGAGGTGCTTCTCCAGCGCGTCGAACCGGTCGCTGTGGTCCAGCGTCGGGCGCTGCGCGAGGTCCGCCAGCAGGCGGTGCAGCTCGCCGATCTCCAGCGTGGCCGGGAGCCGCCCGATGCGCTCGCCCACGCCGTCGAGGCGCCCGTCGATGCTCTCGAAGCGGCCGTCGAGCCCCTCCATCTTGCCCGACAGGCCCTCCAGCCTGCCGTCGACGCCGTCGAGCCGCCCGTCCAGGCCGTCCAGCCGCCCGCCGACGCCCTCGACGCGGCCGGTGACCGCCTCCAGGCCCTGCTCCATCCGCTCGGCCATCTCGCCGAGCGCCTGGTCGACCCGCGCGGTCACGCCGTTGATCGAGTGCTCCAGCCGCTCGGACCGGTGGCCGAGCTCCGCCAGCGACTTGTCGAGGCGGTTGAAGCGGACGGACGCGGCCTCCATGCTGCCCTGGAGCTTGTCCAGCCGCTTGGTCATCTCCTCCATGCGCTGCGAGGCCTGCTGGGTGGCCTCGGTAATCTGCTGCGCGGAGTCGAGGACCGACTGGATGCGGTTCAGGCCCTCGTCGACGTTCTCCGCGACGACGCCGACGTCGGCCCACAGCGCCGGCAGCTCGGCGACGGGCTTGACCCGCTCGCCGACCGCCTCGATGTGGTCCACCAGCCCCTCGGCCCACTCCGGGGGCTTGCTGGACAGGTCGTCGACCTGCCCGCGGACGCTGTCGAGCTGCCCGGTCAGCCCGCTGAGCTCCCGCTCCCGGACCTCGCGGAGCAGCCACTCCATCCCTTCCAGCCGCTGGCGGATCTCGTCCAGGACCTGACCCTGTGAGCGCTGTTCATAGACGTGGTCCTGCGCCGCACGGGCGAGCAACTCCCGCATCCGATCCGAGACCGGTTGACCCCCCGTCTGCAGGAAGTTGTGATTCGTTTCCACCGATGCTCCTTCGTGTGCCGACGCGACGAAATGGCGCACGGCAATGAACTGAAGACGCCACTGTAGTGCGTGTAGACCGCCGCTATAACGGGTAGCAGGGAACATTGCGAGTTCTGTGTATTGCGCCTGTTATCCCTCTGGCGTGGATCGCGGTAGAACGCCGACCCTGAGGACGAATTCCCGATTTCGGGGTGATCGAGGTCGTTGCGGGGCGGAGTCCGGTCTCGGATCGCGGGTAGAGGGTGGTTCGGTGGCTCGCGCAGCGGGTGGTTCGTCCGTACATCTCCTCCAACATCGGCAGTTCGCGTCGCGTTCGGCGGCTATTCGGCGCAGGGGGCGCGGGACGGGGGCGGCGACCGCCCGGTGTGCGCTCGGGCAATTACAACCCGCATTCGGGCAAGAGCGCGACCCGGTTGGTGAACTCGCCTTGATGTTTCTCCCTCCGGCGACCTCGACGCGACGATATCCATGCCGCGTCGAGGTCTTGCCGGTCGTCCCGAATCCCTGGCCAAGGCAATGCCGGAATGGGCCGATGATTTGCGCTGCCATGGGGCGTCGCCCGACCGGGCTTGGCGATGCCCCGGTGTGCGGAGATCTTTGGCGTGGTTAGCGGCGCGGCCCCGCCGTCCGGCGCGGCGCGGCTCCGGGCGGCCCGGGACGGCGCCCGGCGGCGCCG
>NZ_CAACUY010000053.1 GCF_900659615.1 Actinomadura fibrosa | reverse complement strand
AGGGTCGCCGCCGCCTCGCCGGTGGCGAGCGCGGCGCCGAACCCGGCGGCGGCCACCGCCGCGAGGGTCCGGACGACGCGGACCGGTCCGAACGCCGCGACGAGCCGGTCCCCGGCGAGCCGTCCGGCGGTCATCGTGACGGCGAAGGCGACGTAGCCGGCGCCCGCGGTGCCGGGGCCGGCGTCCAGGACGTCCCGCAGGTAGACGGCGCTCCAGTCGGCGGCGGCGCCCTCCGACAGCAGGGCCGCGAACGCGAGCGCGCTGAGCAGGAGCAGCGGGCGGGTGGGGCGGGCGAACGCGGGGCCGCCCGCCTGCGCGTCGGCGTCCGCGGGCAGCAGCGCCCGCGAGACCGCGACGCCGATGACGAGGGCGGCCGCGCCCGTCCCGGCGAGGTGGGCGGGGACGGGCAGGCCGTGGTGCGCGGCGGCCGATCCGGCGACGGCGCCGGCCAGCGCGCCGCCGCTGAAGCTGGCGTGCAGCCCGGACATGATCGGCCGCCCGTAGCGGTGCTGGACGGTCATCCCGGCGCTGTTCATGGCGACGTCCAGGGTGCCGAGGGCCGCGCCCCACGCGGTGAGGGCCGCGAACAGCGCGCCCCACGTCCCGGCGAGGCCGATGAGGCCGGGCAGGACGCAGAACGCGGCGAGCGACGCCCGGGTCACGGGGCGGCTGCCGAGCCGCGCGACGAGCGCCCCGGCCACCGCCATCGCCGCGACCGAGCCGAGCGCGGGCCCGGCGAGCGCGGCGCCGAGGGCGGCGTCGCCGAGCCCGAGGCGGTCCTTGACCTCGGGGATGCGCGGCACCCAGGACGCGAACACCGCGCCGTTCAGGAAGAACACCGCGGTCACGGCCCACCGCGCCGCCCGCACCGCCCGCCCGGGTCGTGCCGCCACCGCCGCGCCTCCTCGTGTTGACCGGTAAACACGAGCAGCCTACGGACTATCCTGTTGACCGGTCAACCGCGATTCCGGGAGGTGCGGTGTGGCGACGCTGCGGGACGTGGCGGCCGCCGTGGGCGTCTCGCACACGACGGTGTCCAACGCCTACCACCGTCCGGAGAAGCTGTCGGGGGCGCTGCGCGAGCGGATCCTGCGGACGGCGCGCGAGCTCGGCTACCCCGGGCCGAACCCCCTCGCCGCGGGTCTCGCGACGCGGCGGGCGGGCGCGGTGGGGGTGCTGTTCACCGAGGCGCTGTCGTACGCGTTCACCGATCCGGCGGCGGTGCTGTTCCTCCAGGGCGTGGCGGGCACGAGCGAATTGGCGGACGTGGGCCTGACGCTGATCCCGGCGCCGCCCGAGTCGCCGTCCGCCGGGGAGTGGGCGTCGGACGCCGTGCGCCGCGCGGTGGTGGACGGGTTCCTGGCGTACTCGCTGTCGGACGACCATCCCGGGGTGGTCGCGGCGCGGGCGCGGGGCCTGCCGCTGGTCGTGGTGGACGAGCCGGAGCCGCGTCCGGGCGACGGGGTCCCGTTCGTGTACGTCGACGACCGGGACGGGGCCCGGCAGGCCGCGGCGCACCTGGCGGGCCTGGGGCACCGGCGGGTCGCGGTGCTCGCCGACCGGCTGGCGGCGGACGGGCGGTCGGGCCCGGCGGACGGGGCGCGGCTGGGCGCGGTGACGTACGCGGTGGTGCGGCACCGCCTGGCGGGCTACCTGGACGCGCTCCCTGCGGGGTCCCGGCCGCCGGTGGTGGAGTGCGGCGGGAACAGCGCGGAGCTCGGCCGGGCGGCGGCGCTCGGGTTGCTGGCGGGTCCGCCGGAGGAGCGGCCGACGGCGATCCTCGCGATCACCGACCGGCTGGCGGAGGGCGCGCTCGCGGCGGCGCGCGAGCTCGGCGTCGCGGTACCGGGCGAGTTGTCGGTGGTGGGGTTCGACGACCTCCCCCCGGCGGCCGCCGCGGTGCCGCCGCTGACCACCGTCCGGCAGCCGCTGGTGCGCAAGGGCGAGGTCGCGGCGCGGATGCTGCTCGACCTGATCGCCGGCGCGGCCCCCGGGGCGGGCGGGGCGCCGGAGCGGGTGCGGCTGCCGGCGGAGCTGGTCGTCCGGTCGACGACGGCGCCGCCCGCCCGCTGATACCGGACGCCCCCGCCGCTTATTGACGTGATGCCAATAATTGGGAATCATGCCGGTACCGGATCAGGCCGCCGTCCCCCCGGGAGGTCCCCGTGCCCACCGCACCCGAGGTCCCGCTGCGCGAGCGCCTGGCCGACCGGTCGGTGCTCCAGGCGCTCGCCGCCGAGCCGCTGGTGGGGCTCGGCGCGGGCCGCGCCCTGCTGATGCAGCTCGCGCATCCGGGCGTCGCGAAGGGCGTCGCCGAGCACAGCGACTTCTCCGAGCGCCCGCTCGCGCGGCTGTTCGGGACGCTCGACTTCCTGCTCGTCGTCACGTTCGGGGACGAGGAGGACGTCGAGCGCATCGCCGCGAAGGTCCGGGGCGTCCACGGGACGGTGAAGGGCGAGGGCTACTCGGGCAACGACCCGGACCTCCAGCTGTGGGTGAACGCGACCCTCATCGACTCGGCGCTGTACGTCTACGAGCACCTGATGCGCCCGGACGCCGACGAGGAGGACCTGTCGGAGGCCTACTACCGGCAGGCCAGGATCGTCGCGGAGGTGCTGGGCTGCCCGCTGGAGTCCCAGCCGCCGGATCTCGCCGCGTTCCGCGCGTACGTGGCGGAGACCCTGGAGTCGCTGCGGGTCGGCGACGAGGCGCGGGAGGTGGCGGAGGCGGTGCTGTGGCCGCGGCGGCTGCGGCTGCTGGCGCCCGGCCTCGCGGTGTTCCGGCTCGTGACGATCGCGCTGCTGCCGGAGGCGCTGCGGGAGCAGTACGGGCTGCCGTGGAGCCACAACCGGCGGCGGGCGGCGGACCTGGTGCTGCGGACGGCCGCCGACGTGCACCATCTGACGCCGAGATGGCTGCGGCGCCCGCCGCGTCCGGTGCTCGTCCGGCTGGCCCGGTACCGGGTCGACCGGACGCTGGCGCACCGCCGGGAGCGGCGCCGCCGCACCCGCCGCCCCTCCGGCGTCCGCGCCGGCCGCTGAGCGAGGCGGGAGGAGGCGTCATGCTCGGTGTCTACGCCGACCTGCCGTGGTCGTACGCGGCGGGCGCGGGGATCGCCCTCGCCGCCGCCCACCAGCTCCGCGGCGCCCGCCACACCGTCCCGTCCCCGCCCGCCGTTACCTCCGGGGCACCGTCAGCCCGCACGGCCGAGCCACCAGCTTCAGCCGCGCCCTCCACCCGCCCCACCGCGACTACCGGCTCGTCCACGCCCTCCACCCGTCCCGCCGGAATCATCGGCTCGTCCGCGCCCTCTGCCCGCCCCGCCGTGCTTACCGGCTCGTCTGCGACTTTCGCGCGGTCGGCGGTGGAGGGCCCTCCGGTGGGACGGGCTCCGCGTGTGACCGGCGCGGCGGGCGGGCGGCATTTCGCGCTGGCCATGGCGTACAGCGTGCTGATCTTCGTGCCGGCGAGCCTGTTCGTGGCGCACCGGTACCCGCAGTGGGCGACGGCGCAGCACGAGGACGCCCTGTCGCGGGAGGCTCTGGCATGGCTCGGGGCGGCGGAGGTGGCGCTGACGGCGGCGGGGTTCCTGGTGGCACGGGCGCTGCTGGTGGCGGGACGGATCCGGTGGGCGGTCTGCCAGGTGATCCTCGGGTGCCTGCTGCTGTGCCTCGCGGTCGTCCACGGGCGGGACGGTGACGGCTGGAAGCGGTTCCTGTCGTCCGACCGGGACGACTACGCCCGTTTCCCGCGGTTCCTGCACGTCGCGGACATCGGGCCGATCGCCGGCCATGTGGCGGGTTTCCTGACGTCGGGGCTCGCCGTCGTCCTGTACACGACGGGTGCCGTGGTCCTCGGCACGCTGGGCGTGGTCATGGGGCTGCTGCACCAGTTCGGGCTGACCGACGCAGGCGCGGACGGTCCGGGGCCGCTGCGGGCGGCGCTGGTCGCAGCGGTGGTGGGGGGCGGCGCGCTGGTGCTGGCGGTGCTGGTGTCGGCGCTGGTGTCGGGGGGGGGGGGGGTGGCGCTGGCGGCGGTGCTGCCGGTGCTGTGGCTCGCGGTCGCCGCGCGCGGCGCGTTCGCGACCGTGGTGATCACCGATCTGGGGCTTCCCGCCGAGCACGATCCGGCGGTGTGAGGCGTCCCGGCCCGCACGCGCCGCGGGCCGGGCGGCGGCGTCCCCGGCCGCGCATGACGCGGCCGGGGACCCGTGGGGTCAGGTGACGGAGGAGTAGGCGACGACGCCGCGGCGCATGGCGTCCATGGCGCGGCGGGCGGTCTTGCGGATGTGGCTGTTGGGCGGGGCGGCGTCGGCGATCTGGCCGAGGAGGTCGAGGAGCTGCTTGACGGCGCGGACGAAGTCGCCGGCGGTCAGGTCGCTTTCGAGGAGGACCTCGTCGAGGTCGTCGCCCCGGGCCCAGCGGTGGGCGGTCCAGGCGAACCCGAGGTCGGGTTCGCGGAGGAAGGAGACGCGGTTGTCCTTCTCGACGGCGTCGAGGGTGCCCCAGAGCCGCACCATGGCGGCGAGGGCGTCCTGGGCGGCGCCGGGCGGGGTGCGGGGCGGGGCGGCGTCGTCGGGCTGCCGGGACTCGTAGACGAGCGCGGACACGCACGCGGCGAGCTCGGCGTGGTCGAGGTGCTCCCAGAGGCCCTCGCGGAGGCTCTCGGCGGTGAGGAGGTCGAGCTCGTTGTAGATGCGGCCGAGGCGGCGGCCCTCGTCGGTGACGGAGTCGCCGCGCAGGTAGCCGAGCTGTTCGAGGACGGCGCAGACGCGGTCGAAGGTGCGGGCGATGACCTGGGAGCGGCCCTCGACGCGGCGGCGGAGCTGCTCGGTCTCGCGTTCGAGGCGGTAGAAGCGCTCGGCCCAGCGGGCGTGGTCTTCGCGTTCGGCGCAGCCGTGGACGGGGTGGCGGCGCAGTTCGGTGCGGAGCCGGCCGATCTCGGCGTCGTCGGCGGCGGGCGTGTCGCCGCGGCCGCGGCGGCGTTCGCGGACGTCGTCGGGGACCTTGTTGCGGAGGGTGGAGGCGAGGTCGCGGCGGTCCTGGGGGTTGCGGGGGCTGAACGACTTGGGGATGCGGATCCGCTCGACGGGTTCGACGGCGCGGGGGAAGTCCTGGATGGAGAGGCGCTGCACGGACCGGTTGACGGTGAGGACGAGCGGCGCGGGCCCGTCGGAGCGGCGGCCGACGCCGGGGTCGAGGACGACGGCGAGGCCGGAGCGGCGGCCGGAGGGGACGAGGATGACGTCGCCGGGCCGCAGGTGCTCCAGAGATTTGGCGGCCTCGGCGCGGCGGGCGGTGGACCGCTCGCGCGACAGGTCGGCCTCGCGGTCGGACAGGCGGCGGCGGAGCGCGGCGTACTCCATGAAGTCGCCGAGGTGGCATTCGGCGGCCTTGGCGTAGCCGGCGAGGGCCTCCTCGTTCTTGCGGACCTGGCGGGCGAGGCCGACGACGGCGCGGTCGGCCTGGAACTGCGCGAACGACTCCTCAAGGAGGGTGCGGGCGCGTTCGACGCCGACGGCGCCGACGAGGTTGACGGCCATGTTGTAGGAGGGCCGGAAGCTGGAGTTGAGGGGGTAGGTGCGGGTGCCGGCGAGGCCGGCGACGGAGGCGGGTTCGACGCTCGGGCCCCACACGACGACGGCGTGGCCCTCGACGTCGATGCCGCGGCGCCCGGCGCGTCCGGTGAGCTGGGTGTACTCGCCGGGGGTGAGGTCGACGTGGGCTTCGCCGTTCCACTTGTCGAGCTTCTCGATGACGACGGTGCGGGCGGGCATGTTGATGCCGAGCGCGAGGGTCTCGGTGGCGAACACGGCCTTGATCAGCCCGCGGGTGAACAGCTCCTCGACGATCTCCTTGAAGGTGGGGAGCATCCCGGCGTGGTGGGCGGCGACGCCGCGTTCGAGGGCGTCGAGGAAGTCGTCGTAGCCGAGGATGCGGAGGTCCTCGGGGGTGATGTCGGCGGTGCGGAGCTCGACGTGCGCGCGGATCTCCTCGGCCTCCTCCTTGGAGGTGAGGCGGGTGCCGGCGTGCAGGCACTGGAGGACCGCGGCGTCGCAGCCGGCGCGGCTGAAGATGAACGTGATCGCGGGGAGGAGGCCGGCGCGTTCGAGGCGGTCGATGACGTCGGGGCGGGCGGGCGGCCGGAACCGCTGGGGGCGGGGGGCGCGGCGGCGCCCGGTGCGGCGGCCCTGGTTGATCTTGGCGCGGCGGACCTCGTCGACGGCCATGCGGGTGAGCTGGGGGTTGAGGCGGGCCTGCCGGTCCCTGCCCTTGCCGGTGTCGACGAACAGGTCGTAGAGGCGGGTGCCGACGAGCATGTGCTGGAACAGCGGGACGGGCCGGTGCTCGTCGACGATCACGGCGGTGTCGCCGCGGACCTCGTGGAGCCATTCGCCGAACTCCTCGGCGTTGGACACGGTCGCCGACAGCGCCACGATCCGGACGGAGTCCGGCACGTGGATGATCACTT
Organism: Actinomadura fibrosa; assembly: GCF_900659615.1. Classification (GTDB taxonomy): domain Bacteria; phylum Actinomycetota; class Actinomycetes; order Streptosporangiales; family Streptosporangiaceae; genus Spirillospora; species Spirillospora fibrosa. The sequence goes on along the minus strand of NZ_CAACUY010000053.1, from coordinate 41,684 downwards.
CTTCCCAGACGGCGCCGCGGAACCGGTCGGCGAGGTAGTGGACCTCGTCCATGACGACGAACGCGAGGCCGGTGAGGGTGGGGGACGCGGCGTAGAGCATGTTCCGCAGGACCTCGGTCGTCATGACGACGATCGGGGCCTCGCCGTTGACGCTGTTGTCGCCGGTGAGCAGCCCGACCTTCTCGGGGCCGTAGCGGCGGACGAGGTCGGCGTACTTCTGGTTCGACAGCGCCTTGATCGGCGTGGTGTAGAAGCACTTGGCGCCGCCGGTGAGGGCGAGGTGGACGGCGAACTCCCCCACCACGGTCTTGCCGGAGCCGGTGGGCGCCGCGACCAGGACGCCGCTGCCGTCCTCGAGAGCCCGGCACGCCTCGATCTGGAAGGGGTCCAGCTCGAAGTCGTAGAGCGTCCGGAAGTCCAGCAGGGCTGGGCCGTTCCCGGCGGTGCGCCTGCGGTAGGCGGCGTACCGCTGCGCCGGGGTCTGGTCGGCCGACGTGGTGTCGGGGGTGGTCATGCCTTCGAGCCTACGGTTTCGACCGGCCCGATTCCCAATTCGGGGCCCGTTTCCCTGCGGCGTTCGCGCGGGGCGCAGAACGCGGCGCGCGGCCGGGCGCCGGACGCGGGGCAGCCGCAGCAGACGTGGCGGGCGTGGCGGGCGCGGCGCGGGGTGGCGGGGTCAGCGGGCGCGGTCGCCCTTCTCCAGTTCGGCGTCGATCGCCTCAAGGTCGAGAGGGGACGCCTCGTCGTCGGACAGGCCCGCGTAGGGGTCGGGGGCGCGGTCCCGGCGGCGGTCGTGGACGAACGCGATGACCTCGGCGATCTCGAACAGCACGACGGTCGGCAGCGCCAGCGCCAGCATGGTGAAGGGGTCCTGGCTGGGGGTGGCGACGGCCGCGAACAGGAAGATCCCGAACAGCAGCAGGCGGCGGGACTTGCGGATCCGCTCGTGGGTGAGGACCCCGACGATGTTCAGCATGACGACGAACAGCGGCAGCTCGAACGTCAGCCCGAAGATCAGCAACATCGCCTGGGCGTAGCCGAGGTAGTCCTGGACGCCGACGAGGACGGTGGTGTCGCCCGGCGCGAGCCCGATGAAGATCTGCAGGCCCTTGTCCATCGTCAGGTAGGCGAGGGCGCCGCCGGCGAGGAACAGCGGCACGGCCGCCGACAGGAAGATGTACGTCCAGCGGCGCTCGCGCTGGTAGAGGCCGGGGGCGACGAACGCCCAGATCTGGTAGAGCCAGATCGGGGACGACAGCAGCGCCCCGACGATCAGCGCGACCTTCAGGTGGATGAAGAACCCGTCGAAGATCCCGTGCACGACGAGGTCGCAGTGCCCGCCGATGCAGTGGTCGGCGGGGATCCGGGTGTAGGGCTTCTTCAGGAAGTCCCAGATGGGGTCGAACAGGATCCAGCCGACGAGCGCGCCCGCCACCAGACCGAGGATCGCCTTGATCAGCCGGTTGCGCAGCTCACGGAGGTGCTCCATGAGGGGCATGCGGCCGTCGGGGTCGGCGTGCTGCCTGCTCGTCTTCATCGTGGGCATTCAGGCTCGGGTGGCGGATGGGGCGGGCGGGGCGGGCGGGTCAGCCCTTGCGGACCTGGCCGGGGTCGGAGACGGGGACGCCCTGGATGGGCTCGCCGGAGCCGAGCGCGCCGCGGCTGCGGGCGGTGTCGCCCGCGGCGGCCTCGCGTTCGAGGCGGGCGGCCTCCTCGCGGAGCCGGGCGGCCCGGTCGCGGGCGTCGGCCTGCGCCGCGGCGGGACGGTCCGCCTGCGCCTGGGCCGGTGCCTTGTCGTCGCCGTCGTCGTCGTGCAGGCCCTTGGTCTCGGCCTTCAGGATGCGCGCGGACTTGCCCAGAGACCGGGCGAGCTGCGGGAGCTTCGCCGATCCGAACAGCAGCAGTACGACTGCCAGGATGATCAGAATTTCGGTCGTGCCAAGTCCAGCCATGACATTCCTTCTCAGCAGGGTGGTCCTCAGGACGATCGTACGCCGTCCCCGGGCGCTTGTGGCCCGCGAGTACCGTTGAGATCATCGAGTTCATCGCGCAGCGCCGACTGTTTCGGTGCGAGCCGCCGCCTGGTGCGTTCCAGTTCACGTCCGAACCGCCGGACGCCCATGTACACCCGGAACGAGCAGTACGCGAGCACGGCCAGGCCGACGAAGCCCAGCGACACCGACACGGGGATCCACGCCACGGCGGCCACGCTAGCGGACGCCGTCACGCCATGCCGTACCGGGCCAGGGCGCGGGCGGCGTCGTCGCGGACCCCGGCCGCCAGCGACGCGGGCGCCACGATGCGCCCCTGGTCGCCGAGCCGCAGCGCGAGGCCCCGCACCCACCGGGTGTCGGGGGTCCGCAGCACGACCCGCAGCCGGCCCTCGCCGAGCTCCTCGACGCTCTCGCACGGGTAGTAGTCGGCGACCCACCGGCCGCGCGGCGTCAGCTCCAGCGTCACCCGCACGTCCTCGGGGGACGGGCGGAACAGCCCCGCGTCCACGTCGATGGGCTCGGCGTCGTCGGGCACCTCGGCGGGCACGTCCAGCACCGACAGGCCCGCGATCCGGTCGAGCTTGAACAGCCGGACGGCCTCGGCGCGGCGGCACCAGCCCTCCAGGTAGGTGTTGCCCTCGACGACGAGCAGCCGCATCGGGTCGACGTCGCGCTCGGTGTTCTCGTCCCGCGCCGGGACGTAGTAGGTGAGGTGGACGCGGCGGCCGGCGGCGATCGCGTCGCGGAGCGCGCCGAGCACGGTCCGGTCGCCGCCCGGGCCCGCGGAGCCGGTGTGGGCGTCGACCTCCACGGCGACCTTGCTGGACACCGCGGCGGCGGCGCCGGCGGCGCTCTCCAGCTTCGCGATCACCCGGCTGAGCGCGTCGCGATCGTGCAGGTCGGGGATCCCGGCGAGCATCCGCAGCGCGACCAGCAGCGCGCTGGCCTCGTCGACCTTCAGCCGCAGCGGCCGCGCGATCGACTCGGCCTCCGCGACGGTGATCTCGCCGCCCTCGTAGGACAGGTCGATCGGGCAGTACGGGTCGGGCGCCCGCAGCTCCACGCACCACAGCAGGTTCAGGTCGTCGATCAGCTGCTTCTCGGTCACCCCGAACGCGGCGGCGGCCTCGCCGAGCGCCACCGAGTCGCGGTTCACCACGTACGGGACCAGCGCCAGCAGCCGCGCCAGCCGGTCGGTGGAGGTGCTCGCCGCCGGTTTCACCGCCGGCTTCGCCGCCGCCTTCGGCGTCGTCCTCGCGCTCATCGCCCGCTCACCGTCCCGTCCGCCGCCGTCTCGCTTACCGTGTCCGCCGCCGTGTCCGCTTCGCGCTCGGTGTCCCGTCCGGCGTGCTGGTCGGCGCCCGCGGCCAGCACCGCCTTCAGCTGCTGGATCACGGCCTCGCGCAGGTCGGGCGGGTCCAGCACGACGACGTCGTCGGCGAACCGGGCCAGGTAGGGCGCGAACCGGTCGACGTCGCGGAACGTCAGGACCGCCTCGTCCCAGGCGCCGTCGCCGACCGCGCGGACGTCCCGCGCCCACCGGCGGGGGCCCTGCGCGGCGCCCGCCCGCAGCCGGACGGTCGCCGGGCGCGGCTCCGACACCGGGTCGCCCCAGTCGAACGCGATGCGCCGCACGTCCACGCCCTCGGGGACGGTCACCGTCCCGGGCGGGCCGTCGGGGACGACGTCGCCGGTGATCCGGCTCAGCCGGAACACCCGCTGCTCGTCGCGGTCGCGGTCGAACCCGACGACGTACCAGCGGCCGCGGCGGCTCACCACGCCCCACGGCTCCAGGTGCCGCCGCGCCACCGACGTCCGCCCGATGCCCTGGTAGTCGAACGCGACCGGGCGGGCGTCGCGGACCGCCTCCCACAGCGCCGGGAACGCCGGGTCGCCGGTGTTCACCCGCGGCTCGATCCCGACGGCGGTGGTGACGTCGGTCTCGACCCCGGCCGCCCGCAGCTTCAGCAGCGCCCCGGAGGCGGCCTCCGCCATGCTGGCGCGCTGCCACACCCGCGCCGCGAGGCCGAGGACCGCCGCCTCGTCCGGGCTGAGATGGATGTCGGGGAGCTCGTAGGCCTGCGGCGGGATCCGGTAGCCGATCTCCTCGCCGCCCCCGCCCTGCTGGTCGCTGCCGACCTCCAGGGGCACGCCCAGCTCCCGCAGCTCCTCCTTGTCGCGCTCGAACATCCGCTTGAACGCCTCGTCGGAGTCGGGGTAGCCGGGCACCGCCCGGCGGATCTGCTCCGCCGTCAGATAGCGCCGGGTGGCGAGCAGGCAGACCACCAGGTTGAGCAGGCGCTCGGTCTTGCGCCGCGACACTTCGCCACCACCCCTTTCGCTCGGTGAGCCCGATCACCCGATCGTCCCCACGGCCCGTCGCCCAGGACGCTACCGTTTCCCGGTGTGATCCGATGGCGCAAAGGCACGGTTGAGGGCATCCGCCGCGAATGGCCGGGGGCGGTCGAGCTGGACGTCGTGATCGGGGGCGACGGCGCGCACCGGGCCCTGGCCTACCCCGAACTCGTCGGGCGGCCCGAACCGGGCGACACCGTCCTGCTCAACACTACGGCCTTGGCGATGGGACTCGGCACCGGCGGCTACGCCATGGTCGTCGCCGTCCCCGACCGGCTCCCGCCCGACCCGTCCGGCCCCGGCCACCTGGTCAAGGCCCGCTACACCCCGCTCCAGGCGACCGTCCTCGGCGCCGACGAGCAGGACTCCCCCCACCACGCCGTCCTCCGCGACGCCGACTCGCTCGGCGGCGCGCCCGTCGTCGTCGCCGACCTGCACTCGGCGCTCCCGCCGATCCTCGCGGGCCTCCTCGCCGCCCGCCCCGGCGCCCGCGTCGTCTACGTCATGCCGGACGGCGGTGCCCTGCCCGCCTGGTTCTCCATGTCCATCGCGCGGCTGAAGGACGCCGGCGCGCTCGCCGCGACCGTCACCGTCGGGCAGGCGTTCGGCGGCGACCTGGAGGCCGTCACCGTCCACACGGGCCTGCTCGCCGCGCGGCTCGTCCTGGACGCCGACGTGATCGTCCTCGCGCAGGGCCCGGGGAACCTCGGCACCGGCACCAAGTGGGGCTTCTCGGGCGTCTCGGCGGGCGAGGCGGTCAACGCCGCGTCCGTCCTCGACGGACGGCCCGTCGGCTCCCTGCGGGTCAGCGAGGGCGACAAGCGGGAACGCCACGTCGGCGTCTCGCACCACTCCCTCACCGCCTACGGGCGGGTCGCGCTCGCCCGCGCCGACATCCCCGTCCCCGAGCTCGGCGGCGCGTTCGGCGCCCGCGTCGCCGCGGACGCCGCCGCCCTCGGCGACCGCCACACCCTCGTCCCCGTGCCCGTGGACGGCCTGCGCGACGTCCTCGCGACCGCGGAGAAGGAGTGGGGCGTCCGGCTGTCCACGATGGGCCGCCGCCTCGACGAGGACCTCGCCTACTTCCTCACGGCCGCCGCCGCCGGCCGCCACACCGCGACCCTCCTCGACTGACCGACCGGGGCCCGCTGAACCGGGCCCGCCCGGCGGGCTGAGCGCACGGCCGGGGCTCAGCGCACGGCGGGGCTGAGCGGCGGCCGGGGCTCAGCGCACGGCGGGCGCGGCCTCGATCGCGCCCGCCGCCTCCGCCTCCGCCGCCGTGTACGACGAGTTGAACGTGAACGCGCGCGGCGACGGCCCCTGCGCGCGCAGCAGCGCGACCCGCGCCAGGCCCTCGTCCACGGTCGGGACGTATCCCGCCGGGATCCACCACAGCGCCAGGTGGGCCTCGACGTGCCGCTGGAACCACTCCCGGCGCCGCCGCATCGTCTCCAGGTGCCCGCTGCGGTACACGAAGTCCCAGAGCGCCTCGGACGTCTCCCACACCGAGAAGTTCACGATCACGTCGTCCCCGGCGGGCCGCATGCCGGTCGCGTCCGGCTGCCCCTCCTCGACGAGCCGCCACACGAACCCCGGCGTGCCGTCGGCGAGCGCGTTCACCGGGTCGAGGAGCGCGACGAAGTCCGCCATCCGCGGGTCGTCGAGCGGGAACCGGAGCGTGGCGAGGTTCATCTGGGCCAGGTGGAAGCGGGCGTCAGGGGCGTCAGGAGCGCCGTGGGCGTTCTGGGATGAGGTCATGGCGTTCAGCCCACCACGGCCCGGCCTTCTATGTCAATCCTCATTGTTTTTATTGGCGACGGCCGCGACGCAGCACCACCCCGGACGCGGATCCATCCGCACCCGCACCCCGTCCGACCCCTCCACCAGACCCTCCAGCAGCGCCAGGTTCATCCCGCACACCAGCGGCGGGAACTGCTCCGCCACCGCGTGGAACGGGCAGTTCCGCATCCGGATCACCGCCCCCTCCTCCGTCTCCTCCCGCACCGGCTCGTAACCCCGCCGCGCCAGGACCTCCCCCACCGCGTCCAGATCACCGCACGACTCCCCCGGCCCGCGCAGCGCCCGCCCCCGCCGCCGCGCCGCGTCCTGCACCTCCATGTCCAGCCCCACGGCCTCCGCCGCCTGCGCCAGCAGCTCCGCCGCCGTCCCGTAGTCCCGCGCCGGCACCGACACCCCGAGCTCCACCGCCGCCCGCCGGTACACCTTCGCCGGACGCCCCGCGCCCGGCCCCGACCGCCCCGTCAACCGCCGGCTGCCCACCTCCAGCAGCCCCGCCTCCGCCAGCCGGTCCAGATGGAACGCCGCCAGCGTCCGCTGCACGCCCACCGCCTCCGCCGCCTCGTTCCGGCCCACCTCGCGCCCCCGCGCGGCCACGAACTCGTACAGCCGCCGCCGCACCGGATCCTGCAGCAGCGCGATCGCCTCGATGTCCTCCACCTCGCCATTCTAAGAACAGCGCGACCACACGATAGAAACACCACCCCGGCCACCACGCCCAGGCCGCAGCCCCCCACTCAGCCCGGCTCAGCCCCGTCGCTACGGTCACGGCCCATCCGGACATGGGCCCCGCCAGCCCGGCAGAGCGGTCACCGCCGTCACGACTAGACGCGGCTGGCTACCCCCACACAGCCCGAGCAAAGGCGAAGGGCACGGGCGGAGCCGCCCGTGCCCTTCCCAACGCCGGCCTCGCGCCGGCGCGGCCGTCGTCAGTGCGCGCCGAGGATGTCGACCACGAACACCAGCGTGTCGCTCCCCTTGATCCCCGCCTGCGCCAAGCCCTTCGCCCCGTACCCCAGCGACGGCGGCACCACCAGCAGCATCCGGCTGCCGACCTTCTGCCCCATCAGGCCCTGGTCCCAGCCCTTCATCACCTGACCGGTCCCGATCGTCAACCCGCTCGGATGCCCCGCCGCCCACGACGAGTCGAACGACTTCCCGTCCCGCCAGAAGTACCCCGCGTACTGCACCGCCAGCACCTGGCCCTTCCGCACCGCCGGACCATCACCCCGCACCAGCGTCCGCACCTGCAACCCCTTCGGAGCCGCCACCCGCGGCACCGTCACCTGCGGCGCCCTGCCCGCCCCCGCGTCCACCACCTTCGGCAGCCGCGCGTCCGCCAGCGCCGCCTGCCGCTTCCCGCTCGCCGCCGCCGACTTCGAGTACACCCCGCGCACGTCCAGCACGTACACCAGCGAATCGCCCGCACCGATCTGCCGGGACGAATCGCCCTCCTTGCCGTACCCGTCCTTCGGCGGAATCGTCGCCACCACACGCGACCCCACCCGCGCCCCCTCGAACGCCTTCTGCAGCCCCGGCACCAGCCTCCACGTCGGGAACGCCTCCGGCCGGCCCGCCGCGAAACTGCTCGCCAGCAGCTTCCGCCCGCTCTTGCTCCACCGGTAGCCCACATAGTCGGCCACCACAAGATCACCCTTGTGCGCCGCCGGGCCCTTCCCCTTCGACAGCGTCTTCACCGCCAGCGCGTCACCCGGCGCACCCTTCGGAAACGACACATCCGGCAACCGCCCGAAATCACCCCGCACCGACACCTTCACGTCGGCGCCCCCCGAACAGGCGGACAGCAGAAGCGGCGCCGCGACGACGACGGCCGCGGACAGAGCAGAGAGACGACGGCGCATGCGGGTCCTAACACGAAGTGAACGCTGCTTGCTGGGCGCTCACCCTACCCGCCGCGCGACCCCCTGAGCAGGGCACCCGACCGCGTGTCGCACCACCGCCCCCACCCGCGCGGACGACACCCGCACGAGCGAGGACGGCGCCGCCTCACATCCCCGCGATCAGCTTGTCGACCCGCTCGTCCACCGACCGGAACGGATCCTTGCACAGCACCGTCCGCTGCGCCTGATCGTTCAGCTTCAGATGCACCCAGTCCACCGTGAAGTCACGCCGCTTCTCCTGCGCCTTCCGGATGAACTCGCCCCGCAGCCGCGCCCGCGTCGTCTGCGGCGGCACCGACTTCGCCTCGAAGATGTCCAGATCCCGCGACACCCGCTCCACCGACCCCCGCTTCTCCAGCAGGTAGTACAGGCCCCGGTCCCGATGCACATCGTGATACGCCAGATCCAGCTGCGCCACCCGCGGCGACGACAACGGCAGATCGTACTTCCGCCGGTACCGCTCGATCAGCTTGTACTTCGTCACCCAGTCGATCTCACGGGCCACCAGGTCCAGATCCCCCGTCTCCACCGCCCGCAGCGTCCGCTCCCACAGCTCCAGCACCCGCTTCGCCGTCGCGTCGCCACCCCGCGCGTCCACGAAGTCGCGCGCCTTCCCGAAGTACTCCTTCTGGATCTCCAGCGAACTCGCCTCCCGGCCGTTCGCCAACCGCACCTTCCGCCGGCCCGTCATGTCATGACTGACCTCGCGGATCGCCCGGATCGGGTTCTCCAGCGTCAGATCGCGCATGACCACGCCCGCCTCGATCATCCGCAGCACCAGATCGGTCGCCCCGACCTTCAGCAGCATCGTCGTCTCACTCATGTTCGAGTCACCGACGATCACATGCAGCCGCCGGAACCGCTCCGCGTCCGCATGCGGCTCGTCCCGCGTATTGATGATCGGCCGCGACCGCGTCGTCGCCGACGACACACCCTCCCAGATGTGCTCCGCCCGCTGCGACACGCAGTACACCGCCCCGCGCGGCGTCTGCAGCACCTTCCCCGCACCGCAGATGATCTGCCGCGTCACCAGGTACGGGATCAGGACATCGGCCAGCCGGCCGAACTCCCCATGCCGCCCCACCAGATAGTTCTCATGGCAGCCGTACGAGTTCCCCGCCGAGTCCGTGTTGTTCTTGAACAGGTAGATGTCACCCGCGATGCCCTCCTCCCGGAGCCGCCGCTCGGCATCGACCAGCAACCCCTCCAGGATCCGCTCGCCCGCCTTGTCATGCGTCACCAGATCCACGACCGAGTCGCACTCCGGCGTCGCATACTCCGGATGACTGCCCACGTCCAGGTACAGCCGCGCCCCGTTCCGCAGGAACACGTTGCTGCTCCGGCCCCACGACACCACACGGCGGAACAGATAGCGCGCCACCTCGTCCGGTGACAACCGCCGCTGACCGCGGAACGTACACGTGACGCCGTACTCGTTCTCAAGCCCGAAAATGCGCCTGTCCACACTGAGACCCTATGCGGCCCGACCCCGACTTGGCAGTCTCTCGCCCCCACCGTTTCCCCGACCCCACCGAAAAGCCCGCCGGAACCGGACGGCACCCGCCACCCGGCCCCGACGGGCCCACGCACACCGGACACCGCCTACACGGCACCCGCACACCCCATCAGGACTCGTCCGACCCCTCCGAAGCGTCCCCGGACCCGTCCGACCCTTCCGAGGGGTCGGACGCCGACGAACCGAGCAGATCCTCGATCCGCCGCGCCGTCAACCGCCGGAACAACCGGTGCTCCCGATTCCGGTCCAGCACCGCCACCTCCAGCGACTTCGCCTCCAGCCGGCGATCCGAATCCTGCGCCTCCAGCGCACGCACCGCCGTCCGCAACGCCTCCGCCAGCGGCGAACCCTCCCGATACCCGTCCTTCAGCGCCTGCGCCACCGCATCGGCCTGGCCCCCCATCGCCACATAACCGTGCTCGTCCGCCACCGACCCGTCGAACGTCAACCGGTAGATCTGGTCCGTCTCCGCGTCCTCCCCCACCTCCGCGACGACCAGCTCCACCTCGTACGGCTTGTTCGTCTCCGTGAAGATCGTCCCCAGCGACTGCGCGTACACGTTCGCCAGCCCCCGCGCCGTCACATCACGCCGGTCGTACTGATACCCGTTGATGTCCGCGTACCGGACACCCCCGAGCCGCAGATTCTCGAACTCGTTGTACTTCCCCACCGCCGCGAACGCGATCCGGTCATAGATCTCACTGATCTTGTGGAGCGCCCGCGACGGATTGTCCGCCACGAACAGGATGCCGTCGTCATACTGCAGCACCACGACACTGCGGCCACGCGAGATACCCTTCCGCGCGTAATCCGCCTTGTCCTTCATCTGCTGCTCGGGCGACACGTAGAACGGCATGGACACCGGTTCGGATCCTCTCTATCGCAGCGGGGCGGTCGGACCGCCCGGCGAGTCGTAACGTCCCTCGACCACGGCCCGCGCCAACCCGCCGACCTCGTCCTCACCCAGCCGGCGGTACCCGTCCTCCGTCACCACCGCCACCACCGGGAAGATCCCCCGCGTCAGATCCGGACCACCCGTCGCCGAATCGTCGTCCGCCGCGTCGTACAGCGCCTGCACGCACACCAGCGCCGCGTCCTCCGCCGACAGATCCGCCCGGTACAGCTTCTTCAACGCCCCCCGCGCGAACACCGACCCCGAACCGATCGAGTAGAAGTCCCGCTCCTCGTACCGGCCACCCGCCGGATCATAGGAGAAGATCCGCCCCGCGTCGCGCTCCTCGTCATAGCCCGCGAACAACGGCACCACCGCCAGCCCCTGCATCGCCAGACCCAGGTTCTGCCGCACCATCGTCGCCAGCCGGTTCGCCTTCCCCTCCACCGACAGCGTCCGGCCCTCGCGCTTCTCGTAGTGCTCCAGCTCCACCTGGAACAACCGCACCATCTCGACGCCGATGCCCGCCGTCCCCGCGATCGCGATCGCCGAGAACTCGTCCGCGCGGAACACCTTCTCGATGTCACGCTGCGCGATCATGTTTCCCGCCGTCGCCCGCCGGTCCCCCGCCATCACCACCCCACCGGGGAACGCCGCCGCGACGATCGTCGTCCCATGCGGGATCTCGGCACCCGCGGACGACACCGGCACAGGCCGCCGACCGGGCAGCAGATCCGGGGAGTACGACCCCAGGAACTCCGTGAACGAGGACGAATCCGGGCTCGAGAACAACCCCGGCAGTCGTCCGGCGTGCGAATCGTGGGACGCCACGCGACTCCCCTCCCTCCACCAGGCGCCGGCTCCAACTCACAACCCCACCGGCGCGGACGACTACGACCCTACTGTTCAACCGTCGTCCACCGCATGCCACGTGATCCCCACGCCGTAAGCCGACGGCGAACCCACCCCACCTCGGCCCATCCCCGCAGACGCCGAACCCGGCGCCCCCCGCACACCGCCGGGCCGACACACTCCACGACCGGCTCAACCCGACCGCGCGTACTCCTCGCTGATCGCCCTCTCCCACGCCAGGATCTCGTCCAGGCAGCGGTCGAGCCACGTGGGTCCCTCGTGATCGTCAGCGACCTCCCAGGCGTCCCTGCGGAACCGCCCGTCCGCCTCCCGGTACCCCTCCCACCCGTCCAGCGGCACCGTCACCGGATCGACGTCCGGCACGGTGAACGACAGCCGCGTCCCGCCATCCGCAGTAGGCACCTCCCTCACGAGCTGCCCGAGCAGATAGTCCGCCGCACGCCGCAGCGACGTGGGGTCATCACCGAGCTGCCCCATCCCGGTGTTGCACGCACCACACGCGATACCGCGCACCGCACCAGTGGCATGATCATGGTCGACGTGCTCTGCGGGCACGTCCCAGCAGACCGCGCACAGACCGCCCTGCGCATCGAGCAGCCGCCGCACATCGGCCTCTTCGAGCCCGTACCGCCGCCGCAGGTGATTCTGCCGATTACTCTGCCGGGACAGCCCCGCCGACCTACGTCGCCGCCACCATTCCTCTTCTTTTCGACGAGGAGGACCGGCCAACGTCGTGGAGCCGAATTCCAGCAGCATCCCGCGCGCATGAGGTCCCCGGAACTCCAGGTAGTCGGCGGCGGCGCCGAGGCAGCGCGGATCCTCCTCGAACTGGCCGAGCCCGCCGTTGCAGCCGAAGCAGAGCATGCTGCGGACACGCCCCGTCCAGTGACCGTGGTCCACGTGCTTCGCCTCTTTGCGAAGGCAGATGACGCAGACGCCGCCCTGCATGGCGAGCATCGCATCCGCTTCCTGCTCGGTGATGCCATAACGAAGCTTGAGGAGATAACCACGCTCACTCCCGTGGTTACGTGTTTTGATCTCCTTCATGGCCTCGTTGTGGCACGGACGGCAGTAATCCGCGAGTCCGGTCGCGCTGGCGCGATTCTTACCGAACTCTCCCACCGGCTTGGTCTCCGCGCAGCGGGCGCAGTACTTCATCCCCTCAGGGACTGCCGAATGCCGCCGGTACGGCCGTGACGCTTTGCCCTCCTTGGCTCGCTTCCCCCTATATGAGGAGGAGTTGCGTAATCCGAAGCACTCCCTGCAATAGAGGGACAGACCGTCTGCGGACGCTTTGCGCTTCCAGAACTCCGTGGCGGGCTTGACCATGCCGCAGTCGCGACACCTTTTCGAAGACATGTGCGCGACCTTACCAAGGTCACGCACACTCTCGAAGGCCTTTTCGATTTTTGGGCCCTGAGGACCAGTCGGACCCGGTCACCTCCTAAAAGATTCCGACATGTCCGCTTTTATCGCACTATTCCCCGCCTTTTTGGACGTACGCACGGACGAATTCCTCCGCATTTTCTTCGAGGACTTCGTCAATTTCATCGAGAATTGCGTCGACGTCGTCGGTGAGCTTTTCCTGGCGCTCCTGGACGTCCTCGGTCGTCGTGGCCTCGGTCTCCTCGACCTCTTCCGTGCGCCGGGTGGTCTGCTTCTGACCGCCGGTGTCCTTCGTGGCCATTCCGTACCTCCGCTCTGCCGGTACCCCCAACCCTATCCCCGATCTTCGGCGGTGAACGGACCTGCCGGTCCGTTTCGCCGCCTCGACGGAGTCGGGGGGCCTGCTCCGGTTATCGCCCGTCCGCCGACCACTGAAACGGGCATAGCGGTCACGAAACCGAGATCTCGCCCGAAGACGCAGGTCAGGTCGGGTGTTCGAGCTCGATACTCGCACTATCCAGTGCGTTTGTCATGCAATGAGGGCCGCCCGCGCGTCATATCGGCGCGCGGGCGGCCCGTGGTGCCCGTTCGGGTGCTCGTCAGCTCTGGCCGGTGAGGGTGGCGACGAGGTCGGCCGCGGTGCGGCAGCGGTCCAGGAGGGCGCCGACGTGCTGCTTGGTGCCGCGGAGGGGTTCCAGGGTGGGGACGCGCTGGAGGGATTCGCGGCCGGGGACGTCGAAGATGACGGAGTCCCAGGAGGCGGCGGCGACGGATTCGGCGTACTGGCGGAGGCAGCGGCCGCGGAAGTAGGCGCGGGTGTCCTCGGGGGGGTCCTCGACGGCGGCTTCGACCTGGTTCTCGGTGACGACGCGTTCGATGCGGCCGCGTGAGACGAGGCGGTTGTAGAGGCCCTTGTCGGGGCGGATGTCGGTGTACTGGAGGTCGACGAGCTGGAGGCGGGGGTGGGACCAGTCGAGGCCGTCGCGGCTGCGGTAGCCCTCGAGGAGGGCGAGTTTGGCGACCCAGTCGAGTTCGCGGGAGAGCTGCATGGGGTCGTCGCCGAGGCGGTGGAGGACGGACTCCCAGCGGTCGAGGACGTCCTTGGTCATCTCGTCGACGTCGGCGCCGAAGCGGTCTTCGACGTATTTGCGGGATTGTTCGAGGTATTCGAGTTGGAGCTGGACGGCGGTCATCTTGCGGCCGTCGCGGAGGGTGAGGAGGTGTTTGCAGGTGGGGTCGTGGGAGACGGCGCGGAGGGCGGCGACGGGCATGTCGACGGAGAGGTCGACGGTGAGGAAGCCGTCTTCGATCATGGCGAGGACGAGGGCGGTGGTGCCGAGTTTGAGGTAGGTGGAGGTCTCGGCCATGTTTGCGTCGCCGATGATGACGTGGAGGCGGCGGTATTTCTCGGGGTCGGCGTGGGGTTCGTCGCGGGTGTTGATGATGGGGCGTTTGAGGGTGGTCTCGAGGCCGACCTCGACTTCGAAGAAGTCGGCGCGCTGGCTGATCTGGAAGCCGTCGCCACGGCCGTCGACGCCGATGCCGACGCGGCCGGCGCCGGTGACGACCTGGCGGGAGACGAAGAAGGGGGTGAGGTGGCGGACGATGTCGGCGAAGGGCGTTTCGCGCTTCATGAGGTAGTTCTCATGGCAGCCGTAGGAGGCGCCCTTGTTGTCGGTGTTGTTCTTGTAGAGCTGGATGGGGTTGGTGCCGGGGATCATGGCGGCGCGGGCGGCGGCGTCGGCCATGACGCGCTCGCCTGCTTTGTCCCAGATGACGGCGTCGAGGGGGTTGGTGCACTCGGGCGCGGAGTACTCGGGGTGGGCGTGGTCGACGTAGAGCCGGGCGCCGTTGGTGAGGATGACGTTGGCGAGGCCGAGGTCCTCGTCGGTGAGCTGGGTGGGGTCGGCGACCTCGCGGGCGAGGTCGAAGCCGCGGGCGTCGCGCAGCGGGTTCTCCTCCTCGAAGTCCCATCGGGCCCTCCGGGCCCGTGCCGCCGATGCCGCGAGGTAGGCGTTGACGACCTGGGAGGAGGTCACCATCGCGTTGGCCCCTGGCTGACCGGGTACGGAGATGCCGTACTCGGTCTCGATGCCCATCACCCGCCGAACACTCATATCGTCGAGCCTATCGGGGCGGGCGGGGTGGAGCCATGGGGCTCGTCTTTAGCGGCGTGTGTTGATGTTTCGGGCCTGGTGTCGGGTTGGGCCGGGGTGCTGGGCCGGGCGTGGCGGGTGCGGTGCGCGTCGGTGCGGGTGCGTTGTGTCATGGGTTTCGGGGTGAGACGGGCCGCGGCGGCCTCCCCGGGTGGGGCGGCCGCCGCGCTCGTCGTTGCGTGGTGTGGGGTTGGTTACAGGTACTGGCCGGTGTTGGCGACGGTGTCGATGGACCGGCCGGCTTCGGCGCCCTTGGTCCCGGAGACGAGCGTGCGGATGTAGACGATCCGTTCGCCCTTCTTGCCGGAGATGCGGGCCCAGTCGTCGGGGTTGGTGGTGTTGGGCAGGTCCTCGTTCTCGCTGAACTCGTCGACGCAGGCGGCGAGCAGGTGGGAGACCCGCATGCCCTTCTGGCCGGTGTCGAGGAACTGCTTGATGGCCATCTTCTTGGCGCGGTCGACGATGTTCTGGATCATCGCTCCGGAGTTGAAGTCCTTGAAGTAGAGGACTTCCTTGTCGCCGTTGGCGTAGGTGACCTCCAGGAAGCGGTTCTCGTCGCTCTCGGTGTACATCCGTTCGACGACCCGCTGGATCATCGCCTCGACGGTGGCCTCCTCGGAGCCGCCGTGCTCCTTGATGTCGTCGGGGTGCAGCGGGAGGCCGCTGAGGATGTACTTGGAGAAGATGTCCTTGGCGGCCTCGGCGTCGGGGCGCTCGATCTTGATCTTCACGTCGAGCCGGCCGGGGCGCAGGATCGCGGGGTCGATCATGTCCTCGCGGTTGGAGGCGCCGATGACGATGACGTTCTCCAGGCCCTCGACTCCGTCGATCTCGCTGAGGAGCTGCGGGACGATGGTGTTCTCGACGTCGGAGGAGACGCCGGATCCGCGGGTGCGGAAGATGGAGTCCATCTCGTCGAAGAAGACGATGACGGGGGTTCCGGCGGAGGCCTTCTCCCGTGCCCGCTGGAAGACCAGGCGGATGTGCCGCTCGGTCTCGCCGACGTACTTGTTGAGCAGTTCGGGGCCCTTGATGTTGAGGAAGAAGCTCTTGCCTTCGGTGCCGGTCTGCTCGGCGACCTTCTTGGCCAGCGAGTTGGCGACGGCCTTGGCGATGAGGGTCTTCCCGCAGCCGGGCGGCCCGTAGAGGAGGACGCCCTTGGGGGGCCTGAGCTGGTGCTCGCGGAAGAGGTCCGCGTGCAGGTAGGGGAGTTCGACGGCGTCGCGGATCATCTCGATCTGCGATCCGAGGCCGCCGATCTCGTCGTAGGAGATGTCGGGGACCTCTTCGAGGACGAGTTCTTCGACCTCCGCCTTGTGGATCTTCTCGTAGGCGTATCCGGACCGGGATTCGAGCATGAGCGAGTCGCCTGCGCGGAGGGGTACCCCGCGGAGGGGCTCGGCGAGTTTGATGACGCGTTCCTCGTCCGCGTGGGCGATGACGAGTGCGCGTTCGCCGTCGTCGAAGAGTTCCTTGAGCATGACGACTTCGCCCTGCTCTTCGAAGGCGAGTGCTTCGACGACGTTGAGGGCCTCGTTGAGCATGACCTCTTGGCCGCGCTGCAGTTCGTCGACGTCGACGGCGGGGCTGACGTTCACGCGGAGTTTGCGTCCGCCGGTGAAGATGTCGACCGTTCCATCGTCGCGGGCCTCGAGGAAGACCCCGAATCCCGAGGGTGGTTGCGCGAGCCTGTCGACCTCCTCCTTGAGCGCCACGATCTGTTCGCGAGCCTCTTTGAGGGTCGCTACGAGACGCTCGTTCTGACCCGTTACGGCGGCCAGGTTGGCCTGTGCCTCATGGAGGCGTTCTTCCAGCACACGTACTTGGCGCGGGGATTCCGCGAGCTTGCGGCGCAGCACGGAGATCTCCTCCTCCAGGAAGGAGATCTGCGTTTGGAGGTCTCTAACCTCCTTGTCGTGCTGCGCCCTGCGCGCCCCAGCATCGTCACGAGCGGCCACGCCCCGTCACCTCCTCACGAAGAGAGCCGACGACCTACTGAGACCCTACCTATCTGGAGGGCTTCCGTAACCTGCCCATTCGGTTCTCGTGTCGTGCGGGGGGCTGTCGCGGGCGGGCGGGGTGGCTTCTGCCTGGGTGGCTGGGGTGGCGGTGCGGGGTGGGTGCGGGCGGGATTTCCGCTGGTCCGGGCGTGTCGTTGTGGCGGGTTTGCCGATTTCAGCGCGGGTGCGGGGACGGGTGGGGCGGGGGGGGGCGGCTGGTGGTTCGTTGACCGGGTGTAGCGGTGGCGCCAGGGCGGTGGCCCCGAGAATGTGATCTATGCCTCGGCGGGGGCGTCCGGCGTGGCGGCTGCGGAGGGGGCGGGTGCCGGGTCGGTGTCCACGGTGCCGGACGCGGCGCTGCGGGCAGGGCGGGCGGGTTCGGGGTTGGCGCCCTTGGCGGGACGGCGGCGGCGGGCGGGGGCGGTGACGCCGTCGGCGAGGCGGCGGGCGGTGACGAGGAAGCCGGTGTGGCCGACCATGCGGTGGTCGGGGCGGACGGCGAGGCCTTCGACGTGCCAGGAGCGGAGCATGGTCTCGAAGGCGTAGGGCTCGGCGAAGGCGCCGTGGGCGCGGAGGTCCTCGACGACGCGGGACATCTGGGTGGTGGTGGCGATGTAGGCGCAGACCATGCCGCCGGGGATGAGGGCCTTGGCGACGGCGTCGAGGCATTCCCAGGGGGCGAGCATGTCGAGGACGACGCGGTCGACCTCGGTCTCGGCGAGGGTGTCCTCGAGGGAGCCGAGGGTGAGGGTCCAGGCGGGGTGGGGGCCGCCGAAGAACTTCTCGACGTTGGCGCGGGCGATGTCGGCGAAGTCGGGGCGGCGCTCGTAGGAGGAGAGGTGGCCGTGCTCGCCGACGGCGCGCAGGAGGAAGCAGCTGAGGGCGCCGGAGCCGGCGCCGGCCTCGACGACGCGGGCGCCGGGGAAGATGTCGGCCATGGCGACGATCTGGGCGGCGTCCTTGGGGTAGACGACGGCGGCGCCGCGGGGCATGCGGACGGCGAAGTCGGCGAGGAGGGGCCGGAAGGCGAGGTACTCGGTGCCGCCGGTGGAGCGGAAGACGGATCCTTCGGGGCTGCCGATGATGTCGTCGTGGGGGACGGAGCCCTTGTGGGAGTGGTAGAGCTTGCCGGGCTGGAGGGTGATGGTGTTGATGCGGCCCTTGGGGTCGGTGAGCTGAACCTGGTCTCCGGGCCGGAACGGGCCGTGGGGGATGCGGCCTGGGGAGGTGGTGGGCTCGGTCGGCTGGGGTTCGCTCATGGCCATCAAGGCTAGCGCCGGGCGGGCGCAGCTCAGGCCGGTCACGGTGCCGCTCGGGCCCGTCCCAGCGAGGATCGACGGCGCGGTCGCCCGGGGGTCAGATCCCGGCGAAGGCGCGGTCGACGTCGGCGACGGCGAGGACGCCGTAGACGCGGCCGTCCGGTTCGACGAGGAGGTACTCGGAGGCGGGCGCGCGGCGCAGGGCGTTGATGAGGTCCTCGCCGGCGATGTCGGCGGGGAGGGTGAGGTCGTCGTCGACGCCGCGGGACAGCTCGCCGGCGGACACCCAGGGGCGGCGGTGCTGCGGGGTGGCGGTGACGGCCTTCTCGTTGACGAGGCCGCGGGGCGCGCCGTCGTGGTCGACGATCACGAGGGCGCCGGCGTGGTCCTCCTGGGCGCGGCGGATGGCCTCGGCGAGGGGGACGTCGGCGGTGACGAGGGTGGCGCGGCGGGCGAGGCGGCGGGCGGACAGCAGCGGGATGCGGTCGCGGACGCGCTCGGCACGGATGGACTGGGTGGCGCCGACCCAGATGAAGGAGGCGACGAGGGCGGACCACAGGAGCGCGAGCCAGCCGAAGCCGCCTTCGCCGTCCTCGGTGCGGTAGGTGGCGAGGTAGGCGCCGACGACGAGGCAGCCGACGGCGACGGACCGGCCGATCCAGCCGGCGACGAGGGCGCCGCTGCGGCTGCGTCCGGTGACCTTCCAGACGGCGGCGCGGACGAGCCGCCCGCCGTCCAGGGGCAGGCCCGGGAGGAGGTTGAACACGCCGACGAGGAGGTTGGCGAAGGTGAGGGCCTCCAGCAGCAGGAGGGCGACGTCGGGGAGGGTGAGGACGGCGTGGAGGAACAGGCCGAGTCCGGCCAGGACGAGGTTGACGAGGGGCCCGGCGAAGGCGATGAGGAACTCGCGTCCGGGCGTCGGGGCCTCGCGTTCGATGGAGGTCTCGCCGCCGAGGATGTGGAGGGTGACGGACCGGACGGGCAGGCCGAGGACCCGCGCGGTGACGGCGTGGCTGAGCTCGTGGACGAACACCGAGCCGTACAGCAGGACGGCGTAGGCGAACGCGACGAGGTAGCTGAGGGGCCGGTCGGCGACGTCGTTGACCTGGCCTTCGAACATGACGGTGACGAGCACGGCCACCAGGAACCAGCTGGGCGAGACGTACACGGGGACCCCGAACGGCCGGCCGATGAACAGGCCGGGCCGCGCGGTCCGGCCGTCGTCGGGGGCGGCGGGGTCGCCGGCGGGCGTCTTGCCCTGGGTCGGAGGTGCGCTGTGTGTCACCTCACCGATGCTACGGCCCCCGGCGGTGTAGGAGGGTCCCGGCCGTGCCCGGCGCTCGCCCGGCGACCAGCGCCGCGACCGCGCCCGGCCGGACCCCGGCCGGTGTCGCGGTCCGGGCGCGGGCGGGGCGCCGTGCGGGCTTTCGTCGGGGGTCTGGCCTACGCTGCGATGCCATGACGACCACCGAGACCGGTAGCGAGGCGACAGTTCCGGCGGGCGCGTCCCCGGAGGCGCGGGAGGGGACGGTGCCGGTGATCGGGTCGCTGTCGCCGTCCCGTGCGGGCGACTTCATGACCTGCCCGCTGCTGTACCGGTTCCGGGTGATCGACAAGCTGCCGGAGCGACCGAGCCCGGCGGCGGCGCGGGGGACGCTGGTCCACGCGGTGCTGGAGCGGCTGTACGACCTCCCGACGGGCGAGCGGACGGCCGAGGCGGCGCTGGAGATGCTCGATCCGCAGTGGGAGCGCCTGCTGGAGGCGGAGCCGGAGCTGGCGGAGCTGTTCGCCGGCGAGGGCGGTGAGGCGGAGCGGCAGGGCTGGCTGGAGCAGGCACGGCGGATGGTCGAGCGGTACTTCACGCTGGAGGACCCGCGGCGGCTGGAGCCGGCGGAGCGCGAGCTGTTCGTGGAGACGGTCCTCGACTCGGGCCTGAAGCTGCGGGGCTACATCGACCGGGTGGACGTGGCCCCGACCGGCGACATCCGCATCGTGGACTACAAGACGGGGACGGCGCCGCGTGCGGATTTCGAGGCGCGGGCGCTGTTCCAGATGAAGTTCTACGCGCTCGTGCTGTGGCGGCGCCAGGGCCGGGTGCCGCGGCTGCTCCAGCTCATGTACCTGGGCAATGGCGAGGTCCTGCGCTACGAGCCGGACGAGGCCGACCTGCGGGCCACGCAGCGCAAGGTGGAGGCGCTGTGGGCGGCGATCCGGCGGGCGATGGACACGGGCGAGTGGCGCCCGCGGACGAGCCGCCTGTGCGACTGGTGCGACCACAAGGCCCTCTGCCCGCAGTTCGGCGGCACTCCCCCGCCCCTCCCGACGACCCCGGTCGTCCGCCCCTCCCCCGCGGACCTGGAGCCAACCCCCCGAGACCGAGACGACTTCTGACCCACCCCGAGGGGCCGCGAGCCCGTCCGTCCGCCCCAGGAGACCGAGCCGACCGACACCCGCAACGCAGCCCCCGCACGCGAACCGCTAACAAGCCACCCCGGCACCCAACCTTGGGGAGCCACCCGGGGGTGCAGCGCGACACCGCGTCCAGCCAGCCCCCGGCGCCCGAACATGGGAGCCACCCGGCGCCCGAGCTCAAGGAGCCGCCCCTTCGGCGCCCGAGCCTGGGAAGCCAGCCCGAGCCCGGACGCCCCCGCCCGGAAGCCAACCTGAGCCCCGACGCCCCCACTTCGGAAGCGAACTCGACTCCAGGCGACCCGGTTCGGAAGCAGCCCGAGCCCGGACGCGCCCAACCTTGGCGGGTCAGCCGCGAGGAGCAGGTGAACACAGGGGCCCCGCCCGAGCCTTGGCGTCTCTCCCGAGGCCAGCCTCAGCACGGTGACGCAGACCCGGCCCACCGGGTGGTGGGAAGCTAGATGATCTCCGGGCGGAAACGTTGCGATCGCGTGCGAAGCCAGATCCGAGCTTGCGAGGATCTGATCGCGCAGTGAGCCGCCAGGCGAACCGAAGCGATGCGGCGATCGCCGCAGTGCCCGTTGAAGGAGGCCCGCCAGGGCCGACGCCAAGGGCACTGCAATAAGCACGTACGTCCTCCTTAGGGAGGACGACAGATACGCGTGCGGGAGGGGTAACGACCTGGCGTGACCTCCTAGGGTGAGAGTCGTGTCACCCCGCATCCGAGGTCTTCGTAGGTTCCGTGCCTGGCTGCAGTCGCGTCCGCAGGCGGGCGATGCGCTGCTGGCGCTGGGGCTGCTGGTGGTGGGGCTGCCGCAGATGTATCTGGAGGACCTTCCCCGGGACGAGGGGTACGAGCGGTTCCAGTCGCCGGATCTGCTGAACGGGGTGCTGGTCGTCCTGCTGGCGATGGCGTTGACGTTCCGGCAGCGGCATGCGCTGTCGGTGCTGCTGTTCATCTCGGCGGGTGAGCTGGCGATCGCGGCGTTGAACTATCCGCCGTCGGTCCCGGACGTGGTCGCGTTCCTGATCGCGATCTACAGTGTGGCGGCGCATCGGGGGCTGGCGCACAGCGCGCTGGGCGGGCTGGTGGGGTTCACGTGCTTCGTGGTGACGTTGCTGATGCTGCCGTTGGACGTGTCGCCGAGCGTGCTGTTCACGGACGCGGCGCTGGTGGCGGGGGTGTGGGTGCTCGGCCGGAACCTGCGGTTGCGGCGGGCGTATTTCGCGGAGCTGGAGGATCGGGCGGCGCGGCTGGAGCGGGCGCGGGGGACGGACGCGCGGGCGGCGCGGATCGAGGAGCGGTCGCGGATCGCGCGGGAGCTGCACGATGTGGTGGCGCACCATGTGAGCGTGATGACGGTGCAGGCGGGCGCGGCGCGGCGGATCATCGATCGGGACGCCGACAGCGCGCGGGAGGCGATGTCGACGATCGAGGAGGTCGGGCGGACGGCGCTGAGCGAGATGCGGCGGATCGTGGGGGTGCTGCGGACGGACCGGGACGCGGAGCAGGCGGGCCGGGAGCTGGCGCCGCAGCCGGGGTTGGGGGATCTCGGGGAGCTGCTGGACCACGTCCGGGAGACGGGCCTGTCGGTGCAGTTGTGGATCGAGGGTGAGGCGCGGACGCCGTCGCCGGGGGTGGACGTCGCGGCGTTCCGGCTCATCCAGGAGGCGCTGACCAATACGCTCAAGCACGCGGGGTCGCAGGCGCGGGCGTGGGTGCGGTTGTACTACACCGATGACGATCTGACCGTGGAGATCGAGGACGACGGGCGCGGCACCGCGACGATCATGGCCGACAATGGGGACAATCCCGGGCACGGGCTGGTCGGGATGTACGAGCGGGTGGCGCTGTACGGCGGCGAGTTGCGGATCGGGCCGCGGGTCGGCGGCGGGTTCGGTGTGCGGGCCCGCTTCCCCTTGGAGGCATAGGGTGACGGTGAGCGGCGCGAGGCGAGGAGCGGGGACGATGGACGCGAGCGGGACCGGTGCGGCCGGCGGGACGGCGGCCGCGGCGGCGGCCGGATGGGCGGCGGCCGGGTCGGCGACGGCCGGGGCGACGGCCGGCGGGGCGGGCCGATGAGCGCGGTGCGGGTGCTGCTCGTCGACGACCAGCCGCTGCTGCGGACGGGGTTCCGGCTCATCCTGGAGGCAGAGGCCGACATCGCCGTGGTCGGCGAGGCCGGTGACGGCGCGGCGGCGGTGGAGATGACGCGGTCGCTGCTGCCGGACGTGGTCCTGATGGACATCCGGATGCCCGGGGTGGACGGCATCGAGGCGACCCGGCGGATCATCCGTGAGGAGGCGGCCTCGCACGACCCGAAGGTGCTGATCCTCACGACGTTCGATCTGGACGAGTACGTGATCGAGGCGGTGCGGGCGGGTGCCAGCGGGTTCCTGCTGAAGGACTCGCCGCCCGAGGACCTCGTGACGGCGATCCGGATCGTGGCGGCGGGCGACGCGATCGTGGCGCCGAGCGTGACGCGGCGGCTGCTGGACAAGTTCGCGTCGCGGCTGCCCGCGGTGCGGGACTCGGCGCCGCCGCCCGGGCTGAACACGCTGACGGAGCGGGAGCGGGAGGTGCTGTCGCACGTGGCGCGGGGCCAGTCGAACGCGGAGATCGCCGCGGAGCTGGTGGTGAGCGAGACGACGGTGAAGACGCACGTGGGGAACGTCCTGGCGAAGCTGGGGCTGCGGGACCGGGTGCAGGCGGTCGTGTACGCCTACGAGACGGGGTTGAGCCGCCCGGGCCAGAGCTGACGGGTCGTTCCGCGGCACTCGAAGCCGCCGGCCGCGCGCCGGCAACCCGAGCCTGATGCGCCCCGCCGGCAACCCGAGCCCGATGCGCCCGGGCGGTAGCCGGAGCCCGACGCGCCCCGGTGGTAGCCGGAGATGACGTTGACCGAAGCCGGTTCCTGCGTATCGCGGGAGCCGGCTCGCGGCGTTCTCGTCCCGGGACGTCCCCGAGCACCGGCTCCCCGTGACCCCGGCCCGCCGCAAGTCCCGTCGATGCCCCTGAGAAGCGCCTTCTGAGTCTTCCCTCAGGGCCGTCCCTGAGGTGAGGGCTGGACGACCCCCTCTTCCGACACGGGTGCCCTACTCCGGGAGGACGACGGACGGGGCGGCCTCTCATGCCACGGTTGGAGCGTTAAGTCCATTCCTGAGGTGCATCTCACGAAGCCGCCGGACTCCTACTGTTTTAGCCGACGGATCGCGGGGGTTCTCCCGGTCCGCCGGCACCGCCGGTTTCCGGTTTCCATCTCAGACAGGGGATACGACGTGGCGAACACCGCCCCATCGACAGCTGACGCGCACTCCGCGCCCGGGGCGGACGGCTTCGCCGCACGGGCCCACCGGATCGAGAAGGTGTACGGGCGCGGCGACGCGAAGGTGGTCGCGCTCGGCGGCGTGACGGCCGGCATCCCGCGCGGCCGCTTCACCGCGATCATGGGCCCGTCCGGGTCGGGGAAGTCGACGCTGATGCACTGCATGGCGGGACTGGACTCGGTCGACTCCGGTGAGGTCTTCATCGGCGACACCGAGCTGACCCGGCTGAAGGACAAGCAGCTGACCCGGCTGCGGCGCGACAAGGTCGGGTTCATCTTCCAGGCGTTCAACCTCGTCCCGACGCTGACCGCGCTGGAGAACATCACGCTGCCGATGGACATCGCGGGCCGCAAGCCCGACAGGGCGTGGCTGGACCGGGTCATCGACACGGTCGGGCTGCGGCCGCGGCTGAAGCACCGCCCGAGCGAGCTGTCGGGCGGCCAGCAGCAGCGGGTGGCGTGCGCGCGCGCCCTCGCGTCCCGCCCGGAGATCATCTTCGCGGACGAGCCGACGGGGAACCTGGACTCGCGGTCGGGGGCCGAGGTCCTCGGGTTCCTGCGCGACTCGGTCCGCGAGATGGGCCAGACGATCGTGATGGTGACGCACGACCCGTCGGCGGCGGCGTACGCCGACCAGGTGCTGTTCCTGACGGACGGGCAGATCGTCGACACGATGTCCGAGCCGACCGCCGACCGGGTGCTGGAGCGGATGAAGGGCTTCGAGACCGGCCGCCCGGCCGGGACCGGCGCCCAGGGCGCGCAGGAGCCGGGGGTCGCGGCCCGATGATGGCGAAGGTCACGCTCCGCAACCTCGCGGCGCACAAGATCAGGCTGGTGCTGACGGCCGTCGCGGTGATCCTCGGCGTGGCGTTCGTGGCCGGCACGCTGATCTTCACGGACACGATGAACAAGCAGTTCGACGACCTGTTCAGCCGCATCGGCACGAACGTGGCCGTGGACGTGCGCGCGAAGAAGGTCGTCGACGACGAGGACGGGACGGCGTCGCAGCCGGTGCCGGCGTCGCTGCTGCGGACGATCCAGGGCGTCGAGGGCGTCAAGGACCCGTTCGGGAACGTCAACGGCTTCGCCGCCGTGGTCGGCTCGAACGGGAAGCTCGTCGGCGGCGGGCAGGGGCCGCCGCAGTTCGGCACGAACTGGAACCCGCACGGCTCCTACGACCTCGCGTCCGGGCGGGCGCCGCAGGGCCCCGGCGAGATCGTCGTCGACGCGGACACGGCGAAGAAGGGGAAGCTGGCGCTCGGTTCCACCGCCCGGGTCGTCACCTCCGGCCCGCCCCGCCAGATGAAGATCGTCGGGCTGATCGACACGGGTGACCTGATGGGCGCCACCGTCGTCGCGTTCGACACGCCGACGGCGCAGCGGCTGATGCTGAAGCCCGGCTACTTCACCGACATCGAGATGGGCACGACGGGCCCGTCGGAGACCGAGCTCCGCGACCGCGTCGCCAGGGCGCTGCCCGCCGGGACGGAGGCCGTCACCGGCACCAAGCTCCGCGAGGAGTCCAAGAGTGACGTCGCCCAGTTCCTCAACTTCTTCCGGACGTTCCTGCTGGTCTTCGCCCTCATCTCGATCTTCGTCGGGGCGTTCATCATCTTCAACACGTTCTCGATGCTGGTCGCGCAGCGGACCCGGGAGCTGGCGCTGCTGCGCGCCGTCGGCGCCGCCCGCCCGCAGGTGACGCGGGCGGTCATCGGCGAGGCCGTCGCGGTCGGGTTCGTCGGGTCGACGCTCGGCCTCGGCGCCGGCGCGGGCCTGGCCTCGCTGCTCCAGGCCGCCGCCGGGAGCGGCGGCGGGCTGCGGTTCACCGCGACCCCGGTGATCTGGTCGTACGTCGTCGGGATCGTCGTCACCGTCGTGTCGGCGTACTTCCCCGCGCGGCGCGCCGCGAAGATCCCGCCGGTCGCGGCGATGCGCGACGACGTCGCGCTGCCGCAGCGGTCGCTGCGGATCCGGATCGCGCTCGGGTCGCTGCTCACCCTCGCCGGCGCCGGCCTCATCGCGGCCGGGCTCGCCGGGAACGGCGGCAACCCGATGATCCCCGTCGGCGTCGGCGCGCTGCTGGTGTTCGTCGGCGTCGCGATGCTCGCCCCCGTGATCAGCGTCCCGGTGGTGCGGGTGCTCGGCGCCCCGTTCGCCCGGCTGGCGGGCGCGCCCGGCCGGCTCGCGCAGCAGAACGCGCTGCGCAACCCGCGCCGCACCGCCGCGACCGCCGCCGCCCTGATGATCGGCCTCGCGCTGATCACGCTGGTGAACGTCATGGGCGCGTCGATGCGGGCGTCGGTGGACGAGCAGATCGACGCGCAGTTCGGCACCGACTACCTCGTCCAGCCGAGCGGCGCGGGCGGCATCGACGCGAGCGCCCTCCAGAAGGTCAAGTCGACGCCGGGCGTGCTCGCGGCGTCCGAGACCTACCCGGGCCGCGCCGTGATCGCCGGGTCGAAGACGACCTACATGGCCGCCGACGCCGCCGCGATCAGCAAGGCCGCCCGCCTGAAGATCGTGTCCGGGGGCACCGACCTCGGCGCCGCCGGGATGATGATCGACGAGAAGCTCGCCGACGACAAGGGCTGGAAGGTCGGCTCGACCGTGCCCGTCCAGTTCGCCGACGGCAAGACCCAGCCGCTCACCGTGGCGGGGATCTTCACCAAGAGCGACCTGATCGGCGACAAGGTCGTCTCGCGGCAGGCGTACCTGGCGCACACCGCCACCCCCGCCGCCGACGCGATCGTCATCGACACCGCCCGCACCGACGCCGCCACCAAGGCGGCGCTGGAGCGGAGCCTGCGGGACTACCCCAACCTCGACGTCTCCGACCAGGCCGCCCTGAAGAAGGAGGCCGGCAAGCAGGTCGACGCGTTCGTCACGTTCCTGTCGATCCTGCTGTCCATGTCGGTGATCATCGCGGCGGTCGGCGTCGTCAACACCCTCGCCCTGTCGGTCATCGAACGGACCCGGGAGATCGGCCTGCTGCGCGCCATCGGCATCAGCCGCCGCCAGCTCCGCCGCATGATCCGCCTGGAGTCGATCGTCATCGCGGTGTTCGGCGCGC
Source organism: Actinomadura fibrosa (assembly GCF_900659615.1). Classification (GTDB taxonomy): domain Bacteria; phylum Actinomycetota; class Actinomycetes; order Streptosporangiales; family Streptosporangiaceae; genus Spirillospora; species Spirillospora fibrosa. The sequence continues at coordinate 14,750 of NZ_CAACUY010000053.1, read as the reverse complement.
TGCTCGGCATGGGCATCGGCGTCGCGTTCGGCGCCGCCGTGCAGAACGCCCTCAAGGACGACGGGCTCGGCGTCCTGTCCGTCCCCTACGGCACCCTCGTCATCTACCTGGTCGTCGCCGCCGTGATCGGCGTCCTCGCCGCGCTGTGGCCGGCGTGGCGGGCCGGGCGGATGGACGTCCTCAAGGCGATCTCCACCGAGTAACCCGCCCCCGGACGCGGCACATCCTCCCGATGCCGCACCGGAACGCCCCGCACGGCACCGCCAGCACGCCGCGCGGGGCGTTCCACTGTCCGGGCACCCTCCCCCTCAACTCGCTCAGCGACCCGCTCAGGACACCGACCGCTCCATCAGAACGCCACCGGCCCCTCCCCCAGCGGCGTCCCCGGACGGGCGGACACGGCGGGCACGACGCAGCGGACCCCGCAGGCACACCGCCGTCACCAGCGTCGCCGCGCCCGCGCACGCCACCGCCGCCCCCACCGGCATCACCTCCGCCAGCCCGCCGAGGACCAGCGGCCCCATCCCTTGCGACGTCATCAACCCCATCGACAGCAGCGCGAACGCCTGCCCCCGCCCCTCCTCCGGCAGCGCCTCCACGAACGGCCGCTGGATCCCCAGCTCGTAGGCGAACCCGCACCCGCACACCAGCAGCAGCACCGCCGCGCACACCGCCGGCAACGGCGCCGCGAACGGTACCAGCGGCAGCCCGAACACCGCCATCAGCGGCACCGTCAGCCGCTCCCGAGCCACCGGCCCCAGCAGCCGCGCGCCCGCGAAGTTCCCCAGCAGCATCCCCGCCGCCGAACACCCCAGCAGCAGCGCCGCCGTCCCCGCCCCGTACCCGCGGGCCCCCGCGTAAGGGACGAGCAGCCCCTCCGACCCCGCGACGAACGCCGGCGGCAGCCACTGCGCCAGCAGCAGCGCCCGCACCACCGGATCCGCCAGCAACCGCCGGTTCACCGCCCAGCTCTCCCCCACCACCGATCCGCGCCCCCCGGCCTGCCCGCCATCTCGACCGGCCCGGGGCGGGACCGGCAGGTCCGGGAGCCGCAGCCGCACCAGCAGCGCCGCCACCACGTGCGCGGCCGCCGCCGCCAGCAGCGCGTGCCGCGCACCGAGCGCCGCCACCGCGATCCCCCCGAACGCCAGCCCCACCAGCTGCGCCGCCGCCGACGCCATCCCCATCAGCGACCGGCCGAGCACGTACGCGTCACCCTCCAGCGCGTCGGCGACGAGCCGGTTCGACGCCCCCGCGAACACCGGCGTCGCGCACGCCACCACCGCCACCAGCACCAGCGCCGCCGCCACCGGCACCTCCAGCAGCCCCAGCACCGCCCCCGCTGCCGCCTCCAGCGCGTACGCGCCCCAGATCAGCGGACGCGGCCGCAACCGGTCCGCGAGCGACCCCAGCAGCGCCCCGCCCGCCATCTGCGGCAGGAACCCCATCCCGTACGCGGCCGCCGCCAGCAGCGGCGACCCCGTGCTCCCGTACACCAGCACCGACAGCGCCAGCATCCGCAGGGTGTCCGCCATGATCGCCAGCGTCCGCGTCCCGAACAGCACCCGGAACATCGGCTCCCGCAGCGCGTCCCGATACCCCACCCGACGCCCCGCCCCGCCCCCGCCCGCCCCCACGGAACCGGCCACCGCACCACCGGACGCGACACCGCCCCCGGACGCATCGCCGAACGCCGCACCACCCGACACCGCACCCCCGGACGGTGCGTCCCCGGACGCCGCACCACCCGACGCCGCACCACCCGACGCCGCATCCCCGGACGCCGCACCACCAGACGCCGCACCTCGGGACGCCGCATCCCCGGACGCTGCACCACCCGACACCGCACCGCCCGACGCCGAAGCATTGGGCACCGCAGCATCGGGCACCGCAGCGCCAGCCTCCGCAGCGCCAGCCTCCGCAGCGGCGCACGATGCCTGGGCGAAGGATGCCGGGGTCGTCGTCGCGGGGTCACGTTCTGGGACGTCGCTCGTCGGGGGGCCGCTCGTCATGCCGCTACCCTCGGGCGCCACGACCGGCCGCCGCCATCGTTACGTCCAGGGACGTAAGCTCGGTGCCGTGATCCGCTTCGAGGCGGGCGCGGAGGACCTGCTGCACAGCCGGTTCGCGCTGTCGCCGCTGTTCGAGCTGGACGGGCTGCTGCGCGCCCTCACCGGCCTCTCCGAACGCACCCTGCCCCGCGCGTGGGCCGCGCGGCTCGCACCGGAGCTGCGGCGGCTGCGCGCCGAGACCGCGCTGGACGCCGTCCTCGCCCTCCAGACGCCCCGGCACGGCGCCGGCTTCGTCGCGCCGCCGCCGCTGGGCCTCGCCCAGACCATCGGAGACGACCTCGCCGCCGTCCGCGCCACGCCCCACGACGTCGCCCGCCGCGAGATCGACTACGCGCTCGACGCCCGACCCGCCAGTCCCCGGACCCGCGCCGTCCTGGACCGGCCCGACATCGTCGAGGTCATCGCGGGCGCGCTCGACGCGGCCTGGCGGGCCCTGATCGCCCCCGGCTGGCCGCGGCTCCGCGCCATCTGCGAGCGGGACGTCCTGCACCGCGCCGCGCGGCTCACCGGCGGCGGCTGGAAGGCGGCCCTCGCCGACCTCCACCCCCGCGTCCGCTGGCGCGACGACGGCATCGACCTGCTCCACGACCACACGGAGGAGACCGTCCGGCTCGGCGGCCGCGGGCTCCTGCTCATCCCCTCGGTGTTCGTGTGGCCCGGCGTCGCCGCGCACACCAATGCGCCCTGGCCCGCCGCGCTCATCTACCCCGCCCGCGGCATCTCCGCACTGTGGGAGACCACGCCGGCCCCGCCGCCCGCCGCGCTCGCCGACCTTCTCGGCGGCACCCGCGCCCGCGTCCTGCTGGCCCTGGACGAGCCCGCCGGCACCACCCAGCTCGCCCGCGCCCTCAACGTCGCTCCCGGCGCCGTCGGCGACCACCTCGCCGTCCTGCGCCGCGCCGGGCTCCTCGACCGCGCCCGCACCGGCCGCGCCGTCCTCTACCGCCGCACCCCCCTCGGCGACGCCCTAACCCAGCCCCCGGACTGACTCCCCCGGGCCGTCCGCGGCACCCCCCCACCAGCCACCGCACCCCACCGCACCCCCAAAGCCATTGCGGCCGCCGAGGCCATCGCCACGGCGTGCCCTGCGGCCACCGCTAGAGCGCTCTCCCAGGACCAGCGCCCCGGCTTGCTCCCACGGCCATCGCCCCAGCGCACCCCCACTGCCACCGCCCGAATTCGCTCTTACGGCGACCGTCTCGGCCCGGCCCAGCGGCCACCAGCCCGGCCCCCCGGCCACCCCCGCCACAGCGCGCCGCCGAGACCACCGTCCCAGCCCGCCCCCAACGGCAACCGCCCGAGACCGCTCCTACTGCGACCGTCTCGGCCCGGCCTGGCGGCCACCGCCACAGCGCGCCGCCGGGACCACCGTCCCAGCGCACCCCCAACGGCAACCGCCCGAGACCGCTCCTGCGGCGACCGTCTCGGCCCACCCCGGGCGGCCACCACCCCGGCCCCTCGGCCACCCCGGCGGCCACCGCCACAGCGCGCCCCCGGGACCACCGTCCCAGCGCACCCCCAACGGCAACCGCCCGAGGCCGCTCCTGCGGCGACCGTCTCGGCCCACCCCGGGCGGCCACCACCCCGGCCCTCCGGCCACCACCGCGGCCACCGTCACAGTGCGCCGCCGGGATCGGTGCCCCGGCCCGGCCCCACCGTCTGCCCTCGGTCATTGCTTCGGCGCGTCCTGGGGGCCCGGCTCTGGGTGCGCGAAGACCCGGTTCCCTTGTTGGGGACCGGGTCTTCGTGTGGGAGGCGTGCCGGGGAACCGGGGTCAGGCCTCGGGGGCGGGGTCGTCCGCGGCGGTCGTGCCCGGTGCCGGTGCCACCGCGGCCTTCGCGACCTCGTCGGTCGCGCTCACCGTGGTGTTCTCCGGGAAGTGGCAGGCGGCCTCGTGGCCGGGGCTGAGCTCCACCAGCGGCGGCTCGACCTGCTTGCAGATGTCCTGCGCCTTCCAGCAGCGGGTGTGGAACCGGCAGGCGGGCGGCGGGTCGAGCGGGCTCGGCACGTCGCCCTGGAGCCGGATCCGCTTGCGCTCGCCGCGCTCGGCCGGGTCGGGGATCGGGACCGCCGACAGCAGCGCGTTGGTGTACGGGTGCATCGGCCGCTCGTACAGGTCGTTGCGGTCCGCGATCTCGACGATCTTGCCGAGGTACATGACCGCGACCCGGTCGGAGATGTGCCGGACCACCGACAGGTCGTGCGCGATCACCACGTAGGTGAGGTCGAGCTCGTCCTGGAGGTCCTCCAGCAGGTTCACCACCTGGGCCTGGACGGAGACGTCGAGGGCCGACACCGGCTCGTCCGCGACGATCAGCTTCGGCTTCAGGGCGAGGGTCCGGGCGATCCCGATGCGCTGCCGCTGCCCGCCGGAGAACTCGTGCGGGTAGCGGTTGTAGTGCTCGGGGTTCAGGCCGACGAGCTCCAGGATGTCCTGGACGGCCCTCTTCACGCCGTTCTCGGTCTTGATGTTCTGCAGCCGGAACGGCGCCCCGACGATCGCGCCGACCGTCTTGCGCGGGTTCAGCGACGAGTACGGGTCCTGGAAGATCATTTGGAGGTCGCGGCGGAGCGGGCGCAGCCGGCCCTGGGACATCGTGGTGATGTCCTCGCCCTCGAAGGTGATCTTCCCGAAGCTCGGGTCCAGCAGCCGCATGATCATGCGGCCGGTGGTGGACTTCCCGCAGCCGGACTCGCCGACCAGCCCGAGCGTCTCGCCCTTGCGGACCGAGAACGACACCCCGTCGACGGCCTTGACCGCCGCCACCTGCCGGCGCAGCAGGCCCGCGGTGACGGGGAAGTGCTTGCCGAGGCCGTCGACCTCCAGCAGCGGCTCGCCGTCCGCGATCGGACGGGCGTCGCCCGCGGAGTCGGCCGCGGGGACGGTGGTCCCCTCCGCCGTGGTCTTGTCAGTGCTCACAGTCTCGTTCCCCGTCACAGCTTCGGCCGGATCTCGGATTCCCAGATCTCCCGCTTCTTCTCCAGCGGGAGATGGCAGGCCACCTGGTGGCCCGGCTCGGCCTCCACCAGCTCGGGACGCTCGGTGGTGCTCTTGTCGCCGTTGAGGTCCCGGTAGGCGCACCGCGGGTTGAACGCGCAGCCCTGCGGCACGTTGATGAGGCTCGGCGGCGTCCCCTTGATCGGCATCAGCCGCTCGGAGCGCTCCCGGTCCAGCCGCGGCATCGACCCGAGCAGGCCCCAGGTGTAGGGGTGCAGCGGCCGGTGGAACGCGTCGTCGACGCTGGCGTACTCCGCGCACCGGCCCGCGTACATCACCAGGATGTCGTCGGACAGCTCGGCGACCACCCCGAGGTCGTGGGTGATCATGATGATGGCGGAGTTGAACTCCTCCTGGAGGTCCCGGATCAGGTCCAGGATCTGCGCCTGCACCGTCACGTCCAGGGCCGTGGTCGGCTCGTCGGCGATCAGCAGCTCCGGGTCGCAGGACAGCGCCATCGCGATCATCGCGCGCTGCCGCATGCCGCCGGAGAACTGGTGCGGGTAGTCGTCGACGCGGCGGTCGGGGCGGGGGATGCCGACCCGGCCGAGCATGTCGACCGCGTGCTTGCGCGCCACCGACTTCGACACGTCGTTGTGCACCCGGTAGGCCTCCACGATCTGGTGGCCGACCGTGTAGAAGGGGTGCATCGACGACAGCGGGTCCTGGAAGATCATCGCCATCTTGCGGCCGCGGAGCCGCCGGACGTCGTTCTGCGAGGCGCCGACGAGCTCGGTGCCGTCCAGCCAGATCTCGCCCGACACGTTCGCGTTGCGCTTGTTGTGCAGGCCGAGGATGCCGAGGCTCGTCACGCTCTTGCCCGACCCGGACTCGCCGACGATGCCGAGGGTGCGGCCGCGCTCCAGCTGGAACGACAGCCCGTCCACCGACTTCACCAGGCCGTCGTCGGTCGGAAAGTGGATCTTGAGGTCGCGGACCTCCAGGAACGCCGACGGGGCGCCGCGGGTCCCGCTCTGCTCGGCCGAGCCGTTCACCAGCTCCGCCGGGTCCTTGCGCGCCATCAGCTGTGCCTCACCCTCGGGTCGACCACGCCGTACAGGATGTCCACGACCAGGTTGGCGAGGACGATGAACAGCGCGGCCACCATCGTCGCGCCCAGCACGACCGGCAGGTCGCTCTGGTTCACCCCGTCCAGCGCGAGCTGGCCGAGCCCCGGGATCGAGAACGTCTTCTCCGTGATGATCGCGCCGCCGAGGAGCAGCCCGATGTCCAGGCCGAACACCGTCATGATCGGGGTGAGGGTGGCGCGCAGGCCGTGCTTGAACACCACCGTCTTCTCCGGCAGGCCCTTGGCGCGGGCCGTGCGGATGTAGTCCTCGTTCATCGTCTCCAGCATGCCCGCCCTAGTGAGCCGCGCGTACAGCGCGGCGTACAGGAACGCCAGGCAGATCCACGGCAGGATCAGGTTGAACGGGTTGTCGCTGAGGCCCTCGTAGTTGACCTCGGGCAGCAGGTTCCATCTGTGGACGACGAACGCCAGCGAGAGAAGGCCGGTGAAGAAGACCGGCAGCGACACGCCCGCGAGGGCGATGCCCATCGCGGCCCGGTCGAAGATCGTGCCTCTCCGCAGGGCCGACAGGACGCCGATGGAGACGCCGACGATCACCCACAGCACCGCCGCGCCGATCGCGATCATGAAGGTGATCGGGGCGCGGTCGACGATCTGGTCGGTGACCGACTGGTTCGTCCGGAACGAGTAGCCCAGGCACGGGGCCGGGCAGTGGATCTTCTCGGTCCCGGTGTCGTAGGTGTCGCCCACGACGATCGCCTTGAGGAACTTCCCGTACTGGACCGGCACCGGGTCGTCGAACCCGAACCGGTCCTTGATCGCGGCGAGGGTGGCCGCGTCCGGCTGCTTGCCGGCGAAGCGGCCCGCGATGTCGTCGCTGGTGACGCCCGCGGCCCGCGGCACGAGGAAGAAGATGGCGAACGTCACCGCGCTGATGATGAGGAGCAGCCCCACCGCGCCCAGCAGGCGGCGAACAATGAATGCGACCACAGTCTCCGGCCCGGACGGCCGCCGGGGGATCCCCCCGGCGACCGTCCTATGCCTTCACCTGCCTTCTCTCAGGTAGCTCGGAGCGACACTCAGCCGGTGACGCCGAGGTTGGCGTAGTCGTACATGCCGTAGCCCGCGTGGAAGTACACGTTCGTCAGGTTCGTCGGACGGTACAGCAGGGACTTGGCGTACACGTTCGGCAGGATGGCGGCCTGCTCGCGGATCTTCGCGTCGATCTCGTTGTAGACCTTCGCGCGGCCCGCCGGGTCCTGGATCGACACGACGTCGTTCCACATCTTGTTGATCGTCGGGTCGTCCAGCTCCTCCGGGTTGGCGTTGCCGGTGTCGACGATCGCCTTGCCGTCGGAGATGGGCTGGAGGTAGCCGTAGCCGGTGTTCCAGTCCGGCGCCCAGCCGTAGGTGCCGAGGCCGACCTTCTCCTTGGCGACGAACTTCGGCGCGCCGAGCTGCTCGTTGGTGTAGGTGCCCGACGGGTAGCCCTTGAGCTCCAGCTTGATGCCGACCTTGTCGAGGGACTGCTTGAGCGCCTCGGCGGTCGCCTTCTCCTTCGGCCGGTCACTCCGGAAGATCATGGTGGTGGAGAAGCCGTTGGGCTTGCCGCACTTGGCGAGCGCGGCCTTGGCCTGCGCCGGGTCGCCGGTGTAGTTCGGGTCCGCCTTGGTGTAGTAGTCGGTGCCCTGCTCCCGGCCCGCGACCGCCGGCGGCTGGATCGAGGTGGAGACCTGCCCGCCGACCTCGCCGCCGTACGCCCGGTACATCGCCGAGCGGTCCGCGGCGTACACGATCGCCTTGCGGCACTCGAGGTTCGGGATGTTCTTGGTGTTGATCGGCACGTACCAGTGGAAGCCGGCGAGCGGGTTGTCGGCGTTCGCCTTCAGCTTCGGGTTCGTGAGGATCTGCTGCCGGGCCGCGGCCTGGACGCCGGAGCCGGGCAGGTCGATCTGGACCGAGCCGTTCTGCAGCCGGCTGTCGATCTCCTCGGCCTTCAGGCCCGCCTGCACCTCGATCTTGTCGGGCAGCTGCTTGCGGTTCGGGTCGGTGGCCGGGTCCCAGTTGGTGTTGCGGACCCAGGTGCCGCCCTTCTTCGGCGTGTAGTCGCCCTGGAGCTTGTACGGGCCGGTCGAGATCGGGTGCATGCCGTAGCGGACGCCGGTGTCCTTGGCCTGCTGCACCGGGGCGGTCTGCCCGGAGAACCCGACGACCTGGTCGAACTCGCTGAAGGGGGCCTTCAGCTTGAACACGACGGTGTAGTCGTCCGGGGTCTCGACGGCCTTGAAGCTGTCGAGGTTCTTGTCCTTGAACGGGCCCTTGTAGCCGTCCGCGGCCAGCAGCTGCGGGAAGTACGACGGGCCGTTGTGCAGGACGCTGCGGTCGAAGGTGCGCGCGACCGCGTACTTGATGTCCTTGGCCTTGACCTCGGTGCCGTCCTCGTACTTGATGCCGCGCTTGAGCTTGTACGTCCAGGTCTTGCTGCCGTCGCTCGGCGTGCCCGGGGCCTCGGCGAGGTCGGGAACCATCTTCGAGCCCTCGGCGCCCGGCTTCGACGCGTAGGTCATCAGCGTCCGGGAGAAGATCCGGACGAAGTTGAGGCCGTAGGCGTAGTAGATGTTCGCCGGGTCGAGCGACTCGAAGTCGTCCGGCTGCGCCATCTTCAGGACGCCGCCCTTGTGGTCGGAGGCATTGACCACCGCGGTCGACCCGGCGTCGAACTTGCCGCTGCCGCCGCCGTTCCCGCCGTCGTCGTCACCGCCGCCGCAGGCGGACAGCCCCAGGCCCAGAACGACGATCCCCGCCGCCGCGCTGGTCACCACCTTGGGAGATTTCATCAGTTCCCTTTCGCTAATACCGGACGTTCGCCGGGGTCATCGGGCCCGTGGGTCCAGGGCGTCGCGCAGCCCGTCGCCGAACAGGTTGAAGGCCAGGACGGTGACGAAGATGGCGAGCCCGGGGACGATCACGAAGTGAGGGGCGACCGAGTAGAGCTCGGTGGCCTGCGACAGCATCCCGCCCCACGAGGGGTCGGGCGGGTTGATGCCGACACCGAGGAACGACAGCGCGGCCTCGAAGAGGATGTTGGTCGGGATCAGCAGGGTGGAGTACACCAGGATCGGCGCGACCAGGTTGGGCAGGATCTCCTTGAACAGGATGTAGGAGTTCCGCGCGCCCATGCTGCGCGCGGCGTCGACGAACTCGCGCTCGCGCAGCGACATGGTCTGCCCGCGGATGATCCGGCCGATGTAGGGCCAGTTGAAGAACCCGATGATGAAGACCAGGATCCCCATCCGCAGGTTGTTGCCCTCCAGCCCGAGGAGGCTGTTCGGGATCACGCCGACCAGCGAGATCGCGAACAGCACCAGCGGGAAGGCGAGGAAGACGTCCATCGTGCGGGCGATCAGCGTGTCGACCCAGCCGCCGAAGTAGCCGGCGACGATGCCCATCACCGTGCCGATGACGACGGAGACGAGCGTGGCGAGCACGCCGATCAGGAGCGAGACCCGCGCCCCGTACAGCACGCGGCTGAACAGGTCGCGGCCGTTGATGGGCTCGACGCCGAAGATGTGGTCGGAGCTCATCCCGCCCCACTTCTTGAGCGGGCCGCCGAGCGTGGCGTCCACCAGGTTCTGGTGGAACTCGTTGGGCGGGCTCCCGAACCATCCGGTCACGAGGCCGGTGACCCCGGGGAGCGACACGATGATCAGGAGCAGCACGAACGCGCCGCCGCTGAGAGCGACCTTGTCGCGCCTGAGCCGCATCCAGGCGATCTGGCCGAGGGAACGGCCCTGGATCGCCTTGCGATCGACGCCCGCGAGGACGGCGTCCGGCTGGGCCTCGGCCTCAGAACCGGACACCTCGATCGGTGCGGTCACGCTCCGTACCTCCTACCACCTCGGCCACACTGCCGCCGGCGCACGCCGGCCGGGCCGCGAAGATCGTCCGCTGCCCCCGTGCCCGTTACGCCGCGTTTGCTGAAGGGAAACGTAGTCCTTCGGGCACGACTGTCCATCCGTGAAGCGACCTTCGCCAGTACCCGTATCTGACTTGTGATCTCGTCGTCATCTGGGGCACACGTGTCCGCACACCACTTCGGACAAATCGCCCGAATAGTACGTTCAGCACCGGCCCGCACGGCAACCGAAACCCGGTCTAGACCGGCAAGCTTTACCGTTCTGAGTCCGTTCCGAGATCGATCGTCCGCAGGTCAGCCGCCGAGCGCGCAGAAACGGCGGGCCGGAACGCCCCCCGTCCGTGCGCGGGGACGCTCCGGTCCGCCGTCACAGGACCATCATGCGTCAACCGGTGCGGTGCTCCGTCCACCGGGGCCCCGGGCGCGCGAACCGTCACCGCCCGCCACACCCGTCACGCTACGAAGGGACGGGACGCCGCGCGGGCCCGTCCGAGCGCCGGGCCCCTCCGGTTGCGGAGAGTCAGGAACCACGGAGAGTCAACGGCCCCGGAGGCGCGGTCTCGTTCGCTCCCGCCGCCCCCGGGATGCATCACCGTCTAAGGGGCGCGTGCTTAAGGGGCGCGTGTCCCGGGGCCCGGCGACCCCGGGCGCTCCGGGCGCGGCTGTGGTCAGGAGATGCCGCGGTTGCGGAGGATCTGCTCGATCTCGGCCAGGTCCGGGTCGCCGGACGGCGACGCCCCGCCGACGGCGCCCTTCGGCTTCGCGGCACGCCGGGCTGCCTTCGGCTCGCCGCCGCCCTTCTCCGCGGACTTGCCCCCGCCACCGCCGCGGCGGCTCAGCGCTGCGCCCGAGGCCAGGTACAGGACCACCGCGAGGCCCGCCAGGGCGACGCCCGCCCACTTCTCCGGATCGAAGGCCAGGTCGACGAAGAACTCCGTCACGCCCGTCAACGCCGCCGCGAGCGGCACCAGCGACCACGCCACGGCCCGCGTCCCGGACGCCGCGCCGCGCCGCCGGTAGACCCCCCAGCTGATGACCAGCCCGGCCAGGGTCACCCCGAGGCTGATCGCGAAAATGGCTGCGTCGCTCATGCCGGCCCCTCAATCCGTGCGGTGATGCTCCCCCTCCATCGTCACACGTCCCGCGGCGGATGCCGCTCCTCCGAGGGGACGGTTTGCGGGCGGCGCGGCCTCCTCCTCCGGCGTGAACGATCCCCTAGGGACCACCCCGCGGGTATCAGGGCACGGCTACCGCGCCGGACGGACCGGAGCTCAATCCACCAGGGCCGACAGCCGCTCCAGGTTCAGCTCGCGCAGCGAGGCGACCACGGTCCGGCCCGGCGCGGGCGGGATCGGCAGGACGTTGGGCACGGCCACGGTCACGCACCCGGCCGCCTCGGCGGCGGCGACGCCGTTCGGGGAGTCCTCCAGCACCACGCAGCGGCCGGGGTCGGCGCCGAGCCGGGCGGCGGCCGTCAGGTACGGCTCGGGGTCGGGCTTGGTCCGCCCGACCTCGTCGCCGGCGACGCTCAGCACGAAGTGCTCGCGGCCGACCGCGTCCAGGACCGGTTCGATGAGGCGCCGGTGGCTGGAGGACACCAGCGCGGCCGGGACCCCGGCGCCGCGCAGCTCGGCGAGCAGTTCCTTGGCGCCCGGCATCAGCGGGACGAAGGCGCTGAGCCGCTCGTGCATGCCGTCCAGCATGCGCCGGCCCACCTCCTCCGGTGCGGCCGGCGACCCCGTCAGCTCCAGCATGTAGGCCACGGCGATGTCGAGGGACCCCCCGACGAGCCGCTCCTGGTGCTCGGGGCCCCAGGTGCCGCCGAGCCATGCCATGACCTCCGACTCGACTTCGAGCCACACGCGCTCGGAATCGATCAGCAGGCCGTCCATGTCGAACAGGACCGCCTGCGGCCCCCTGCGGGTCACAGTGCTCCTCACGTCTCGCGGTTCCCGGGAGTGCCTCCCGGTGGCCCCACCCTAGCCGCGCCGCCCCGGGACCACTCCGGCGTCCACATCGTGGAACACCTGGGACGGGAGGGCCCGAGGTCACGCGCGCGCAACTGGACAGGCTGTGCAAAGACACGGTGACGGATGGGACACCGGACCGATAACGTGCCACGAAACTACCAACCGGTAAGGAGCGGCATGAGCGCGTACCGCATCATCCTCGTCGGCACCGACGGCTCGGACTCCTCGTTCCGCGCGGTCGACCGGGCGGCGCAGCTGGCCGCCGCGACCGGCGCGACCCTCCTGCTCGCCTCCGCCTACAGCCCCATGCCCGAGCGCGAGCGCGCCAGCGCCGCCGACCGGCTCGGCGACCTGGCGTACAAGGTGCAGGGGTCCACGCCCGCCGACGACGCGCTGCGGGCGGCACGGGAGCGGGCGGTCGCGGCGGGCGCCAAGGACATCGACCAGGTCGCCGTCGAGGGCGACGCCGTCGACGTCATCAGCAGGATCGCCAAGGACCGCGGCGCGGAGCTCGTCGTGATCGGCAACCGGGGCCTCAACAGCCTCGCCGGCCGCATCCTCGGGTCCGTCCCGGCGAACCTGTCGCACCGCTCGCCCTGCGACGTCCTCATCGTCCACACCACCGACGGCAAGTGACCCGATCGTGACCACCGTTCCGCCGCGGGCGTACAGGGCCGGGGTCTGGCGGCGGAACGGTGGGGTAGGTCACTGTCAGGACGTAGGCTGACAGCCACCGATCATGACGGGGAACCCCGACCCCCGGGAATGACGGCCCCCGCGGTGACGCTGTACCCGACGTCGGAAGGAGGCAGCGCGTGGTCGAGCTCGAAAGCGTGCCGGAACTCGTCGATCCGGTGATCGTGGCGGCCTTTGAGGGGTGGAACGACGCCGGTGAGGCCGCGAGCGGGGTGATCCAGCACCTGGAGTCGACCTGGGAGGCCGTGCCCATCGCCGAACTCGATCCCGACGAGTACTACGACTTCCAGGTGACGCGGCCGATCGTCGAGATGGTCGACGGGGAGACCCGCGGCATCACCTGGCCAACGACCCGCATCTCCTGGGCGCGGCTCCCCAACGGCCGCGACGTCGTGCTGGTCCACGGCATCGAGCCGAACATGCGCTGGCGGTCGTTCTGCCGCGAGCTCGTCGGCCTCATGCTGGAGCTGGACGTCCGCAGCGTCGTGCTGCTGGGCGCGCTCCTCGCCGACGCCCCCCACACCCGCCCGGTGCCCGTCACCGGCGCCGCGTCCGAGGCGGGCCTGGTCAACACCCTCCACCTCGAACCGGCCCGCTACGAGGGCCCGACCGGCATCCTCGGCGTGCTGCAGGACGCCTGCGCCAAGGCCGACCTCGACACCGTGTCGCTGTGGGCGGCCGTCCCCCACTACGTCGCGCAGCCCCCGTCCCCCAAGGCGACGCTCGCGCTGCTGCGCCGCGTCGAGGACCTCCTGGACGTCACCGTCCCCCTCGGCGAGCTGCCCGAGGAGGCGCGGGCCTGGGAGAACGGCGTCAACGAGCTCGCCGAGGAGGACTCCGAGGTCGCCGAGTACGTGCGGACGCTGGAGGAGCAGAAGGACGCCACCGAGCTCCCCGAGGCGAGCGGCGACGCGATCGCCCGCGAGTTCGAGCGGTACCTGCGCCGCCGCGACCCCGGCTGATCCGCTTCCGGCTGATCCGCTTCCGGTCGATCCGCCCCGGCGGCCCGCCCGGCCGGGCCGCCGCCGCTGCCGCGCCGACGTGATCGGGCTACACTGATCGCGAAGTGTCCTCGGCGATGGCCCGCGCACGCCGCGAAGTGCGCGCGACATGAACCCACGGAACACCCTCGGGTCCCGACGCTGGGAGGGCGGCACCGCCCGCCGGCGGTGAGCCGCCGCACCGCGCCGCCCGCCATCCGGGTGAGGCGCCCGCGCGAGATCCGCGACCGCCGCCGCTCCCGCGCGCACTCCTGCTGGGACCACCTCGTCGCCGCGCCGCTGTGGCCGCTGCACGGCGCCAACCTCGGCACCCTCCTGCGCACCTGCGACGCCGTCGGCGCCTGCCTCGCCGTGCCCCGCTTCCCGTGGGTCCCCGAGGCCCTCGACCGCGGCAACACCCTGCGCCGCCCCGCGTGCGTCCACTGGGTCAACGACCCCCTGGCCTGGCTGGAGGCCCAGCGGAACGCCGGGTCCCGCGTCGTCGGCGTGGAGCTCGCGGACGAGGCCGTGCGGCTCGCCGACCTGCCCGCCGCCCGCGTCCGCACGGTCGCGGTCCTCGGCCACGAGCAGCACGGCATCCCTGCCGAGGCGCTCGACCTGCTCGACGGCGCCGTCGAGATCCCCATGGTCGGCCACGGCAGCAGCCTCAACGTCGCCGTCGCCGGGTCGCTCGTCCTCTACCGCCTCGCCGGACTGCTCTGACACCGCCTCGGCGAGCCCGCCCCCCGCTCGTCCCGGCAAGGCCGCCCCGCGCCCGTTCCGGCAAGCCAGCTCCGCGCCTGTTCCGGCGGTCGGCTCGCTTCCGTCCCGGCGGGGTGGGCTCGGCGGGTGGGTTCGGTCAGGCGGGTGGATCGGTCAGGGGCGTTGGCGTGTTTCGCGGCGGCTCACAGGGCGACGCCGAGGAGGGCGTCGGCGATCGCGCGGACCTGGGCCGGGGCGGTCTCGTCCGTCCCCTCGGCGGCGGCCCACGCGTCGATCGCGGCCAGCGCCGCCGGGGCGTCCAGGTCGTCGGCCAGGCGTTCGCGGACCTCGGCCGCGACCCGCGCCATCCGCGAGTAGCCGATGAT
>NZ_CAACUY010000052.1 GCF_900659615.1 Actinomadura fibrosa | reverse complement strand
CGGGTTCGCCGCGCCGCGCCCCTGGACCCGCGCGCCGCCGCCCGCCGCGCCCGCGAGGTCCGTCCAGGAGCCGTAGAACAGGTAGTGGCCGTTCACCGACACGAGCAGCGTCAGCAGCACGGCGAGCTGGCAGCCGAGGAGCAGCGCGAGCCGCGTCCCGGCCGCGCGGACACCGGTCGCGGCGGCCCTCGGCCAGGCCCGCACGGTCGCGCCGAAGCAGGCCGCCGTGGCCAGGACCAGGAGGCCGAGCAGCCCCCAGCTCGTCAGTCCCACTTCCCGCCTCCTCGGGCCGCCCGCCACAAGACCCTGGACGCTGGGTCATACGCATCGCCGCCGGTCCGGGTTCGGCCGTGCCGCGCCGGGCGGGGCGCTCGGCGATCAGCGGGTCCAGCGGACCGGGAGGTGCTCGAACCCGTGGCGGACGCTCGACCGCGACCGGACCGGCTCGCCCGCGGGCCGGAGCCGCCCGGGCCGTTCGAGGATCCCGGTGAGCAGGGCGCGCAGGTGCACGCGGGCCAGCCGCGCGCCGAGGCAGGCGCGGTCCCCGTAGCCGAAGCAGAGGTGCGGGCGGACGCGCTGCTCGCGCCGGTGCCGCCGCACGCCGCGGAACGTCCGCAGCCCGGCCACGGCACCGGCCGGGTGCTCGGCGGCGTGCCCGGTGTGCCCGCCGGGGCCGGCGTACCGCTCCGGGATGAAGCGCTCGGGCAGGAACCGGCCGGGTTCGGAGAAGACCTCCTCGTCGTGGTTCGCGGACGCGATCCACAGCACGACGTGCTCGCCCGCGAGCAGCGGCACGCCGCCGACGACGGTGCCGCGCCGCACCGTCCGCCACACCTGCATGACGGGCGTCCACCAGCGCAGCATCTCCTCGACCGCGCCGTCGAGCAGCCGGTCGTCGGCCCGCCGCTCGCGCAGCCGCTCGTACTGGCCGGGGTGGCGGAGCAGGGCGTGCAGGCCGCCCGCGAGGGTGTCGCGCAGCGTCTGGGGGAGGCCGGACGCGACGTCGCGGACGAAGTCGACGGGCTCGCCGTCCGGCATGCGGTCCAGCATGGCCGTCACCGGCGGGTCCATGTCGATCGGCGCGTGCTCCCCGGCGGGCCCGCCGCCCGCGCCGGCACCGCCGTGCCCTCCCGCGGGCGTACCACCGTGTGCTCCGGCGGGCGCGCCGCTCCCGGGGCCGTGCGCGACGCCGTCCTGCACGGGGACGAAGAGCTCGGGCCGCGCGAGCGCGTGCCGCACGTCGGAGTACCGCAGGACGCCCCACGCGCCGGGCCGGCCGTCGAGCCGCCCGTCCAGCCACACGACGGGGGTCCGGGCGCGGAGCCGCTCCAGCCGGTCGTAGGGGACGCCGCGGGCATAGGTGTCCGCGCAGCCGAGCACCTCGGCGTCGGAGACGGGCAGCGTGCCTCGCCGTTGAGGCATGGGAACCTCCTTCCCGACGACGCTAACCCGTCCCGGCCGGGCGCCGGATGTCCGGTTTCGGCCGCCACCCGCGGGTGTATCAGCCCGCCAGCCACTCCCCGGTCTCCACGCTGACCAGGCCGTGCCGCGCCGCCTCGATGACCGCCTCGCGCTGCGAGTGGACGCCGAGCTTGCTGAGGACGCTCTGGACGTGGCTGCGCGCGGTGCTGCGCGTCACGCCCATCGCCTTGGCGAGCGCCTGGGTCGACTCGCCGCGCGCGAGCCGGGTCAGGACCTCGCGCTCGCGCGGGGTGAGGAACTGCGCGACGCGCTGCGCCGCGCCGCGCCGCCGGGCGGACCCGGCCCGGCGGGCCGCCTGGTCAACGACGACCTCCCCGGCCGCGACGCGGCGCAGCAGGGTGAGGATGTCGCCGGCCTGCTGGCCCTTGTGCGCGAAGCCGCGCACGCCCGCGGCGACGCCCGCCTCCAGCACGCCCTGCTCCAGGTAGCCGGTGAGGACGACGAACCGGGTCGCGGGGGCGGCGAGCCGCAGCCGCGGCATCCAGTCGAGCGCGGTGCCGGCGGGGAAGTGGAGGTCGATCAGGCACACGTCGGCGGACCGCGCGCGCAGCAGCGGCAGCGCGTCCTCCGGCGAGTAGACCACCCCGGCGACGACGTGCCCGGCGTCGGTGAGCACGAGCGACAGCGAGTCGGCGAAGACGGCGTGGTCGTCGCAGATGATGACCCTCATGGGTGCCGCCGCCAGTCGTCGGCGTACGCGCCCAGCGGCACCGGGCCCTGCGGCGGCGGCGCCGAGGGCAGCAGCATGCGGACGCGGGCGCCGCCCATCTCGCAGGTGCGGATCTCCAGGCTGCCGCCGTAGCCGGAGATGAGGTCGTGGACGATGCCGAGCCCGAGCGAGGCCAGCCCGCGCCGCGCCTCACCGCCCGGCGCGGCGCCTCCGGCCCCGCCTTCGCCGCCGCCCCCGGCCCCGCCTTCGCCCCCGCCCGCGCCTCCGCTCCCGGCGGCGGCGAACCCGGGCCCGTCGTCGTCGACCTGGATGACGACCCAGCCCTGCTCGACCTCGACCCGGACGTCCACCCGGCTCTCGGCGACGCGGCACGCGTTGTCGAGGACGTTGCGCAGCGCCCGCCACAGCGCGACCGGGTCCATGTGGGCCCAGGCCGCGCCGCCCGTGAGGCAGATCCGGTGCGGGGCGGCGAGGCGCATCGCGGTGACGACCTCGGTGGTGAGGGCGTCCACCCGGATCCGCTCGGGGCTCGGCAGCGGCTGGTCGTCGTCGTCCTCGTCGAGCCTGCGCAGCAGGTGGTCGAGCCACCGGGTCTCGCCGAGGAGCTGCTCCACGCGCTCCCGGCTGCCGGCGCCGACGTCCTCGGCGACCGCGACCGCCGAGGCGAGCATGATGATGGTCCCGAGCTCGTGGCGGATGTCGTGCCGGAGCCGGCGCCGCCAGAGGGCGTGCTCCCCCGCGACCGCCGTGCCGCACGCCCGCCCGCGGGCGGGGGAGGACCGAGCCTGCCCATGGTTCATCAATGGACCCCCGTCCGTAATACCAGCACCCCTCGACGGTCGCCCCGGGCGGGATCCGTGTCCAGTGAATTGGCCGCAAGAGACCGCCGTATGGCCGGAAGCGGACATACGTTTCAAACGGTAAACTTACGGCTTTGTGCGAGCGTCTAAGTCAGGATTGCGGGGCTGCCGCGCCCCCTTTCTTTCATACCGGTGGCGTAGCCGCTTTGCGCATTCCGGCGGGTGCGGGAGCGGGGGTGCGGAGAGACAGTCTCAGCATGCCGACGGTCACATTTCTCGGACATGCGGGGATGGCGGTGGACGCCTTCGCGTTCCGCCTGCTCGTGGACCCGTGGCTCGCTCCAACGGGGGCCTTTCTCGGAGCCTGGCACCAGTATCCGAGAAACGATCATCTCGACACCGCCCGGTTGCTCGAAGCCGACTGGGTGGCCGTCTCCCATGAGCACCTAGATCACTTCGACCCGTGGGTCATCGGACGGCTTCCGGCGCGGACCCGGATCCTCATTCCGCGGTATCCGGGACCCGCCTTCCGTGAACGGATGGCGGCGGCCGCGGGTTCCCGGCAGGTAATCGAGATACCCGCATGGGAGAAATTCCCGCTGGACAATCGCGGCTCCTGGATCACCGCGATTCCGGAACTCTCCCCGATGTGCCATGACGCCGCCTTTCTCGTCGTCGCCGACGGGCGCGGCGTGCTGCATTGCAACGACGCCCGGCTCACCGCCGCGCAGGCCCGCCGGGCCAGGCACCTGGCGGGCGGGCGCCTCGACCTGATGGCGCTCCAGACGTCCGGCGCGTCCTGGCATCCGATCTGCTACGAGTACCCGGCCGAGGAGATGGCCAAGGTCGCGACGGACAAGCGGGTGTCCAAGCTCCGCGCGGCGCAGCGCCTCGTCCGGCAGACGGAGCCGGAGCTCGCGGTGCCGTTCGCCGGCCCGCCGTGCTTCCTGGACGACGAGGTGAGACACCTCAACTGGGTGCTCGGCCAGAAGGACGGGGCGTTCTGCGACCCGGAGGTCGCGACGGAGTGGCTGCGCGAGCACCTGCCGCGGCAGCGCTTCGACCACTTCCTGCCCGGCGACGCCGTCGACCTCGACTCCGGGGAGGTCGTCCGGGACCCGGTCTCGGCGGCCTTCTCGTTCGCCGACGCGGACCGTCCGGCGTACCTGGAGCGCTACGCCGCCGACCGCGCCGCGCACATCGCCGCGGCCACCGCCGAGCATCCCGAGCCGGGGCCGGGCCTGTTCGACCGGTTCACCGCGCACTTCGAGCGGCTCGGCGGCCTCAGCGACTACTTCCTGCGGCAGATCGCCATGCTGGTCCGCTTCGAGATCACCGGCCCGCACGGCGGCGTCTGGGACGTCGACTTCGCGCCGGACGGGCTGGCGGTGCGCGAGGCCGCGCCGGGCGCCCGTCCGCACTACCGGATCACGACCGCGGGCCGCTGGCTGGACGCCGTGCTGTCCGGCCGGCTGGCGTGGGAGGACCTTCTCATCTCGTTCCGGCTCAGCCTGTACCGCGACCCGGACGTCTACAACGACTACCTGGTCGGCCTGCTCAAGCACGCCAACGCGCCCGCGCTGTCGGCCGTCGAGGAGTACGAGACCGGCCGGGACGAGAGCGAGCGGATCACCGTCGACTGGGGCGGCGGCCGCTACGACATCCCGCGCTACTGCCCGCACGCGGGCGAGGACCTGTCCATCGGCGCGGTCGTCCGAAACGGGCAGGTGCACTGCCTGGCGCACAACTTCGCCTTCGACCTCGCGACGGGGGCGTGCGTGAACGCCCGCGCCGCGAACCTCACGAGCCGCCGGGTCGGCTGAGACGCCCCGCGACCGGGCCGGGCGCGCGTGCGGGCGCGCGTCCGGTCCGGGTTTTTCGTTCTGTTGTGCTAACTTCTTCATGCTTACTGGGGGTATGAAGGGGTGCGCGGGGCGTGAACCGCACGAAGCTCGGCCTGCTGGCCGTCGCGTTGATTCTGGTCGTCGCCGTCATGGAGGTCCTGGCCCTGCGGCTCGGCTCGCTGGACTTCCCCGTCTCGGCGAACAGGGCGCATCCGGCCGTCGCCGGCGACCCCGGCGGCTCCTGAGCCGCAACGTCACCGCCTGGTGTTGCGCGCCCGCATGATGCTCTGGAGGTCGGGGTGCGCGCCGCCCGCCGCGTCCGCCAGCGAGGGGCAGGCCCACTTGTCCTGGTGCCCCCAGGAGTAGGAGATCTCCATCGGCGGGTTCGGGGCGAGGCGGTCCCAGCGGGCGAGGATGCGGCGGAACTGGTCCTCCGTGGGCAGCCAGTACTGCTTCTCGCCCTTCGAGCAGCCCTGCCCGAACGTCTGGAGCACCGGCACCACCGTCCGGCGGGGGATGCCCGCGCCGTCCGCCATCCGGACCATGCGGTCGATGGCGCCGATGTCGCACTCGTCGCGGGCCTTCGCCGACCCCTTGCACGGGTACGGGTCGAGCCCGTACAGGTCGACGCCGACCCGCTTCGGCGCGACCGGCTCCATCGGCCAGTCGGTGAGCGACACGAACGAGACCTGGCCCGGCGCGTTCCGCCGGATGTACTCGGCGCGGCGGCGGATCTCCTTCGCGACGTCCGGGCACTCCGCGGCGTTCGGCTCGTCCGACAGGTACCACCCGTACACGCGCGGGTCGCGGCCGAACCGCCGGACCGCCGCGGTGAACGCGTCGAAGCCGAGCTCGAAGCCGTCGCAGGTGAAGTTGCCGACCCACAGCAGCGCCCGCATCCCGGCCGGGACGGAGGCGAGGAGCGACGCGTCCGGCTTGACGTCCACGAGGTCGTAGCCGAGCTCCCGCAGCCGCGGGTAGTCGGACGGCCCGGTGTTCAGCGCGATGCGGCGCGTCCCGCCCGGCGCGGTGGCGGGCGTGCCCGGGGTGGCGAGCGGCCCCCGGTAGGGCTCGTCGCCGGACGAACTCCGCTGGACGTAGAACAGGAACGCGGCGACCAGCAGGAGCGTGACCGCCACGGCCGAGACCTTGAAGCGGGCGTCCCGGATGTCCATGGCGGGCTCCCCGACGGCGCGATGCGAACGGACGGACAAGGGGCGGGCGTCAGGCCGCGGAACCGGGCTCCCCGGCCGGACGCGCGGGATCGTGCAAGGGGATCGGCAGGGTTTTCTCGACGTCCGGCGTACTGTCGGCGTGTCCGGTCTCCTCGACCCTTCCGTCCGGTGTGACCTGGAGCGGCGGGATCGTGAAGCCGAGGATGTGCTTCACGGTGTCGTACAGGGCCCGGAGCGTCGCGCCCATGGTGGGATCGCGCAGGTAGACGGCGTCCACCGCGACCCGGGCCGGGACGATCCGCTCGATGTAGCTGACGAGGTCGACCTCCTCGCCGGGGCCGAGCACGTCGAAGTCCCGGAAGCGCACCTCGGAGACGCCGGTGAGCCCGGGCCGGTGGTCGAAGATCCAGCGGCAGTCCGGGCTGTAGTGCACGGCGAGGTCGTAGGTCTCCGGGCGCGGCCCGACGAGCGTCATCTGCCCGCGCAGCACGTTGACGAGCTGCGGCAGCTCGTCCAGCGACCACTGCCGCAGGAGCTTGCCGACGCGGGTGAGGCGCGGGTCGCAGTTGGCGGTGACGGTGAGCCCGCCGACGCCCTGCCGCATCGTCCGGAACTTGTACATGGTGAACGGCCGCCCGCCCTGCCCGACGCGGACCTGCCGGAACACGCCGGGGCCGCGGCTGGACAGCCGCACCAGCACGTAGATCAGCAGCAGCGGGACGCTCAGCAGCAGCAGCCCGGCCAGCGCGCCCGCGACGTCGAGCGCCCGGCGCCCGCGGGACGGGGCGAATCCGTCGGACGGGTCGACGGGACGGGTGGCGAGCTCGGTGCGGTCCTCGGACATGGTCACCCCTTCTCCCGAGGCGTGGGGGTGGTCGGCGGGGCCTTCCGGACGTGCTGGAACCAGGCCAGCAGCGCCGCGGTGGTGGCGACGAACGAGACGGACGTGGCGATCGCGGCGCCGACGGCCCCGTGCGCCGGGATCAGGACCGCCCCGGCCGCGACGACGACCAGCAGCCCGACGGCCTGCCCGGACGACGCGGCGCCGGGCCGTCCGACGCCGTAGAGGTAGGCCATGACGAGCCCGGTGACGCCGAAGGTGACGACGCCCGCGAGCCGGATGTAGGTGGGCACGACCGCGTCCTCGAACACGTCGCCGAACACCCACGGCAGGGCGGTCCCGGCGATGAGCGCGAGCGGCAGCGCGGTGGCGGTCGAGACGGCGAGGACGGGCAGGATCAGGCGCGCGGTCCGGCGGGTCGCGGTCGCGCGGTCCTCCTTGGCGAAGTCCGGGTAGAGGACGTAGTTGACGGCGAGCCCGGGGAGCTGGACGAGCTCGGCGAACTTGCTCGCGACCGTGTAGACGCCGAGCACCTTCGGCCCGGCGAGCGCGCCGAGCAGCGCCATGTCGAACCGCAGTTGCAGCAGGTCGATGAGCTGGCCGAGGTAGCCGCGGAGCCCGTACCCGGCGATGGTCCGGCCCAGGCGGCGGTCGGGGCGGCCCCAGCCGGCGAAGAAGCGGCGCCGCGCGAGCCGCCGCGCGATCCACGCGGCGGCGGCGACGTCCGCGAGCACGAGCCCGGTGATGAGCGCGCCCGGCCCGTACCAGCCGGTGAGGATCACGAGGTAGATCGGGAGGAAGACGAACTCCTCGACGGCGATCGCGAGGCTGGCGCCGTTCGGGTCGTCGGTGCCCTGGAGCAGGCCCTTGCCGACCGACACGAACCCCTGGGTGAAGGACGGCGCGGCGGCGGCGACCGCGATCCACATCCCGAACGACTTGAAGAACACGAGGTAGAGCAGCGGGCTGAGGGCGAGCCAGCCGAGCCCGCCGAGGACCGCGCCGAGGACGGTGAGCCACGCGAGCGTCGGCCGGACCGTCCGCTGGTCGTAGCGGTCCCCGGCGAGGAAGTACGGCGCGGCGGCGGGCAGGCCCGCGTTGGACAGGTGGCACAGCAGCCCCGGCAGGATCCGCACCAGCGTGAACGCCCCGACCAGCTTCGGCCCGCCGACCCGCGCCACGAGGATCGTCGCAACCCCCAGCGACGCGAGCGCACCCACCCGTCCAGCCATATTCCCGGCGACGAGCCCGACCAGCCGTTTCCGTAGTCCGATTTCGCTCTGCTCCGGGGTGAGCGTGGCGGCGGGCTGCTGGACGTCGGTCATCAGGGCTCCTCCGGCGTGGTGAGGGGGGTGTCGGCGGAGTCGCGGCGGCCGAACAGGTCCAGCGCGGCGATCAGGCCGAAGAACGCCCAGCCGTGCCGGTAGTGCAACGTCTCGTAGAACAGGCCGGAGATGAGGAAGACGGCGACGAGCGCGCCGAACAGCTCGGGGCGCGGGACGAGCCGCGCGTACTCGGGTCTCAGCGCGTCCCGCCGGGCGATCCGGACGCACTTCAGCAGCAGCGCGTACACCAGCACGATCAGCGCGAGCCCGCCGAGGAACCCGCGCTCCAGCACCGAGGCGATGTAGTCGTTGTGCGCCTCGCGGACGTAGGTCTCCTGCCGCACCCGCATCTGCGCCTCGGTCTGCCCCGGCCCGATGCCCCACGGCTGCGTCTGGTCCTCGATCATCTGGACGGTCGTGGCCAGCACGGTGCTGCGCGAGTTCGTGCTCTCCCCGGTCGTCCGTCCGATGGAGTCGCGCAGGATCGGGGACGCCTGGCTCGCCTGGTCGAGGTAGGGCTGGACGTCGATCTGGCTGAGCGCGGCGAGGCTCCCGCCGCCGACGAACGCGGCGAGCGCGGCGGTCGCGACCGCCTGGTGCGCGCGGCCCTCGCGGAGCAGCCGGAACAGGTGGCCGAGCAGCAGCGCCGCGCCGAGCGCGAGCGCGCCGCCGTTGGAGCCGGTGAGCACCTCGGCGGCCAGCAGGACCCCGCACAGCGCGTACCGCCGCCAGGGCGTCGCGGGGTAGCGGGTCGCGCGCGCGATGAAGAAGACGCAGATGAACCAGTTGGACGCGTAGTTGGCGTCGCCGAAGGTGAACATGGCGCGCTCGCCGTCCACTTGCTTGCCCGACAGCGCCTCGATCCCGAGGACGAAACCGACGATCATGACGACGGCGTAGAGCGTGCCGATCGCGACGAAGGCGCGGAGCGCGGTCCGCAGCAGCGCGGGGTCGCGGCCGAGGTTGGCGACGCTGACGCCCCACATCAGGACGAACAGGTCCTTGACGAGGGTGAGCGCGCCCGCGTCGTTGGCGAGCGCGGCGATCCCCCCGGCGATGATGGTGAGCAGGGTGGGGATCAGGAACGGCCAGCGCACCGGCACCTTCCGGCTGCCCGCCCACAGCAGCGTGACGGCGGCGAGGCCGACGAGCGCGACGTCGGGGATCGCGGTGTTGCCAGGTCCTGGCGCCAGTCCGGCGGGCATCAGCATCGGCAGCGACGCGATGGCGATGACCAGCACTCCCGGGACCAGCCGCCACGGGCGCCGCAGGACGGGCGCGTCCGCCGCGGGCGCGGCCGCCGCGTGCGCCCGCGAGCCGTCCGCGGGCGGCGCGGTGCGGCGCGGGGGCGCCGGGCGGGTGGTGGCGGTCATCGGTGTCACCGCTGGTAGGGGCGCTTGGACGTGCCGCGGTACGTCTCGTCGAGGACCGTCCCGAGGTGGGCGGGGGAGAACCAGTCGCCGACCCGGGCGCGGGCGCGTTCGGCCATCCGGGCGGCGGCGGACGGGTCGTCCAGCAGCGCCGCGATCGCCCCGGCGAGGCCCGCGGGGTCCTCGGGCGGGACGAGCAGCCCGGTCTCGCCCGCGAGCACGAGGTCTTGGTTGGACGGGACGGCGGTCGCGACCAGCGGGATCCCGGCGCCGATCGCCTCGACCAGCACGCAGGGCAGCCCCTCCCATCGGGACGGCATCGCCATCAGGTCGAACGCGGGGAGCACGGCGGCGACGTCGTCGCGGTGGCCGAGCCAGCGCATCCGTCCGCCGATGCCGAGCTTCGCGGTGAGCCGGTCCAGTTCGTCCGCCATCGTGCCGCCGCCGACCCACAGGCCGAACACGTCGTCGGGCAGCCGCGCCAGCGCCCGCGCGAAGATCTCCGGGCCCTTCTGGTAGGTGAGCCGGCCGATCGAGCCGACGACCTTCACGCCGAGCGGGAGGTCGAGGCGGCGGCGGGCCTGCGCGCGGGACCCGGGCGCGGCGGCGTAGGCGTCCACGTCCACGGCGGGCCACGACAGCCGGATCCGCTCCGGCGTGGCGAGGCCGAGGCGCAGCGCGGTCGTCACCGTCTCCGAGCCGATCGCGAGGAACGCGTCGGTGTGCTTCGCGGCGATCCGTTCCAGCCGGACGTAGGCGCGGCGCCGCGCCCAGGACTGGAACTCGTTGAACGGGAAGCCGTGCCAGGTGTGCACGATGCGCGGCACGCCCGCCCGCGCCGCCGCGACCCGTCCGATCACGCCGCCCTTGGCGCTGTGGGTGTGGACGACGTCGTACCGGCCCTCGGCCAGCACCCGGGTCAGCGTCCGCAGCGCGGCGAGGTCGTCGCGCGGGGAGATCTGCGGCACCAGCGGCCCGACCTGGACGATCTCCATGCCGGCGGCGTGCGCGGCGGGCGTCAGGTCGCCGGCGGCGGCGTTCGCGACCGCCTCCGCGCCGTACAGCACGGTGTCCGTGCGGGCGGACGCCCGGCTGTCCATGCCGACGCCACCGGTGACGACGGCGCGCTCGTAACCGCCGGCGGGCAGCGCCAGCGCGCCGTTCAGCGCCACCTGGCCGGCGCCGCCGTTGAACCGGGTGATCACCGTGGCGACGCGCAGCTTCCTTGTACTCACGGGCACCTCACAGGCCGGATGGGGCGGTACTCGGGCAGCAGGCGGCGCAGCAGCAGCCGCACCTGGTCCGGGTCGCCCGCGCCGGCGGCGGCCTCCAGCGCGTCCACGAGCCGCGGGAGCCCGGCGGGCGGCGCCGCGGGGCGGGTCGCCCAGATCTTGGGGTGGACGGTGCGGAGCCGCCGCTCGGAGTCGGAGAACGCCTTCTCGGCGAGCTTCTCGCCCGGCC
The DNA here is from genome assembly GCF_900659615.1 of Actinomadura fibrosa. Taxonomy (GTDB): domain Bacteria; phylum Actinomycetota; class Actinomycetes; order Streptosporangiales; family Streptosporangiaceae; genus Spirillospora; species Spirillospora fibrosa. The sequence continues at coordinate 38,210 of NZ_CAACUY010000052.1, read as the reverse complement.
CGAGGCCGCTGAACCGGATCGTCACCTCGGGCAGCCGGAGCTGCTCGGCGTACCGGTGGACGAGGTCGACGACCGGGACGGGGCTGCCCATGTCGAGGACGAACGTCTCGGCCTCCTCGGCGAGCGCCGCCGCCTCGATCAGCAGCCCGGCGGCCTCCTCCAGCGTCATGAAGTGGCGCGCCGCCTCCGGGTGGGCGACGGTGACGGCCTCGCCGGAGGCGATGCGGCGCGCCAGCACGGCCAGCAGCGGCGCGGGCCCGCCGATGACGTCGCCGACGCGGACGGCGGCGAAGCAGGTCGGGCCGCCCGTCGCCGTCTGGAGCAGCAGCTCGCAGAGCCGCATGGTCGCGCCGAACACCGACGTCGGCTCCGCGGCCGCGTCGGACGAGACGTGCACGAGGCACTGCACGCCGTTCCGCACCGCGCCGCGCAGTACGTGCCGGGTGCCGAGGACGTTGTGGGCGACGCCGCGGCACGGGTCCCGCTCGACCTCCGCGAGCTCGTTCTGCCCGGCGGTGTGGAACAGCAGCTCGGGCCGCGCGTCCCGGATGACCTGGTCGACGCGCTCCCCGTCCCGCACGTCGGCCTCGGCGAGCGTGACCCGGCCGGTCAGCTCGCGGCCGAGCCGGCGCAGGCTCCCGCCGTCCCGGTCGAGCAGGCAGAGCGCGGCGGGTCCGAGCGGCTCGACCTGGCGGCACAGCGCGGAGCCGATCGTCCCGCAGGCGCCGGTGACGAGGACGCGCCGGCCCCGGACCGTCCGCCGCCCGCGGTGCCCGGACAGGACGACCTCGTCCCGGCCCATGAGCCGGGCCAGCGGGTCGCGCGGGACGTCCGGCGCCGTGGCGTCCGGTGCGGTGGCGGGCCGTTGCGGGGGGCGGGGGAGGCGGGGCGGGAACCAGCGCACGGTCAGCTCCGGGCCCGCAGCGCCCCGGTGAGCGCGGTGACGACCCGGTCCTGGCCGTCGGGCGACAGCCCCGGGTAGAGCGGCAGCGACAGCAGCTCCTCGGCGACCCGGTCGGTCACCGGGACCCGCCCGCACTCCTCCTCGCCGAGGACCGCCCGGTAGGACGTCATGTGGCTCGCCGGGATGAAGTGCACGGACGTCGCGACGCCCGCCGCCTCCAGCTCGGCGATGAGCGCGTCGCGGTCCGGGACGCGCACCTGGTAGAGGTGCCAGGCGTGCTGGACGCCCGCGAGGTCCCGCTGCGGCAGCACGAGCCCGGGGAGGTCCGCGAGCGCCGCGTCGTACCGGGCGACGAGCTCGCCGCGGGTCCGCTGCCAGCCGGGCAGCGCGGCGAGCTGCGCGCGTCCGATCGACGCCTGGATGTCGGTCATGTTGGCCTTGAGCCCGATGCTCTTGACGTCGTACCGCCAGCTCCCGCCCGGCAGGTACCGCTTCCACGAGTCCTTGCTCATCCCGTGCAGCCGCATCGCGCGGACCCGGTCGGCGAAGTCCGGATCGCTGGTCGCGACGGCCCCGCCCTCGCCGATCGGCATGTTCTTGGTGGCGTAGAAGGAGAAGCACGCGGCGTACGACGACGACCCGACCGGCGCGCCGTCCCGTGCGGCGCCGGGGCCGTGCGCGGCGTCCTCGACGACCCTCGTCCGGTCCAGGCCGGCCGCCTCGGTGAGCGCCGCCACGTCCACCGGGTAGCCGCCCTGGTTCTGCACCACCATCGCCGCCGGACGCGTGCGCGCCGCCGCGGCGGCGACCGTCTCCGGGCTCGGCACCAGCGTGTCCTCGTCGATGTCCACCAGGACGGGACGGTGCCCGGCGTGCAGGATCGCGTTGATCGCGCCGCAGAACGTCAGGCTCGGGGTCAGCACCGCCGACCCGGGCGGCAGGTCCATCGCGCGCAGGCACAGCTCCAGCGCGGTCGTGCAGGAGGCGACCGCGACGACGTGCGCGGCGCCGAGGAAGTCGGCGAAGTCCTGCTCGAACGCCGCCGTCTGCGGTCCGGTCGTGACCCATCCCGAGTCGAGCACCTTGACGACCGCGTCGGAGACCTCTCCGGCGAACGACGGGACGGTGAAGGGGACGGTGGTCTGACCCGCTGCGCTCATTTCTGTCACCTGTTCTTCCGCGAGGCGGACTTCCGCGTGGACTTCCGGGACGTCGCGACGACGCCGAGCAGCGGCCAGCCGGACGCCTCGACCAGGTCGCGGACCGACTCCAGGCCGGACACGCGGGTCACCGGGCCGACCACGACGACCACGCCCACCTCGTCGTCGAAGCCCGGGTCGATGTCCTCGAACGCGTGGACGTGGCACAGCGACCGGAACGGCACGGGCTGCGTCACGTCCGTGGGCGACACGGCGGGCTCGTCCGCCTTCTTCGCCATGACCGCGGTGGCGCGGCCCGCGCGGACCACCGACGTGCCGCCCTTGCCGCCCGACCCGCCGGAGCTGTTGGGAGACGGCCCGTCGCCCGCGTCACCGCCGCCCTTCGCCTTGCCGTTCCCGCCGCTCTCGTCCGCGCGGCCGTTCTTGGCGTTCCCGGCCTTCTTCGCGCCGGAGGGCTCGCTCGCCTGGGACTTCTTGCGGGCGGGACGGGCGCCGACGACCTTCGTCTCGTCGCCGTACACCGCCGCCGCCACCGCCGACACCAGCGTCGCGGGCGGGCGGTCCGGGGCGCCGACGAGCGCGACCCGCCCGACGCCCTCCCGCTTGGCGGCCAGCCGGATCCGGCGGCCGAGGTCGCCGAGCTCCGCCGGGCTCCGGTCCGCCCAGCCGAGCAGCGGCACGCCGAGCCGCCGGGCGACCCGCCGCTGCCCCGGGACGGTCGGCCGGACCATCTCCGCCACGACCGCGACGAGGATCCCGCCGATCAGCCCGACGAGGCCCGCGATCGCCGCCATCATGACCACCGGGTTCGTCTTCGGGGCGAGCACCGCGGGCTGCACCACCGACGCCGTCCCCGCCGCCGAGAGCTGCGCGCTCAGGTCGGAGCGGTTGGAGCGCAGGTCGGTCAGCTCGGCCTGGACGCGCTCGCGCTCGTTGGCGGCGCCGATGTCCGGGACGGGCTGCGCGCCCGCCCGGCGCGACAGCGGCCCGAGCTTGCGCTCCAGCTCCCGGACCCGCTTGTCGATGCCGCTGATCTGCTGGGTGATCGACCCCTGGTTCGACTGGTTGATCTCGGCGACCACCGCCGTGCCGACGGCGTCGGCGAGCCTGCGCGCGACGCCCGCGTCGGCGTCCTTGACCGACAGCTCGACGACCGTCGAGGTGCCGAGCCCGGTCACGCCGATCGCCTTGGCGACCTTCTCCGGCGAGCGGTGCGCGCCCTGCGCGCGCAGCACCCCGTCCAGCAGGTTCCGGCTCGTCGCGAACGCCTTCACCTGGCTGACCACGATGCTGACGCCCGCGTCCCCCGGTGCCGCGTCGGTGGCCTTGCTGCTGGCCTGCAAGCGCGTCTTCGCGACCGCGGGCGGCGTCTGCCCGCTCATCGCGACCCCCACGAGCACCATGGGGACCACCGTCATGACCAGCAGGAGCGCCCAGTAGCTGCGGGCCACCCGCGCGGCGACTTCGTCGATCTCCACGATCTTCCCTCCGGCTTCGTCAGGCCGAGCGTAGGAAGACCGTCCGCGCCGGAAATCGCCTAAAAGACGACCTCCGTCTACGTTCTTTGCACCACACGCCCTACTCGCTGGGCCGCATGCCGGCGCGCATGGCGAGCGTGATGGCCTCCAGCGCCGAGTGCATGCCGAGCTTGGCGAGGAGGTTCTGCGTGTGGGTCCGGACGGTGTTGGCCGACAGCCCGAGCCGCTCGGCGATCTCGGCGCGGCCGAGCCCGTCCACCATGCACTGGAGGACCTCGCGCTCGCGCGGCGTCAGGTCCGCGAGCAGCCGGGCGCCGCCGTTCGGCTCCGGGGCGTCCCGGACGAGCCGGCGCAGCAGCTCGCCGAGCGACTCCGGCGGGATCCAGCCGCCCTGCCGGGCCGCCGAGCGGATCACCCGGGCGACGAGGTCGGCGCTCTCGGTCTTGGACAGCCAGCCGACCGCGCCGCGCCGGACGGCCCGCACCATCACGTCGAGGTCGTCCATCGCCGTCAGCACGACCACCCGCAGATCCGGATGCGTCCGCCGGACGCGGTCGAGCACGTCGAGGCCGCTCTCCGCGCCGAGCATCATGTCGAGCACGAGCACGTGCGGGCGCTCGGTGGCGGCCAGCGCGAGGGCGCGCCGCGCGTCGTCGGCGATCGGCAGGATCACGAGGTCGGGCTCGCGCGCCAGCCGGGCGGCGAGGGCCTCGGCGAACAGCGCGTGGTCGTCCACGATCAGGACGCGGATGGGCTGCATGCGAGGAACGATGACCGCTGACCGGCCGGAACGGATCCCGCAAACGCTGTAGTGTTTCGGTCTTTCCGCCGATCCCGTGCGGCCTGGCCGGAATCCGCGGCCCGCGGTGTCCGGAATAGGCGCTGGTGGCGGCGCCGGGGGAGAGCCGTGCGCGGACGCTCCGGCCCGCGCCGAAGTTCACCGCCGTCCGGACCCGGTCAGGAGAGCGACGGGCCGTTGACCCTCCGCGACCGCCTGCTGATCCTGTGCGTGACGAAATCCAGGGACGCACTGGCTTCAGGGGATGCCGCATGAAAGTCCTGATCACAGGGGGAGCCGGGTTCATCGGGAGCACGATCGCGTCCGCGTTCGCCGAACGCGGCGTGACGCCCGTGGTGCTCGACAGCCTCGTCACCGGCCGGCAGCAGTTCACCGAGGGCAGGATCTTCTACCAGGGGGACATCGGGGACGGCGCGCTCGTCGACGAGATCTTCCGCGCCCATCCGGAGATCGCCGTCACGGTCCACTGCGCGGCGCTGATCGTCGTGCCCGACTCGATGGCGGACCCGCAGCGGTACTACCGCGTCAACCTGGCGAGGACGCTCGACCTCGCCGGCCACCTGCTCCGCAACGGATGCGATCGGATGATCTTCGCTTCGACGGCGGGGATGTACCGGCCCGAACCCGACCTGTCGGTCAGCGAGACCTCCGCGCTGGAGCCGCAGAACCCGTACACGCGGTCGAAGATGATGGCCGAGCTGATGCTGGAGGACTTCACGCGGGCGTACGCGCTGCGGGTCGTCTCGCTGCGCTACCTCAACCCCATCGGCGCGGACCCGCGGCTGCGCACCGGCCTCCAGAGCAGCAAGCCGACGCACGCGCTCGGCAAGATGATCGAGTCCTACGAGCGGGGCGTCCCGTTCACGATCACGGGCGTGGACTGGGAGACGCGGGACGGCACCGCGATCCGCGACTACATCCACGTCTGGGACATCGCGCGGGCGTTCTACGAGGCCGCCGTCCGGTTCGACTCGATCATCCCGCCGGTGCGCGCCGCGGAGCGGCAGCCGGGCTACCAGGTCATCAACCTCGGGACCGGCGACGGCACGACGGTGCGCGAGCTCGTCGACGCCTTCCGCGAGGTCGTCGGGGAGGGGTTCCGGGCCGAGGAGGCGCCGGCCCGTCCGGGCGACGTGGTCGGCGCGTTCGTGAACCCGGTGAAGGCGTGGGAGCTGCTGCGCTGGAAGCCGGAGTACACGATCGAGGACGCGATCCGGCACTCGCTCCAGTGGGCCGAGCGCCGCCGCGACCTCGACGTCGCCTGACCACCGCTCCCGCGGACCCGCCCGCACGGGCCTGTCCGGTCCTTCTGGCGCATCGCCGCGCCGGAAGGACCGAACAGGCCCGGACCGAACAGGCCGAGATCGAACAGGCCGGGACCGGACAGGCCGGGACCGCTCAGCGCGGGCGCAGCGTCACGGGGAACGAGGTGACGCCGCGGACGAACGCGTTGCGCAGGATGCGCGGGCCCTCGGCGTCCGCCCACGCGGCGGTGTCCACGCGCGCGACGAACTCCTCGAAGAAGATCCGCAGTTCGAGGCGGGCGAGCGACGCGCCGAGGCAGAAGTGCGGGCCGAGGCCGAACGCGATGTGGTCGCCCGGCGGGCGCGTCACGTCGAACACGTCCGGCCGGTCGAACACGGCCTCGTCGCGGTTGGCGGACCCGTACATCAGCACGACCTGCCCGCCCGCCGGGACCCGCACCCCGGCGATCTCCGCGTCCGCGCTCGCGACCCGGCACATGTTGAGGATCGGCGTCGTCCAGCGGACGAACTCCTCGACGGCGCCGGGGATCAGGGACGGGTCCTCGCGCAGCCGCCGCCACTCGCCAGGATGGCGGATCAGCGCGTCCAGCGCGGTCGCGATCACCGTGCGGGTCGTCTCGGCGCCGCCGACCAGCAGCAGCAGCGCCTCGTGCGCGAGGTGGGAATCGTCGTAGGCGGGATGGTCCGGTCCGGCGTTCGCCCAGATCGAGAGCAGGTCATCGGCGGGGCATCCGCGGCGCTCCCCGGCGACCTCCAGCGCGGCGAGGCCGAACTCCGCGGCGGCGACCGTCGCCTCGTCGGTGACGTAGCGGCGGCCGCCGCCCGCGAACACCGCCGTCTCCGACCAGCGGGCGAGCCGCGGCCACGCGTCCTCGGGGAAGCCGAGCAGCCAGCCGATGACGCGGGCGGGCAGCGGCGCGGCCAGCGCGGGCACCGCGTCGACCGTCCCCGCGTCCAGCGCCGCCGTGATGCACTCGACCGCCGTGGCGCGGATCCGCTCGGCGTACCGGGACACCCCGCGCGGGGTGAAGTGCCGGTAGACGAGCCGCCGCCGGCGCGCGTGCTCGGGATCGTCCTGCCCGATCATCGACGGGTCGGACGGGAGCTGCGGCCGGTAGCCGCCGGAGTTCGTCCACAGCTTCGGGTTCCGCTCGATGGCGAAGATGTCCGCGTGCCGGGACACGCCCCACAGGTCGTTCGCCTCGTCCCGGTAGACGGGCGCCTCGGCGCGCAGTCGCGCGTAGACCGTCCAGGGGTCGCCCGCGTACATCTCGCCGTCGAGCAGGTCGACGGTCAGCGGGCTCCTGCCGATGACGGGGTCGATGACGGGATCGTGCATGACTCGCTCCTCGTCGGGGTCCGGGCGGCGGCGCCGCGGGTCAGTGCTCGACCGCGGTCACGCCGCCGTCCACGGTCAGGTGCGCGCCGGTGATGAACGACGCCTCGGCGCCCATCAGGAAGCGCACGGCGTTCGCGACGTCGGACGCCTCGCCGAGCCGTCCGAGCGGCGCCTTCGCGCGGAAGCCGTCCACCATCTCCCCGGGGCTCTCCCGGCGCAGCATCGGCGTGTCGATGTAACCGGGACAGACGGCGTTCACGCGCACGCCGTCGGCGGCGAGGAGGTGCGCCAGCGATCGGGTCAGGCCGAGCAGCCCCGCCTTGGACGCGCAGTACGCCGGCAGGAACGCGTTCCCGACGAGCCCCTCGATCGAGGAGATGCCGACGACCGCCGAGCCCGGATGGGCCTTCAGGTCGTCGAGGATCTCCTGGACGATCAGCGCCTGGGCGCGCAGGTTGACGTCGAGCACCGCGTCCCACCGCGCCTCGTCCAGCGCGCCGACCGGGGCCGGTCCCGGGATGCCCGCCGCGTGGACGAGCCCGCCGATGGAGCCGAGCGCGGCGCGGGTCTCGGCGGCGGCGGAGGCGAGCGCGGCGGTGTCGGTGACGTCGACCGTGACGGGGTGGACGGGAACGCTGTGCTCGGCCGCGATCTCCTCGGCGGCGCCGGCGGGGTCGGCCCGGTCCCACAGCGCGACCGGGCGGCCCGTCGCGGCGAGTGCGCGGGCACTCGCCGCGCCGATGCCGGAGGCGCCGCCCGTCACGATGACGCCGGTGGCCGGAGGGGCGCCCGGGGACGCGTCCGAGGGGGCGGGGGAGGCGGAGGGGGAGGGCGGCATCCGTGGGCTCCTCGGGGTGGGACTAGGGTCCAGACTAACGTCGCTACCCAAGCAAGCGATAGGTGCCGATCCGGGATCGTGGCCAGGTGGGGCGAGCTTCCGCGGTACGGTGCCGGACGGCCGGGAGTGCGGGAGAATGGGGGACGGCCACGAAGGAGGCGCTTTGAGCGGCGACGTCCGTTTCACCGTCACGCGGACGCTGACGAAGGACCAGCAGGCCCGGCGCGAGCGGCTGATCGACGCCGCCCGGGACCTCGCGCTCCAGGGCGGCTACGCGGCCGTCACCATGCACGACGTGGCCGACCGCGCGGGCGTCGCCCGCGCCACCGTCTACCGCTACTTCGCCACCAAGGACCACCTGCTCACCGAGGTGGCGGCGACCTGGGCGCACCGCATCACCCACGACATCGACGCGCTCGCCGTCGGCGACACCCCGGTCGAGCGGCTCACCGCGCTGCTGGAGCGGATCGTGCGCGTCGCGGCCGAGGAGCTGACCCTCACCTCGGCCATCATCCAGGCGGTGACCTCGGACGACTCCAGCGTCGACGACGCCCGCACCGTGCTGTTCCTGTTCGTGCGCGACCGGCTGTCGGCGGCGATCGGCGACCCGGTGCCCGAGCGCGACGAGGTCGAGGTCGTCCTCGGCCACATCCTGCTCGCGGCGCTCGTCAGCCTCACCTCGCTGCGCCGCCCGGTCGACGAGGTCGCCGGGGTGGTCCGCACGTCCGGCCGCCTCGTCCTGGACGGGGCCCTCGGCGGCACCCGGGCCTGACCCGGCCGGGCGGCCGCGAATGGTCCTGGCCGCCAAGATCCGATTGGCTCTGCGATCCGGGCCAATCGGTCCGTAGCGTGGCGGAAGTGACGAATCCGCTGCTGTTCCTGCTGGCGTCGCTGACGCTCGTCGCCATCCCGGGGCCCAACCACCTGTACATCACCACGCGCAGCATCGGCGAGGGGCGGCGCGCCGGGATCGCGTCCGCGCTCGGCGTCGAGACCGGCACGCTCGTGCACGTCGCGCTCGCCGCCGCCGGGCTGTCCGCGCTCGTCGCCGCGTCCGCCACCGCGTTCGGGGTGCTGCGCTACGCGGGCGCCGCCTACCTCGTCGTCCTCGCCTACCGGACGCTGCGCGGCGGCGACGGCGACGACGCGCCCGCGCTCGCGCCGCGCCCGCTGCGCCGCGTCTACCTCGACGGCGTCCTGGTGAACGTCCTCAACCCGAAGGTCGTGCTGTTCTTCCTCGCCTTCATCCCGCAGTTCGTGGACCAGGACGCGGGCGCCGTCCCGCTCCAGATCGCGGTGATGGGGATCGTGCTCACGCTCATCGGCACGGCCAGCGACCTCGTGTACGCGGTCGCGGCGGGCTCGATCGGCGCGTGGCTGCGCGCCCGCCCGGTGTTCCGCCGCCGCCAGCGGTACGCGACCGGCGCCGTCTACCTCGGGCTCGGCGCCGCCGCCCTGTTCGCCGGACCCTCCGCCCGCCGCACATGACCCGCCCGCGCCCGGAGGGCCGCCCGGGACGTGACGTGGGGACACGTGGGCCCGGCCGGGTATGCGGCCGGGCCGGATTGTCATTCCGCTTATAACGGCACCCGCGCAATGCGTCGCCGTTCGTGCAGCCCGCCCGGCGCCCGCTGGGTAGCTTCCGAGGAGTCCCCGGTTCCGGAGGGGAGGCGGGAGGTGCGAGAACGGTGACCACGTCCATGGAGGAGCGCTCACCCTTGAAGCCCTGGGCCGGCGTCCCCACCGAGCTGTCCGAGATGTTCCGGCCCCACCTGGAGGCCCTCGCCGAGGAGATGATCGAGGAGATCCTCGCCGGGATCCCCGAGTACGCCCGGCCGCAGGACGAGGAGTACGCGCGGCTCGTCCGGCTCGCCGTCGAGGGCGCGCTGCGCCAGTTCGTCGACCTCATCATGGACCCCGAGAGCTCGTGGGACTCCGTCACCGCCGTCTACCGCGAGATCGGCTGGGCGGAGGCCCGCGAGGGGCGCAACCTGGACGTCCTCCAGACCTCGCTGCGGCTCGGCGCCCGGGTCGCGTGGCGGCGGCTGGCCGCCGAGTCCGAGCGCTACAACATCTCCCGCCGCACCCTCGCCAGCATCGCCGAGGCGATCTTCGCGTTCCTGGACGAGATCGCCCGCGCCGCCACCGACGGCTACACCAAGGCCCGCGAGCAGGAGGCGGGCGAGCTGGAGCACCGCCGCCGCCGGCTGCTGGACCTCCTGCTCGCCGAGCCGCCCGCCGCGCCGCAGGCGATCGCCGACCTCGCCCGGCTCGCCCAGTGGCGCGTCCCGCGGACGGTCGCCGCCGTCGTCCTGTACGAGCGGGGCCGGCAGCCGTTCTCGCACCCGTCCCTGCCGCCGGACGTGCTCGCCGACGTCAACCGCCGCGAGCCCTGCCTCGTCGTGCCCGACCCCGAGGGGCCCGGCCGCGGCCGGATGCTGGAGTCGGCGCTGCGCGACTGGGTCGCCGCGCTCGGCCCGACCGTCCGCACCGAGGACGCGGCCAAGTCGCTGCGCTGGGCCCGCGAGGCGCTGCCGCTCGCCCGCCGCGGCATCCTGCCGTCCGACCGGCTGATCCGTTGCGCCGACCACATGCCCGCGCTCGTCGTGTTCAAGGACGAGGAGCTGGTGCGCGCGGTCGCCGACCTGCGCCTCGCGCCGCTGCGCGGCGTCCGGCCGCGGCACCGCGAGCGGCTCATGCGGACGCTGCTGGCGTGCCTCCAGAACGGCTTCAACGCCACCGAGGTCGCGAACCGGCTGCACGTCCACCCGCAGACCGTCCGGTACCGGCTGCACCAGCTCGAAGAGCTGTTCGGCGACCGGCTGTACGAGCCGGAGGCGCGGCTGGAGATGGAGATGGTGCTGACCGTCTGGCTCACCTCGCCCGCCGACGCCCTCCCGCACCCGGCCGACGTGGTCCCGCTCGACGGGCCGCGCCGCGGCTCCCAGGAGGCGGCCCTCGCCGGGGCCGATCCGCACTGACCCCCGGGTCTCCATCAAGCGATTGACCGGGTGCGGGCCGGGCCCCTACGGTGATCGGCATGACGAGCGACTCCGGCCGGGGCCGCATCCTGGACGTGGCCACCCGGCTGTTCGCGGCCCTCGGCTACGACGGGACCTCCACCCGGCTCATCGCCGAGGCCGCCGGGCTCAACATCGCGACCGTGGCCTACCACGTCGGCGGCAAACGCGACCTCTACCTGGCCGTCATGGAACGCGCCCACCAGCAGGAACGCGCCGCGCTTGAGGCCGCGCTCCGCGAGGCGTTCGCCGAACCGGGCCGCGCCACGGCGGACGGGGTGCGGCGCCTCCTCGACCGCTACGTCGACTTCTGCGCCGAGCACCCCGAGATCCCCGCCCTCTGGATGCACCGCTGGCTGTCGGACGCCGCCGACGTCGCCCACCTGGAGAACTCCTACGTCCGGCCGCTGATGAGGATGGTCACCGAGGCCGTCAGCCCCGTCGTGGACGACGACGTCGACGTCGAGTACGTCGCCTGGACCGTCATCTGGTGCACGCACGGCTTCGGGCGCGGCGGCGTCCTCGACGGGGAGGGGCGCCGCCGCGGCATGGACGACCCCCGGGAGCTCGCCCGCTTCCGCGCCCACCTGCACCGCCTGGTCACGGCGGCCCTGCGCCTGCCCACTGAGGACGCGCGGTGACGGCGGCGCTGCCGCGGCGGCGGCTGCTCGGCTACGGGATCGGCTCGGTCGGCACGGGGATCTTCTCCGCCGTCCCCGGGCTGCTGCTCCTGTACTACCTGACCGACGTGCTCGGCGTGTCGGCCGCGATCGCCGGCGCCGTCCTCGTCATTCCGAAGGCGTGGGACGTGCTGCTCAACCCGGTCGTCGGCGCCGCCAGCGACCGCGAGGCCATCCGGACCGGCCGCCGCACCCGGCTGCTGCTCGCGGGCGCGCTGACCCTGCCCGTGCTGTTCGCCGCGATCTTCGCGGTGCCGGTGGACTCCCCGGGGTTCGCGGCGGCCTGGGCCGGGATCATGTTCCTGCTCGCCGCGAGCGCGTTCGCGTGCTTCCAGGTCCCGTACGTGGCGCTGCCCGCCGAGATCTCCGACCGGCCCGCCGAGCGGAGCCGGGCGATGGCCTGGCGGGTCGTCTGCCTGACCGTGGGCATCCTCGTCGCGGGCGGCGTCGCGCCCGCCCTGTCGGACTCCGCGGGCGGCGGCCGGGCCGGGCACGCCCTCATGGGCGCCGTCGTCGGCACGCTCATGGGCGCCGCGATGGTGTGCGGCGCGCTGTCCAGCCGCTGGATCGCGTCCCGGCCCGGCCCCCGGCCGCTCGGGCTGGCCGCCGCACTGCGCGCCGCCCGCGGCAACCGGCCGTTCTTCGCGCTCGTCGGCGCGGCCAGCGCGCAGACCCTCGCGCTCGGCGTCATGCTCGCGGGCGCCCCCTACGTGGCGACCTACCGGCTCGGCGACTACCGGCTCACCTCCGCGATGTTCGTCTGCATGGTCGGGACGAGCGCGGTCGCCGTCCCCGCCTGGCGCGTGCTGGCCCGCCGGTACGGCGACGTCCGCTGCTACGTCGGCGCCACCGTCGTCTTCGCCGCCGCGAGCGCCGCGCTGCACCCGGTGATCACGGCGGGCGCCACCGGCCCGGCGCTGGCGATCACCGTGCTGATCGGGATCTGCTACGCGGCCGTCCAGCTCATCTCGCTGGCGCTGCTGCCCGAGGTCGTGCACGCCGACACCGGGCGGACGGGCCACGCCCAGTCCGGCGCCTTCACCGGGATCTTCACCGCCGCCGAGACCGGCGCGCTGGCGCTCGGCCCCGGCGTGTTCGCCGCGATCCTCGCGCTGACCTCGTTCCACTCGACCGACCTCGACACCGACGCGCCCGCGCCGCAGCCGGACTCGGCCCTCGCCGGGCTGACCGCCGGCTTCACGCTCGTCCCCGCGCTGCTGCTCCTGCTCAGCGTGCCTCTGCTGCTGGCCTACCGCCGGCTCGCCGCCGCCCACCGACGCACCGAGGAGCCCCGCAGCCATGTCGCCTGACCCCGCCTCCCCACCCGGCACCGCGCCCGCCGGAGGGGCGCTGCCGGAGGACGGGCGCGCCGCCGCCGGGCTGCTCGACGAGCTCGACCGGCTCCGCGGCGCCGACCTGCCGGTCCGCGGCGGCCAGGTCACCGCCTACGTCTACGACACCGGACGCGACGCCGTCCACGACCTCGCCGCGGCCGCCTACCTGCGGATGCTGGAGGTCAACTGCCTCGACCCGACCGCGTTCCCCAGCATCGTCGCGCTGGAGCGGCAGGTCGTCGGCGCGGTCGCGGAGCGGCTCGGCGGCGGCCCCGGCACCCCCGGCATCTTCAGCAGCGGCGGCACCGAGTCGATCATGCTGGCGGTCAAGGCGGCGCGGGACGCCCGCCCGGTCGACGGCCGCCCCGAGATCGTCGTGCCCGTCACCGCGCACCCCGCCTTCCACAAGGCCGCCCACTACCTGGGGATGGACGTCGTCGCCGTCCCGGTGGACGACGCCTTCCGCGCCGTCCCCGCGGCGGCCGCCGCCGCGATCACGTCCCGGACCGTGCTGGTCGTCGCGTCCGCGCCGTCCTACCCGCAGGGCGTCATGGACCCGGTCGAGGAGATCGCCGCGGCCGCCGCGTCCGCCGGCGTCCCCTGCCACGTGGACGCGTGCGTCGGCGGCTGGGTCCTGCCGTGGCTCCGCGACCTCGGCCGGCCCGTCCCGCCGTTCGACCTGTCGGTGCCCGGCGTCACCTCGCTGTCGTGCGACCTCCACAAGTACGGGTACGCGCCGAAGGGCGCCTCCGTCGTCCTCTTCGCGGACGAGGCGCTCCGCCGCCACGCCTACTTCGCGTCCGCCGCCTGGCCCGGCTACACCGTCATCAACGCCGGGGTACAGAGCAGCAAGAGCGCGGGACCGCTCGGCGCCGCGTGGGCCACGCTGAACGCCCTCGGCGCGCGCGGCTACCGCGACCTCGCCGCGACCGCCATGGCCGCCGCCGACCGGCTCGCGGCGGGCGCCGCCGCGATCCCCGGGCTCCGCGTCCTCGGCGAGCCCGCCGTCCCGCTCGTCGCCGTGACGTCCGACGACCCGGCGCTGGACGTCTTCGTGATCTCCGACGAGGCCAGGGCGCGCGGCTGGTACTTCCAGCCGCAGCTGTCCTACCGCGGCATCCCCGCGAACCTGCACTTCACCCTGACCGGCGTCAGCGACGTCGGCGCGCTGCTGGAAGCGCTGGAGGACGCCGCGAAGGCCGCGCGCGCCGCCGGGCCGCCCGACGTCCCGGCGGACCTCGTCGACGCGCTCGCCGCCCTCGACCTCGACGACCTCGACGACGCGGGGTTCGCGGGCCTGCTGTCCGCGGTCGGCGTCGACCTGACCACGGGGGCCGGCGACCCGGAGATGGCCATGGTCAACACCATCCTGGACGCGCTGCCACCCGCCACCCGCGAGGACCTCCTCATCCGCTTCCTGTCGGTCTTGTATTCGGGCCGAGCCTGAGCTTCAGGGCCGCAGGCTCTCAGCCGAGGCGGATCAGGCGTTTGAGCGGAGACGGTTCGTCCAGCGGCCGGGCGAGCTTCAGCGGGATCCGCGCGGCGCCCGCCTTGACGGCGCCGACCTGCTCGCCGGAGTCGCCCTGGTGCGGCGGGTCGCCCTCGACCCCGACCGGCACCGTCAGCCCCGCCCAGCCCACCACCGTCACCGGGGACGCGGCGGTCAGCGGCGTGCGGCCGCCGAGACCGTCGTCGACGCGCGCCACCGTCGCGCCCGCGGGCGCCAGCGTGGCGGCCGTCAGCGCGCCCTCCGCACCCGCGACGAGCTGCTGGCCCGCCGTGACCGCGGCCATCGCGCTCGTGGACCGCTGCCCCATCACCGCGCCGACGATCAGCGTCGCGACGCCCGACACGCGCTTGCGCGCCGCGAACACGAAGTTGCCGCCCGCGGCGTCGGTGTAGCCGGTCTTGCCGCCGACCACGCCGTACTGGCCGAGCAGGATGTTCCCGCCCGGCCGCGCCGCGCCGCCGTCGTCCGGGACGTACGCCCGGTTGTTCACGACCTCCGCGAACGCGGGCACCTGCATGGCCGCCCGCAGCAGCTTCACCTGGTCGGCGGCCGTGCTCACCGTCCGCGAGTCGTACCCGCTCGGGTCCGTGTAGGTCGTGCTGGTCATGCCCAGCTCCCGGGCGGCGGCGTTCATCTTCGCGACGAACGCCTGCTCGGTGCCCGCGTCCCAGCGCGCCAGCTCGTGCGCGACGTCGTTCGCCGAGATGATCATCATGGCCTCAAGGGCCTTGCGCTGCGTCAGCCGCTGGTTCGCGGTCACCCCGAGCAGCGACTCCCCGCGCTTCTTGCGCGCCGGGATCTGCGCCGCCGCCTGCGGCGACACCGTGAGCACCGGGCCCGGCTCGCCCGTCCGCAGCGGATGGTCGCGCAGGTACACGTACGCGGTCATCACCTTGGCGACGCTCGCGGTCGGCGTCGGCGCCGCCCCTCCGGACGACCCCATCGTGCCCAGCCCGTCCACGTACACGGTGGACTGCCCCTGGGCCGGCCACGGCAGCGCGGGCGCCGCCCCTTGGAACGTGTGGCTGGACGCCGCGAGCGTCAGGTCGACGCTGGGATCGGGGACGGGCCGGACGAGCTGCCCGGTCACCACGCCCGCCACCAGGACGAGCGCCGCGACCACGATGATCAGCGTCCGCCGCCCGCGCCGGGAGCGGTGCTCGGCGGCATGCGGGACGGCGGCGGCAGGGGCCTGCTGGGGAGCCTGCCCGTAAGCGTGCGGCTGTCCGGGGGGCTGTCCGGGCGCTTGGCTGGGGGCTTGGCCGGGCGCTTGGCTGGGGGCTGCTGGTCCGGCGGTGGCCTCGCCGTCCCACGGGACCGCCCATTGGCCGGACGACCGGGACTGCGGCATCGCCACGTCCCAGGACGTCTGCTGAGGGACTTGCTGCTGCGGCGGGTCCTGTCCCGGCGCGGGAGCGGGCGCCTGCGGGGCCGCGTGGCGTGGCGGGCTCTGCGGGAGCGCGACGTTCCAAGGCCCGGGATACTGCGTCCCCTCCTGCGGAGGCGCGGGCCGGGGCGGTGCGGGCTGCGGAGGAGCGGGCTGCGGTGCCGCGGACTGCGGCATGGCGGCGCCCCACGGCCCGGGAGGGCGCGGCGAGGCCGAAGGCTCGTCCACCGCCGTGGTCGGCTCCGGGATCGCATGCCGCGGAACATGCGGCTTCGCGGGTTCCCGTGGCTCGGTCTCCGCCGGGGCGCTCTCCTCGGCAGCGGCGCTGTCGTCCGGCGCGTCCTCGGCGAGGACATCCTGCGCGGCACCGGACTCGTCGGGCGCAGGACGTTCCGCGCTCTCCTCGGACGCCTGCTCCCCGGCGGATTCGTCTTCGTCCGCCGGCATGGGCGTGTCCAGGACGGTGGGGGCGGACCTCCTGCGGATGGCGATGTCGGGCCTGGTCAGGGACGCGGCATCCGTCCGGGTCGGTTCTCCCTCCTCGGCGGCCTTCTCTTCGCCGGACGGGCCTTCCTCAGCGGAGGGCTCGTCCGAGGGCGCGGCGACCTTGGGGACGCGGAACTCGGTCGTGGCCGTGCGGGCGGACTCCTTCTCCGGCTCCTCCTCGGCGGTCTTCTCAGCCGCACCATCGCCGACCTCAGCGGCTTCGCCCTCCTCGGCGACCGGCTCGGCGTTCTCGGCTTCGGCGGACGGTTCGGCGGACGGTTCGGCGGCGCGGTCCTCGGCAGGGGCAGGCCGGACGGCCTCTCCAGGTTCCCGCTGGGCGTCGTTCGCCACGGCCCGACCCTCCTCGATTCGTCCCTCGACACGCAGACGGAGCGGTCCCTCGCCGTCAACCCCCGTGCACATTGAAGGATGCGCAGTTTAGCGGGAAGGTTCGCGCCGTTACCCATCAGTGATCATGATGTGAGCGGGCCGCGAGGTTCCGCCGCGCACGGGCGGGACGGGTGCGGACACGGGCGGGACGGGTGTGAACCCGGAGGGCGCGTCGCGGAGATACACCGCTGACACAGTCCCCACGGGAAGGCCGGTCCGCATGCCATGGTGTCCGGAATGATCGCCCCTCCGCCCGGTGCGCCGCGCGCGGGCGAGCCGTCCGCCCGGGTGGCCGACGCCGACCTCATCGAGCGCTCGCTGGTCGATCCGGAGGCGTTCGCCGTGCTGTTCGACCGCTACGCGGCGATGCTGTACCGCTACGTGTCCCGCCGCCTCGGCCCGGAGGGCGCCGAGGACATCGTCGGCGAGACGTTCCTGGCCGCCTTCAGCGGACGGGAGCGCTACGACCTCGCGCGGCGGGACGCGCGGCCCTGGCTGTTCGGGATCGTGACGAAGCTGGTCGCGCGCCACCACCGGTCCGAGGCCGCCCGCTACCGGGCGCTGCGCCGGAGCCCGGTGGACGGCCCGGAGGAGGGCCCCGCGGACCGGGTCGCGGCCGGGGTGACGGTGACCGCCGCGCGTCCGCTGCTGGCCGAGGCGCTGGCCGGGCTGCCGCGCCGCGACCGGGACGTCCTGCTGCTGGTGGCCTGGGGCGACCTGCGGTACGAGGAGGTGGCGACCGCGCTCGGCATCCCCGTCGGGACGGTCCGCTCGCGCCTCAACCGGGCCCGGCGCAAGGTGCGCGCGGTGCTCGGCGACACCGACCCGATGCGCGAGGAGGCGTAGCCGTGGACGATCTCGACCTGCTCCGCGGCCTCGGCCGGGACCTGGAGCACGAACCGCCGGGCTCGCTCGCCCGGCAGCGCGCGAGGCTGCTGGAGGCCGCGCACGGCCGGACACGGGCGCCGTGCGGCCCGGTCCGGCGGCCGCGCGGGCCGGTCCGGTGGCCGCGCAGGCCCGGCCGGTGGACGCTGTTCGGGGCGGTGGCGGCGGTCACGGCCGCGCTGATCCTCGTCCCCGCCGTCCTGCTGGGCGGGGGAGGCGTGAAGCCGCCCGTCATCCCGTCCTCGAACCCGTTCGCGGCCCGGACCGGCCCGCTCAACGTGCTCGTCGTGGGTTCCGACCGGCGCGCCGCGACCGCGAGCGACGGCGCCGAGGAAGCCCGCTCGGACACCCTCCTCCTGGTGCACCTTCCGGCCGACCGCAAGAGCGCGCACGCGGTGAGCTTCCCCAGGGACCTCCTGGTGCAGATCCCCTCGTGCCAGGGCCGCGACGGGAAGCCCGTCCCGTCCCGGCGCGGCCAGATCAACGCGGCGTACTCGCTCGGCGGCCACTCCTGCGCGCGGAAGACGATCGAGGCGCTGACCGGCGTCCGGGTCGACACGACGGTCGTCGTCGAGTTCGCCGGGTTCCGCACGATGGTGGACGCCCTCGGCGGCGTCCCGATCACGCTGCCGACGCCGGTGGACGACCAGGCCACGGGCCTGCGGCTGCCCGCCGGGAGGCATCTCGTCCAGGGGACGCAGGCGCTCGCCTACGTGCGGCTGCGGCACGGGATCGGCGACGGCTCGGACCTGTCCCGGGTCGAGCGGCAGCAGCGGTTCATGGCCTCGATGCTGCGGCGCGCCAAGGAGACGCGGCTGCGGAACCCGGCGCGCTTCGCGAGGTTCCTGTCCGCCGCGGCCGGCTCGGTGGCCACCTACCCGCGCCTGGACGTCGCCGCGCTGAAGGCCCTCGCCGACAGCATGGGCGGCACGGACCCGGGCGCCGTCCGCTTCGGCACAGTGCCGGTCGTCCCCGCCCCGGACGACCCGGCCCGCGTCGTCTGGGACCGGGAGAAGGCCATGGACCTGTTCACACAGCTCCGGGAGGGCGGCTGAGCGGGGAACGGACGCCCGCGCGCGATCGATGACTGAGCCCGCCGCCGCCGGGTAGGGGCCGGGATCCGGGGCCCTGGGGAACGACCGACGAGGCTCAAGGAGTGAGGATGGCCACGAAGATCCGCGACATCATGACGGCGCCGCCGCGGACGGTGTCACCGGAGACCGACATCGTCACGGTGGCGCGCACGATGCGCGACGACGACATCGGCGCCGAGCTGGTCACGGACGGCGACGAGCTCAGGGGGATCGTCACCGACCGCGACCTGGTCGTGCGCGGCATCGCCGCGGGCGGCGACCCCGGCAAGATCAAGGTCGGCGACGTCGTCAGCGGCGTCACCGCCACGATCGGGCCGGACGACTCGCTGGAGCGGGCCGCGCAGATCATGCGGGAGCGGGCGGTGCGCCGCCTCCCGGTGGTCGAGGACGGCCACCCGGTGGGCATCGTCTCCCTCGGTGACCTCGCGATCGAGAAGGACGACGACTCGGCGCTCGCCGACATCAGCGCCGCGCGCTCGAACACCTGACCCGCTGCCGGGCGGCACCCCGGGGAGCGGAAACTCGCTCCCCGGGGCGCGCTGCTCCCGCCTCCGCCGGTGCCCGGGGGCGCGGCCTGGCCGGGGGCGCACTGTGCCGGTCCGATCCGTCAGGGGAGGACGTCGAGGAGGCGCTGCACCTCGTCCTCGGAGTTGTAGTAGTGCACGGACGCCCGCACCGCGACCGGCACCACGTCCGGGTCGTACCCCTGCGAGCCGGGCGACGTCGTGTTGATGTTGATGCCCGCCTCCCGCGCCGCCCGCATGATCGCGGCGGGCTCGTGGCCGTCCACCGTGAAGGTGACGATGCCGGACGGCCGCTCGCCGCGGTCCAGGACGGTGGTCCCCGGACGCTCCGCCAGCTCGGCGCGCAGCGTCGCGGCGAGGGTCCGCACCCGCTCCTCGATCGCCGCGATCCCGATCCCGGACGCGTACGCGGCGGCGACGCCGAGCCCGATCTGGCCCGCGAAGTAGCGCTCCCACGTCTCGAAGCGGCGGGCGTCCCCGCGGATCTCGTAGCCCTCCGCGGGCTTCCACGTCGCGGCCTGCAAGTCCAGGAACGGCGGCTCCAGCGCCTCGACGATCTCCCGCCGCACGTACAGGAAGCCCGTGCCGCGCGGCCCCCGCAGGAACTTCCGGCCGGTCACCGAGAGCATGTCGGCGCCGATCTCCCGCACGTCCACGGCGATCTGCCCCACCGACTGGCAGGCGTCCAGGAGGTACAGCACGCCGTGCTCGCGGCACAGCCGCCCGACCTCCACCGCCGGGTTGACCAGCCCGTTGTGCGTCGGGACGTGGTTCAGCGACACCAGCCTGACATCGCCCTTGGCCAGCTCAGCTGCGAGGGCGTCCAGCGAGAGGGTGCCGTCCGGGCCGTCCGGGATGACCTCCACCTTGACGCCCTTGGACACCGCGACCTGCTGGTAGGCGATCGCGTTGCTGGAGTACTCGCTCGTCGTGGTGAGGATGCGGTCGCCCGCCGCGAACGGGACGGCGTAGAACGCCATGTCCCAGGCCCGGGTGGCGTTCTCCACGTACGCGATCTCGTCCGGGTGCGCCCCGATCAGCCCGGCCACCGCGCCGTAGAAGCCCTCGACGGCCTCCGCGTTGCGCTCGGCCGCCTCGTAGCCGCCGATCGTGCTCTCCAGCTCGAAGTGCGCCGCGACCGCCTCGATCACGGGACGCGGCGGCAGCGCGGCCCCGGCGTTGTTCAGGTGCGCGACCCGCTCGCACCCGGGGGTGTCCGCCCGCACCCGCTCGACGTCTAAGCCCCTGCTCGTACCGGTCGTGTCCGTGTTCGCGCTCGTCGTGTCCGTGCCGGGGGTGGTCGTGCCGGTCGTGCTCGTGCCGATGCTCACGTGCAGCCCTTCGCAGATGATCGTCGTCGGATTTTGTCGTACCCGTGTGTGACCGTGGAAACGGTCCGAGCTTGACCTCAACCAACCTTGAGGTTCCACCATGGTCCTACGGAGTCCCCGAAGATCGACGAGTATGACGGAGCGGCGGTAACCGATGGACATGGAAGTGACCGCGTGGATGTCCCTCCACCACGCGATGAACGCCAAGAACGACAGCAGGCCCTTCTCCCGGGCGACGCTCGCGCGGATCAGCCGGTTCGCCCGCCCCCACAGACGCCTGCTGGTCGCGTTCCTGCTGCTCAGCGTCGTGATGGCTGTTCTCGCGGTCGCGACCCCCGTGCTCGCGGGACGGGTCGTCAACGCGATCGTCGACCACTCCGACAGCTCCATCGTGATCCGCCTGGCGATCCTGATCGCGGTGCTGGCGCTCGCCGAGGGCGGCCTCGGGCTGCTGAACCGGTGGCTTTCGGCCCGCATCGGCGAGGGACTGATCCTCGACCTGCGCACCGCCGTCTTCGACCACGTCCAGCGGATGCCCGTCGCGTTCTTCACGCGCACCCGCACCGGCGCGCTCGTCAGCCGCCTCAACAACGACGTCATCGGCGCGCAGCGCGCGTTCAGCGACACCCTCTCCGGCGTAGTCAGCAACCTCGTGACGCTGCTGCTGACCTTCGCGGTGATGGTCGGCATCTCCTGGCAGATCACCCTGCTCGCGCTGCTGCTCCTGCCCGTCTTCGTGCTGCCCGCCCGCCGCATGGGCACCCGCCTCGCGCGCCTCGAACGCGAGGCCGCCGCGCACGACGCCGCGATGAGCACCCAGATGACCGAGCGGTTCTCCGCGCCCGGCGCCACCCTCGTCAAGCTGTTCGGACGGCCGTCCCGCGAGTCCGCCGAGTTCGCCGCCCGCGCCCGCCGCGTCCGCGACATCGGCGTCCGCACCGCGATGGTCCAGCACGTCTTCATCACGGCCCTGACCATGGTGTCCGCGCTCGCCCTCGCGCTCGTCTACGGTCTCGGCGGCTGGTTCTCGCTGCGCGGCGACCTCGACGCCGGCGCCGTCGTCGCGCTGGCCCTGCTGCTCACCCGCCTCTACGCCCCGCTGACCGCCCTCGCCAGCGCCCGCGTCGAGGTGATGAGCGCCCTCGTCAGCTTCGAGCGCGTCTTCGAGGTCCTCGACCTGGAGCCCCTCGTCGCCGAGAAGCCCGAGCCCCGCACCGTCCCGGACGGCCCCGTCGCGGTCGAGTTCGACCGGGTCCGCTTCGCCTACCCGTCCGCCGACAAGGTCTCGCTGGCCTCGCTCGAAGAGGTCGCCACCCTCGACACCCGAGGCGGCGTCGAGGTCCTGCACGAGGTGTCCTTCCGCGCCGAGCCCGGCCAGACGGTCGCGCTCGTCGGCTCGTCCGGCGCCGGGAAGTCCACCATCGCGCAGCTCCTGCCGCGCCTGTACGACGCCGACTCCGGCGCGGTCCGGATCGGCGGCGTCGACGTCCGCGACCTCAGCTTCGCCTCGATCCGCGACACCCTCGGCATGGTCACCCAGGACGGCCACCTGTTCCACGAGTCGATCCGCGACAACCTGCTCCTCGCCCGTCCCGAGGCCACCGAGGAGGAACTCTGGGACGTCCTGCGCCGCGCCCGCCTCGACACCCTCATCAAGGGCCTGCCGGACGGCCTCGACACCATCGTCGGCGAGCGCGGCTACCGGCTGTCCGGCGGCGAGCGCCAGCGCCTCACGATCGCCCGGCTGCTGCTCGCCCGCCAGCGCGTCGTGATCCTCGACGAGGCCACCGCCCACCTGGACTCCACGTCCGAGGCCGCCGTCCAGGAGGCCCTCGCCGAGGCGCTCGACGGCCGCACCGCCGTGGTCATCGCGCACCGCCTGTCCACCGTCCGCGCCGCCGACCTGATCCTCGTCGTCGAGGCCGGACGCATCGTCGAGCGCGGCACCCACACCGAGCTCCTCGCCGCGGGCGGCCGCTACGCCGAGCTGTACCGCACCCAGTTCGCCGACCAACCCCCACTGGAACCGGTCGCCTGAACCGCCACCCGTACGAGCGGCCCGGGACGTTCCCGCCCCCGTCCCCGCCCCGCGCAAAACGCCTCACCCAAGCGCCCCGGCCCGCCCGTCCCCCGGCAGAACGCCCCACCCAAGCGCCCCGGCCCGCCCCGAAGCGGCCGGGGCGCCCAAGCGACCGCGCCACCCGAACGCACCCGCCCACGACTCCAGCACGTTCGATGACCCGCCCCCGCCCACGACTCCAGCGCGTTCGATGACCCGCCTCGCCCCCAAGACCACCGGTGACGCGCCCCCACCCCCAAAACCAGTGGTGACGCGCCTCCGACTCCAAGACCAGCGGTGACGCGCCCCCGACTCCAAGACCACCGGTGACCCGCCTCCGGGATCCCCGAGATCGCGGTGTCCGGCGCGGGGGCCCGCGGGACCGGTGTCCGGTGCGGCCCTGCGGGACCGGTGTCCGGTCCCGAGGCCATCGGCGGCGACCGACGTCCGACCGAGGTCCGGCCGACGTCCGACCGACCTCCGACCGACGTCCGGCCGACGTCCGGCCGACGTCCGGCCGGCGTCCGGTCCCAGGACCACCAGTGGCCCCGGGATCGAACTCCTTTCCGTCAACGTCGATCATTTCGTCGTCAGAAAGGCACCGGAGCGACGCCGACGTGCATTGGAACGCTCCGGTTCAACGGAGCCGCTTCCGGTCAAGAAAATGCTATTCCCCGGGAGTTCTGTCATGTTCGGAGGTACAGAGCGGAATTGGCGTGCGCGGAGGGGAGAGATCAGCCGTGCGCAATTATCTCACCGAGTTCATCGGTACGTTCTTTCTCGTCTTCACGGTGGGCTGCACCGTCCTCGGGAAGGTGCCGCTGGCGCCGCTCGCCATCGGCGCCGTCCTGATGGTCATGGTCTACGCGGGCGGGCACATCTCCGGCGGCCACTACAACCCGGCCGTCACCCTGGCGGTCCTCGTCCGCGGCCGCATCGCGCCCGGGGACGCCGCCGCGTACTGGGTCGCCCAGGTCGTCGCCGGCGTCCTCGCCGCCCTCACGGCCGACTACATCGTCAACCCTGGCCCGGTGGCGGAACTCTCACCGACCGGACGCGGCATCGGGGTCGCGCTGCTCGCCGAGGCGCTGTTCACCTTCGCGCTCGCCTTCGTCGTCCTCAACGTGGCCACCAGCCGCGACCACCCGGTCAACAGCTTCTACGGGCTGGCCATCGGCTTCACCGTGGCCGCGGGAGCCTTCGCGGTCGGCGGCGTCTCCGGCGGCGCGTTCAACCCGGCGGTCGCGCTCGGCGCGGCGACCATGGGCCTGTTCGCCTGGTCGAAGATCTGGATCTGGCTGCTCGCCGACCTCGCCGGCGCGGCCGTCGCCGCCGGGATCTTCCTCGTGCTGAACCCCGAGGACCACGGCACCCCCGTGGAGACCTCGCCGGCCGAGCCCACGCCCGTCGGATCATGACGGTCCCGATCCAGGTGGCGGTCTGCGGACCGCGCGACTGCACCGACGACGACTGGGTCAACGCCCACGAGGTCGGCGTGCTCCTCGCCCGCCGCGGCGCGGTCGTGATCTGCGGCGGTCACCGCGGAGTGACCGCCGCGGTCGCCGCCGGCGCCAAGTCGGCGCGCGGCACGGCCGTCGGCATCCTCGCCGGGACCGACCGGGACGGAGCGGGTCCCGACCTATCGGCCGTCGTCCCGACCGGCCTCGGCGACGCCCGCGACACCGTCATCGCCGGAGCCGGGGACGCCCTCATAGCCGTCGGCGGATCCTGGGACACGCTCGCCACGATCGCGCGGACCGTCCACCACGGGCGGATCCCGGTCGTCCAGCTCGGGGAATGGCATTTCACCGAGGAATTCCACCGGCAGCTCCCCGGCGTCCTCTATGCGAAGACACCCGCGGAGGCGATCTCACTGACGGGCCTCTGGCCGTCCGCACTGCCCTGAAAAACCGGACGCGGCGATAAGGTCGCCGGGTGGGAGACCTCTACGAAGTCGTGCTGGCGATCGACCTCCGCCCCGACGTCCCCGACGCGGAACTCGCCGAACTCCGGTGGCACGTGAACGGAGGCGAACGTCCCGCCGACCTGCCGATCGGCAGCGGCAACTACCTGGCGACCTACCCCCTCGGCGACCCCGAGGACCCCGACTGCGAATGGGAGACCCCCGACCCGGACCCCGCTTTCGCGGACCGCGGTTTCAGCCGCGCGATCGGCGGCGCCCTGGTCGCCGATCTGGTCGAGCGCAAGCACCCACGCGGCTGGGCGCTGACGGTACGCCAGGAGATGCACCCGGACGAGTTCTACCTGCTCCGAACCCTCCTGACCTGGCTCATCACCGTCTCGTCCAATCCCCGACTCGACTACTTCGCCGGCTATCTGCGTTTCTGTGAGAGCACCGAGATCACACCGCTCATCGTCGAGGACGGCCGCCTGCGCGTCCCCGAGGAGATCGAGTCCCACACCCCCTACTGGCAGTGACGCCCTTCGCTCACCGCAACGCCAACGAGACGAGCGCCGCCGCGAAAATAGCGAGCAGAAAGACCTGAGCGATGAGCAGATAGCGGGAGCGATGGCGAACCGCCACCGGCGCCCGCCCACCGCCCGGACGCGAGCAGAGATCCGAAAGACGGCGGTCGAACTCGTCACTCCGGATGAGCAACCCGGCCCGCGGCGCCGCCAGGGATATGCGCGCTCCGTCATCGATCACGACCTGCACGAACCGCCCGAACGGCGTCGGCACGACCTCGAACCTCTCGGCCTGCTCCCAGGTCACCCGCGCGACCCGTCCGACCAGACGGTTGTACAGCCCGTCCGGCCACACCTCGGTGAACCCCCGGACCGTGATCGCCAAGCTCCGGACGCAGACCAGCGTCACCACCGCCCCGACAAAAACCAAAATCGTGCCGATGGCATGCGCGTCCGCATTCCGCCCGGCGGTCTGGACGCGCAATACCTCAGCCGCCACGCCGAGTACCGGCCCAACAGCGGTAAGCAACACGACCTGGACGAACGGACGCCGTGAGGGAGCCAACCGCAGCGGTTCCGGCATTACTCGGACTGGAATCCTGGAGAGCCCGAGGTCAACGCGTCCAGAACATCGCGCAAGGCAGCCGAAGTGATCATGAGCCGAGGCCCGTCCGGATCCTTGGAGTCCCGCACCGCGACGGCCCCACCGACCCGAGCCACCTCCACACACGCATCGCCTTGGGCGTCGCTCCGCCGCGACTTGCGCCACTCGACCACGTCCACGATCGGTCCGCCTTCCGGGAACCAGGTGAGATCAGTGCTTGAGATCCGCCAGGAACGCCCGGAAGGCGCTCCGGTCGAGAGTCAGATGCCCACCCTCGGGATCCTTGCTGTCCCGGACGCCGATGCCATCACCCAGCGCGGCGACCTCCACGCACGCATCACCTTGTGAGCCGCTCCGCTGGGATTTCCGCCATCTGATCAGCTCCATCGGACGACCGCCTTCCGTATGCACTCGATGCTCTCGTCCGCGTTCATGGCGTGAGCCTGGATGCTTGAGAATTGGCTGACGATGTACAAGATATCGCTCGGGTCATCCGTGGTCACCCCGCCTCGGGCGTTGCACATGTAGAGCAATTCCTCGCCGGTGCTCTGGCTCGCCAGATTGAATGACCCGTCCAGTTCCCAGTATCGGCCGGTGGGGGCGATCTGTAGTGCGACGTTCGGCATCCGCGCGACCTCTATGAGGCGCTCGCACTGCGCCTTCATGAGGGACGCGCCGCCGACGTCGGCGTACAGGATCGGCTCGCTGAGCACGACGCTGACTTGCGGCGGGTTCTGGCGCTTCAGGATCGCCTGGCGCTTGAGACGGGCTTCGACGGCCTGCTCCGAGTCGAGCAGAGCATGCATGTACGCCTCGATCTGGAAGAGGCCGAACACGGCCGTGAGCTCGAAGGCGCGGAGGAGTGCGGCCGTCGACTCCGCCTTGGGGTAGTCGCTGAAGTACTTGGGGTACGCGGCAGAGCGCAGGAGGTCGTCCCACGCGTCCGCGAGGGTGGGGGCGCAGTCCATGGCCTTGTCCAGCCGTCCGGCGAAGTCCTCACGGCACCGAGTGGTGCCGAGCTCGACTTGAGCGATGTAGGAGCGGCTGCACGTCACGAGTTTGGCCAGTTCAAGCCGGGTAAGCGCTCGATCTTGGCGGACGCGGGCGACTTCGACGCCGAAGGCCAGCGTGTGGGGAGTTGGCTTCCTGGTCACCATGGGGGGTCCTCTCCGGCGTCACCTGGTGACACCGACATCTTTGTGAGCTGTCGCTTCTCCGCTGACATTACGCCTTGGAGTTCATCCTGTGCGCAGAGTCACAAAAGATAGGGAGGTGATCGTTTATGGCGGAGCCCGCGGCGATCGTGGTGAAGGCCGAGCTGCCGTCGATCAGGCAGGCGCGCGAGTTCGTCGCGCTGGTCTTCGGGGCGTGGGGGCTTGAGGACTACGTGGCGAAGACGGTGGTCAGTGAGATCACCACGAACGCGATCCGGCACGGGTCGCGTGAAGGGGATCCGGTGGTCGTGCGGGCTTACCGCAAGGAGGACGGTGCCGCGGTGGTGGAGGCGTGGGACCGGTCCGACGCTCCGCCGGTCCTCCGGCCGGTCGACCTTGCCGCCGAGAACGGGCGGGGGCTGCTGCTGATGGACGCCCTCGTGCGTCGCTGGGGGACGCGTCCCCTGAGTGAAGGCGGCAAGGTGGTCTGGGCCGAAATCGAACCCGTCCGCGCCTGATGCTTTATAGGCCTCGGGATCACTCGATGATGGGTGTCCCCAAGGACGTGCGGTGTGCGGTGCCGCTGACGGGAGTGGGCGGATGGCTGACGATACGCCTGACCTCGTGCTTCGCCGGCTTGCCGACCTCGATCCGTCCTCGCGCAGGCAGTGGCTTCTGGACCACCAGCCGGTGGGCGTCAGTCCCTTCCACTGGTGGCTGGGCCTCATCGAGGCGGCCGTTCAGTGTGTGCGCTACCGGTGGGCCGGATGGCGGTTCGACGGTCCGGCCGTCGATATGGAAGTTGTCGCTTTGCTCGTCGAATGTGCGCTGGGACGGGGGCTCCCCCTGGTGCACGCAGTCGATGACCTGGTTCTGCTGTCGAGGTCGGCGCTGGAAGCTGGTTACGCGATGACGGAACTTCCTGCGATCCTTCGGCCCGACGAGATCGCACAGCGGACTCTCGGCGGCTTCCCGATGAGCCGCCAGGAGGCGGCCGACCGCGCCGCCCATCTTCGCTCGATCACGTTGACCGAGGATGACTTCGTCCGTCCCGGCGAGGACATTGCTGTCTCCCTGCGGGACCTGTCCGGCACCGACGAGTACCGGAGCGCGCGAGAACTCCTCGACATGGAACGGGCGCTGACCCGCATCGCACCCATTGTCGATCTCATCGTGGACGCGGGATTGGCAGCGGAGGTGCGCGCCTGGCGCGATGTCGTGCCCGACCTGGAAACGGTCTCGGAATCATGGCCGACAGGCTTGTCCGGCTAAGCCGTGGTGCGGCTCGGGTTGCTTGTGCGAGGGTCGGCCTGCACGATAGGCGCCATGGCTAGCAGGAAGGGCGGTTTCCGCCCAGGACGATGACGTCCCCCGGCGCAGGGTCCGGGGAGCCCGTCGAAACGGATATCTCGCTCAAGTGGGAACTGCGCGGTGTCGGCTTGGCGGTCTGCGGGATCGGCGATCGGGACCGGCGCTTGAGCCTGGTGCCCACGGACCTGTGGGACGGATTCGCCGACCTCCTGTACGGGATGACGAACCTCTACGGGCCGCTGGCGACGAACCGCTTCTTCTTCGACCTTGGCGCGGACGAGGCTCGCTGGGTGACGCGCCGCATCGAACCCGGACCCGAGGTAGAAGTCACGGTGCTGCTGCTCAAAGACATGATGACCAGCCCGGACCTGCCCGACAGCGCCGGGGAGGTCATGTGGCGGTCACGACGGCCGCGGACGGCGTTCGCGCACGCGGCCATGAACGCCGCGCAGGCCGTCCTGGACGAGTACGGCGAGGACGGCTACCTCCGGTTGTGCTGCCACCCGTTCCCGACCAACGCCCTACTCGACCTACGTCGCCTGCACCGCCGCCTCGACGCCTGCGCGGCCTGCCATAGGACCTGACCCGCTGCCGGACGGCCGGGCCGAAACTCCGCCGAAGAGCACGGTGGTCGTGTAGTCCCCGCGGGTTCCTGAGGCGGTCGCAGGTCTACGCGCTTTCCCTGGCCCGGAGCGCTCGGCGTAGCAGCCGGTGCGCGGATCCGGGGTGGGACTCCGGTTCTGCTGCGTCCTGAACGGCGTTGAGAGCACCCTCCAGAGTGAGTGCCAGTTCGCGCATCGCTTCATGATCGACGGTCCACACGACCTCAGGGTCGGCGGAAAGCGCGGCTCTCGCGGCGACCAGGGCGGCATCCCTGATGAACGCCGAGACCTTCGTGCCGGTTGCCTCGGCGGCTTCGCGCAGGAGATCGGCCTCGGCATCGGACAGGCGCAGCGACTGAACGTTGACACGGTTGGGTACTGTTCCGGACTCGATCGCCTCGATGTACGCGGCGGCCTCGCCTCGTCGCTTCAGGTGGTGCTCGACCTCCTCGCTCTCGCTCATGCCCTTCAGGGGGCGGCGTACGAAGTCGGGCTTCGGCTTGGCTCTGGTTTCGGTCTCGTCTTTCATGTCATCGCTCATCGGGTGCTCCGGGGATCGTCATAGGCAGTGATCGGCCTGGCCCAATCAAGGAACTCCTGACCCCAGCGGTCGTAGAGCGGCCATTCGAAGATCACGATAATGCGCCTGCCCCCGTTCGTCTCCCCGGACATCATGAGACGTATCTCCTCATCGTCGCCGCCGGCGAGGAAGACCCGATGGGGATTGCGTACAGCTTGTTCGACCTGTTCAGGGGTGATGCCTCCGTGCCGGACGTGTCCGATGTTCGCCTCGTCCCAGTCGAGCTGGTCGGGGATCTTGTCGGGAGCCGCCTTCCTCATAGGCCCATGATGTATTACATGCTACCCGGCCGTGTACTACACGAACCATCTTCTCTGGCCGTGTTCGCTGATGGCACTCGGGTGGGCGGAACGTTTGGTGTCGGGGTGGGTGGTTGGGGTGGTGTGTGGTTGGGGTGGTGTTGTGCCCGGCCACGGGCTTGTGGCCGGGCTGGCTTGTTCGGGGTCTCAGGCTGCTATCAGGGCTGCCAGGGCGCGGTCCATGGCGGCGTTGAACTCTTCCGGCGCCAGCGGCAGGCGGGACTTGATGTCTCGGCTCCACTGGTCGGCGAGGACCTCGGCGGAGCCCGCCTCGACACCGTCGAGCGCCGCGTCGGCCAGGTCCGATGGCGCGATCTTGTCCACGGGCCAGCCCGCCGCCATGTCGGTGTCGGCCAGGCCGAGGTGGACCGCCGTGACGAGCGTGCCCTGCTCGGCGAGTTCCAGGCGGACGCCGTTGGTCATGGCCCAGGCGGCGGCCTTGGTCAGGTGGTAGGCGTTGGCGCCCTTGGTCCCGAACCACGACATGGCGGAGAGGACGTTGACGATCGCGCCTCCGCCGTTCCTGGCGAGCGCCGGCGCGAAGGCCCGGATCATCTCCAGGTGGCCGAACATGTTGGTTTCCAACTCGTGGCGCACCGCGTCCAGCGAGCCGGTCACCAGGTCGGTTCCCGTGCTGATTCCCGCGTTGTTGATGAGGAGCGAGACGTCCGGGGCGGCTTCGGCGGCGGCCCTCACGGACGCGGGATCGGTGATGTCGAGGGGCAGTACCTCGACGCCGGGCAGGTCCACGGTCTCCGGTCGGCGGGCCGTGGCGTAGACCTTGCTGGCGCCTCGTTCGAGCAGGCGCTGGGCGAAGGCGCGGCCCAGGCCGCGGTTGGCTCCGGTGACAAGGGCGACGGTGTTGTCTATGTTCATGGCCGGTACGCTAAAACCTGACGCTGGCGTCAGAGGCAAGGGCTGGTCGTCGGGGCCGGGGTGAAAGGGATCACATGACCGTCGCAGTGGCCGCAGCCGATCGGTTGATCCGCATCGGCGAGGTGGCGCGGGGTGCGGGCGTCTCGGTGCGCGCCGTGCGCTACTACGAGCAGCAGGGGCTGCTGGTCGCGGAGCGCAGCCCGTCCGGCCAGCGCCTGTACCGGCAGGACGCCATCCCCATGGTCCGCTTCTTCCAGCAGATGTTCGCCGCCGGCCTCACGAGCCGCAGGATCGCCGAACTCATGCCTTGCTGGGACTCCGGGCACACCGACGCCGACCAGCGGGCCATGCTGCGGGCCGAGCGCGAGCGCATCCAGGCCAAGATCGACGACCTGAAGGCCGCCCTGGACCGTCTCGACGAGGTCATCGCGATCACGGACACCCACCCGTAGGCGCCGGCCGTCGGCTCCGTTGCTGCGCGGAGTGGTGAATGCCGTCCCGTGAATCGGGTCAGGTTTGCGACAGTTCACGAAGACGGCGGCAGCCGTGGTTCTTACCGTTTTTCGTGACGGAAGACACCGACTGCGGGAGGGATCGTGCTTGTGAAGAGAATGGTTCGCCAGGCGTTGGTGGTCACTGCGGCGAGCGCGGCGATGGCGGCTGTCGCCGGGGTGTCCTCGGGAACGGCGTCCGCGTCCACCCTGGCGGCGAACTCCGCCGCTGGAGCCCCGGCCGCCATTACCCGGCCTGCGAACTGCGAGGGCCAGAGCACCTATTTCGTCCTTGAGCGCGAGAGCGCGTCGGGCGTGTTCTGGTATCGCGGCAACCTGGGCGACCTGCTCGTCACCAATATCTATATGGGCAGGAGCTTCAGCAGGATCTGCATTTGACCGTCTCACCTGGTCACGCGTTGGGCTAGGAGGGTGGCGCCGTGGACGGCGGCCTGGGGGCCTAGTTCCGCCCTGCGCAGGGGCGGGGGCGGGCGAAATGTCAGGCGGTCGGCCAGGCGGGACGCTAGAGGGTCGAGAAGGGCCGGGCCTGCCTCCGCCAAACCGCCGCCGAGGACGATCAGGGACGGGTCCAGGAGGAGGGTGGCGGTGGCCAGGCCGTCGGCCAGGGCGTCCAGTGCCTCGTTCCAGATCGTGGCGGCGTGCTCGTCGCCGGACGCGGCGCGGGCGATCACCTCCTCGGCCGAGGCCACCGGGGCGGCCGGGGTGTGGGTGACCTTTTCGGTCGAGGGCCGTGGGTCGGACGCGCGGCGGGCCAGGGCGGCGGCGGAGGCGTAGGTCTCCAGGCAGCCGCGGTTGCCGCAGGCGCAGGGGACGCCGCCGGGGCGGACGGTGATGTGGCCGAGTTCGCCGCTCCAGCCGGCGGCTCCGGGGTAGGGGGCGCCGCCGACGATGAGGGCGGCGGCGATGCCGGTGCCGATGGCGACGAAGAGGAAGTCGCCCGCGCCGCGTCCCGCGCCGAGGACGGCCTCGGCGAGACCGCCGGCGCGGACGTCGTGACCGATGGCGACGGGGACGCCGAGGCGTTCGGCGGCGAGGTGCAGCATCGGGACGTCCCGCCAGCCGAGGTTGGCGGAGTGGACGGCGGTGCCGGTGGCCTCGTCCACGATGCCGGGCAGGGCGATGCCCGCCGCGGCGGCGGGGGAGCCGGTGAGCTCCTCCGCGCGCGCGGCGAGGTGGGCGGCGAAGTCGAGGACGCCGCCGACGGGGTCGGCGCGGTCGGTCGCCCACGACTCGGCGGCGAGCGTGTCCGGGCCGTCGGTGATGGCGGCCTTCATGGTGGTGCCGCCGACGTCCAGGCCGATCAGCGTCACTTGACGGAGCCCGCGGTGAGGCCGCCGATCAGGTACCGCTCGATGAAGACGAACAGGATCACGACGGGGACGATGGCGATGAGGGACGTGGCGAACAGGAACTGCCAGTGCGCCTGGTACTGGGTGACGAAGGACGGGATCGCGACGGTCAGCGGGCGCCGGTCGGGGGACGCGGTGACCGTGAGGGCCACGATGTACTCGTTCCACGCCGAGATGAACGTGTAGACGACCGCGGTGACGACGCCGGGCAGGGAGATCGGCAGGGTGACGCGGGTGAGGGCGCCGACGCGTCCGGCGCCGTCCAGGAAGGCG
This sequence comes from Actinomadura fibrosa, assembly GCF_900659615.1. GTDB lineage: Bacteria > Actinomycetota > Actinomycetes > Streptosporangiales > Streptosporangiaceae > Spirillospora > Spirillospora fibrosa. The sequence continues at coordinate 5,740 of NZ_CAACUY010000052.1, read as the reverse complement.
GCCTCCTCCAGTTCCTTGGGGATGCTGGAGAAGTAGCCGTGCAGGATCCAGGTGCAGAACGGCAGGTTGAACGCCGCGTTGACCAGGATGAGCGCCAGCAGGGTGTCGGTGAGGTTCAGCGCGACCATCTCGCGGTAGATGCCGATGACGAGGGCGGTCGGCGCGAACATTTGGGTGATCAGGACGAGCAGGAGGAACGCGCCGCGGCCGCGGAAGCGGTTGCGGGCGGTGTAGTAGGCGGCGGGCATCGCGCACGCGAGGGTCACTGCGGTCGCGGCGGCCGCGACGACGAGGGAGACCCGCAGGTACGTCCAGACGGGCGCGGCGGACCACACGTCCACGAAGTTGGACCAGGTCCAGTGGTCGGGCAGGTAGGTGCCCGGCGACTTGGTCAGCTCGCGCTCCGGTTTCAGCGCGGTGACGAGCATTTGCAGGTACGGCAGCAGGAACGCGAGGGCCACGAGCCAGCCGACGCCGGTGAGGACGACCGTGCGGGTGCGCCGGGCGCCGCCGCGCGAGGCGCCGCCACGGCTGGACGGTGCGGTCATCGGACCTCCTCCCGCCAGCGGGACGCGCGCAGGTACAGCAGCACCATGACGAGGATCAGGACGAAGTTGACCACCGCCATGGCGGCGGACTCGCCGACGTTCTGGTCGTAGAAGGCGAGCTTGTACATGAAGGTGGTGGTGGTGTCGGTGGCGTGGCCGGGGCCGCCCCCGGTCATCGCCCAGATGATCGGGAAGCTGTTGAAGACGTTGATCACGTTGATGATGGAGGCGATCATGATGGCGGGCCGCAGCAGCGGCAGCGTGATGCCGAGGTAGGTGCGCAGCGGCCCGGCGCCGTCCACGCGGGCGGCCTCGTAGATCTCGGCGGGGATCGTCTGGAGGCCGGCGAGGATGACGAACGACGCGAACGGCAGCGAGACGAACACCGCGACCCACATCATCCACAGCATCGCCTCGCGCGGGTGGGCCAGCCAGTTCACCGGCTTGTCGATCACGTGCAGGTCGAGGAGCACGCGGTTGACGAGGCCGGAGTAGTTGTCCAGCATCCACTTCCAGATCAGCGAGGTCATCAGGACGGACGCGGCCCACGGGACGATGACCGCCCAGCGGACGACGCGGCGCCCGGGGAAGCGCGCGTTCAGCAGCTGGCCGAGGGCGAGCGACAGCGCCATCGTGACGATCACGATGCCGGCGACCCAGCCGAGCGTCCGCAGGATGACGGGGACGAGGTCCTCCTCGTCGAACAGGTCGGTGTAGTTGCCCGCGCCGCGGCCGCCGAGCGTCACCCCGGACGAGCTGATCTTCAGCAGCGAGGTGCGGACCATCTCGATGACGGGCCACACCACGACGACGGCGATGAGCGCGAGCGACGGGCCGAGCCACAGCAGCGGGGTGAGGGCGCGGCCGGCGCGGCGGAGGGGAGAGGGGCCGCCGGGCTCCGGGACCGGGGTCCCGGAGCCCGCCTTCTCGGGGATGACGTCCTGCAACTCAGCCGCTCTTCTCGGCCGTCTTCTGGATGCCGTCCAGGACCTTCTTCGGGTCCTTGTCGGCGACGGAGCCGCCGAGGTCCTGCTTCACCGCGCCCGCGACGGCCGTCCACGCCGGGTTGCTGGTCGGCGCGAACTTCGAGGTGGGCAGCGCGTCGACGAACTGCTTCATGTACGGGTCGGCGCTCAGCGCGTCGCCGGCCGACTTGGTCACCGGCAGGAAGCCCTCCTTGGTGAGGAACTTCGAGGTGTTCTCCCGCTGGTAGAAGTAGTCGAGGAACTTCTTGACGGCCTCCTTGTTCTTGCCGTCGTTCTTCTTGAACGCGGCGAGGACGTCCATGACGCCGAGCGTGTTGTGCTCCGAGCCGCTCTTGCTCGGCAGCGGCGCGACGCCGAAGTTCAGGCTCTTGTTGACCGGGTCGATGAAGCCCGCCTTCGTGAACGGGCCGCCGATCGCCATTCCGATCTTCCCCTGCGCGAACTGGTTGAACACCGTCTTGCGGTCGGTGGACTCCGGGTTCGGCTGGGTCAGGCCGGCCTTGTTGAGGCCCTTGAGGAAGGTGAGCGTGTCGACGTTGGCCGGCTGGTTGATCACCCATTTGCCGGACGCGTCGACCCAGCCGCCGCCGTTGTTCATCGCCCAGGAGAAGAACTCCGCCTGCGATTCCTCGGGGCCGAGCGGCAGCCCGTACCCGATGGACCCGGCCTTCTTGATCTTCTCGGCGTCGGACTTGACCTCGTCCCAGGTGGCGGGCGGGTTCGTGATGCCGGCCTTCTTGAAGAGGTCCTTGTTGTAGAAGAGGAGGCGGGCGCTGGAGATGAACGGGAGGCCGTACTGCTCGCCGTTGTACTTGGCCTGCTCGACGAAGGTCGGGGTGAAGTCGCTGAGGACGGCCGGCGACACGACGTCGGACGCCTTGTAGATGAGGCCGTCCCGGGCGAAGTCGGAGAAGGCGTTGTAGTTCAGGACGTCGGGGACCTGCTTGGTCTGGACGTAGGTCTTCACCTTCGCGTCCATCTGGGTCCAGTCGACCATCTCCAGCCGCACCTTGTAACCGGAGTTCTTGGCCTCGAAGTCCTTGATGAGGCCGTCCCAATAGGGTTTGGTGTTGTCGTCGTAGATGGCCGCGACGAACGTGATGCTCTTGCCGTCGGAGCCGCCGTCGTCCGACGAGCTCCCCTTGCCGCAGCCGCTCACGCCGAGGGCCACCGTCAGGCCCGCCGCGATGGCGCCGATGAGGTGCCGCTTCATCTGTCCCCGCCTTCCCCGCTCGCTTTCGCGCATGCAGAATTGTGCGCGGTGCGATTGTTCGCTGAGCACGAATGCGCGTGGCCCCCGAAGATAAAAGCTGGTCCGTACCAGTACAAGGGGCCGATTACGCAAGAGTCTTAACTGTTATCCGGCGGCGTTGGCGGGGCGCCGTGGTCCGGTGTGCACGCTGGGGTGGTCCGGTTCGATCGGTTTATGTGTCCGATCATTCACTCTCGGCACACGGCGGCGCGCGGGCACGATCCGTGATCGTTCAATCGCGCGGCGAGAAACGCGCGACCCTGGCCTGGATGCTGTTTTGCCGTTCCTTGTACGGGTAATCCGGCGCAGTAACCCGATCGGACGACGAGGTGAAGAGGGCATGAACTTCCGGACGGGCCTGGCCGCCGGCACGGCCGCCGGCGCCGCGGGCGCGGGCGCCTACCTGGCCGTGCGGCGGGCCGGCGGGCGGCTGGCGCGCAGGCTCGTCGCACGGTACGAGAAGAAGCTGGAGCGGACCGTCCGGCGGCTGACCGCCGAGGCGGAGCAGGGCGGCCCGATGGTCAAGGCCGCCCTCGCCGGCGCGAAGGCGCTCTACGAGGGCAAGTCGCCGTTCCGGGCGCTGCTCAGCGCCGGCTGGACGGCGCTGAAGGAGGTCCTCTCCCGGCTGTTCGGCGGCGGCGGCAAGGGCAAGCTCACCAACATCGTCGAGGAGATCGACATCGGTGCCCCCCGGCGGCTCGTGTACGACCAGTGGACGCTGTTCCAGGAGTACCCGTCCTTCATGAAGAAGGTCGTCAGCGTCGACCAGGCGTCCGAGGAGAAGCTGAACTGGAAGGCGAGGATCTTCTGGTCCAGCCGCTCGTGGCAGTCGACGATCATCGAGCAGGTCCCGGACGAGCACATCGTCTGGCGCTCGAAGGCGGCCAAGGGCCAGGTGGACGGCACGGTCAGCTTCCACGAGCTGACGCCGAACCTGACCCGCGTCCTGCTCGTCCTGGAGTACCGCCCGCAGGGCCTGTTCGAGCGGACCGGGAACCTGTGGCGCGCCCAGGGCCGCCGCGTGCGGCTGGAGCTCAAGCATTTCCGCCGGCACGTCATGACGCATTCCCTGAACCACCCGGAGGAGGTCGAGGGCTGGCGCGGCGAGATCCGCGACGGCGAGGTCGTCACGGCCCCATGACACGACCCGAGACCGGCAGGACCGGTGCGGACAGACGCGAACGGAACCGGCAAGACCCCGAGAACGACAGCGGAGGTAACACGTGATGACGCGTGGTAAGACGGGCGTGCTGCCCGTCGGCAAGATCGCGAAGAAGCTGCCCATCGGCGGCCGCAGGAAGAGCAGGACCCCCGACCTGAGCAAGATCACCAAGGCGCTGCCCTCCGGGCTGCCCGGCGCGAAGGCGGCCGGCACCGCCGGCGGCGTCCTCCTCGGCGCCGGCGCCGCGGTCGCCGCCGGCCGGGCGATCAGCCGCCGCGGCAACGGCGGCTCGGACACCGAGCAGGAGAAGTCCGGCCCCGGCGCCGCCAAGGCCGCGACGGCCACCCCGGCCAAGAAGGGCGACACCGACGCCAAGAAGCAGGACGAGAAGTCCGGCGGCAAGGACGAGAAGCAGGGCAAGGGCCTGCTCGGCGGCCTGAAGGACACCGTCGCCAAGGTCTTCAAGCGCGGCGGCGGCAAGGGCGGCGCGAAGAAGGTCAAGGTCACCAACATCGTCGAGCACACCGACATCGGCGCGCCCCGGCAGCTCGTCTACAACCAGTGGACGCAGTTCCAGGACTTCCCGTCCTTCATGAAGAAGGTCGTCAGCGTCGACCAGGCGGACGAGAACAAGCTGAACTGGAAGGCCAAGATCTTCTGGTCCAACCGCACCTGGGAGTCCACGATCATCGAGCAGGTCCCGGACGAGCACATCGTCTGGCGCTCCAAGGCCCCCAAGGGCCACGTGGACGGCACGGTCAGCTTCCACGAGCTCACCCCGAACCTGACCCGCGTCCTGCTGGTCCTGGAGTACCACCCGCAGGGCTTCTTCGAGCGGACGGGCAACCTGTGGCGCGCCCAGGGCCGCCGCGTCCGGCTGGAGCTCAAGCACTTCCGGCGGTACGTCATGACCCAGTCCCTCACCCACCCGGACGACATCGAGGGCTGGCGCGGCGAGATCCACGACAGCGAGGTCGTCAAGACCCACGAGGAGGCGCTGGACGAGGAGAAGCGGGCCAGCAAGGAGAAGGACGAGAAGAAGGACCAGAACCTGGCCAAGTCGTCCTCCTCTTCGTCCCGGTAACGGCGCCCCCGGCGCTGGGACACCGCGTCCCGTGCTCGCGCTGGGCTAGTGGATCAGCCGGGCCAGCTCGACGCGGGACCGGATCCCGAGCCGGGTGAACACGTTGCGGAGATGGTGGTCGATCGTCCGGGGGCTGAGGAGGAGCCGCGCCGCGATCTCGCGGTTGGTGGCGCCCTCCGCGGCCATCCGGGCGATGTGGGCCTGCTGGGCCGTGAGCGTCCCGAAGCCGTCCGACCCGTCGGACGCGGCGGGCGCGCTCCCCACCCGGACCGGTTCCGGGACGGCCGGCGGGGCCACCGTGTCCCCGGCCGCGCGCAGCTCGGCGCGGGCCTGCGCCGCCCACGGACGGGCGTCGTAGCGCTCGAAGATCCGCAGGGCGGTGCGGAGGTGCTCGCGGGCCGCGCGGGGCCGCCGCCCCCGCCGCAGCCGGCGCCCGAACAGCAGCTCCGTGCGGGCGAGCTCGAACACCGCGTCGCCGGCCTCGTGGAGCCGCAGCGCCTCGGTGAAGTGCTCCTCCGCCTCGCTGTCGCGCTCGGCCAGCAGCGCCCGGCAGCGGTGCGCGAGCGCCTGCCGCGCGGGCGTTCGCGTCGCGTCCGACCAGCGGGCGAACTCCTCGAACGCGCGCGCGGCCCGGTCGGGATGCCCGGCCCGCACCAGCGCCTCGACGAGGTGCGGCGCGGCCAGCAGCCGCACCAGCGGATGCCCGAG
>NZ_CAACUY010000051.1 GCF_900659615.1 Actinomadura fibrosa | reverse complement strand
GACGGCCATCTCGTTGACCAGGGCGATGTTGACGTGCCGGTAGGTGTTCTCCAGCAGCTTGGCCATCTCGGCCTCGCGGGTGCCCTTGGCCTCCACGACGCGTTCGACGAACTTGCCGTAGAACGCCGAGGCCGCCGACGCGCACGCCGGGGTCAGCCCACCGACGATCTTGGGGGTGTTGTGCACCCCGTAGACCGGGTTGCCCGGGTCGATCCGCTCCGGCGAGAACGCCAGGTGGAACTCCTCGCCCGCGACCAGGCCGGACTTCTCCAGAATCGGTCGGACGACCTCGTCGGTGGTGCCGGGATAGGTGGTCGACTCCAGCACCACCAGCATCCCCGGCTCCAGGTGCCGCGCGACCGTCTCGGCGGCCCCGCGGACGGCCGTGAGATCCGGGCCGCCCTCCTCCGACAGTGGCGTCGGCACGCAGATCACCACGGTGCGGGCGCCGTCGAGGACGTTCTCGTCCAGGCTCGGGACGAACCCGGCCGCGAGCATCTCCTCGACCTCGGCCGGCGCGACGTCGTCGATGTGCGACAGCCCGGCCTTGAGCCCGGCGACCACGCGCGCGTCACGGTCCAGGCCGCCGGCCCGCAGGCCGGCCCGGCAGGCCTCCCGCACGAGCGGCAGCCCCACGTAGCCGAGTCCGATGACCACCAGATCCACGCCGGCGGCTCCCTTCGAGAGTTCTCACGTGATGGCGTACGCCTCCCGGTAGCCGGCCGTGACGGCCCGCCACGTGCGTTCCGCCCTCACCCACTCCCGGGCCGACTGTCCGATTTTTCGGCGTCTTTCCGGACTGTAAATCAGCTCGTCCAGGGAAATCGCCCAAGCTTCCGGGTCTTCGGGAACTGTTAACGTCCCGGTCACGCCGGGTTCCACGATTTCGCGGAGCGCCTTGACATCACTTGCTATTACTGGGATTCCCCCGGCCATCGCCTCGATCGGCTTGAGGGGCGTCACCAATTGGCAGACCCGGTCCGCACGGCGGGGGACCGCGAAGACATCGAGGATTGCGTGGTAGCGACGAACCGAGCCCATCGGCACGCGTCCGGTGAACACGGCGGAGACGCCGTGCCCGGCGGCGCGCCGTTCGAGCGCGCCGCGCTCCGGGCCGTCGCCGACGAGCAGCAGCGTGATCGGCGTGCCGCGGTCGCGGAGCAGCGCCGCCGCGTCGATCAGGGTGTCGATGCCCTCGTAGCCGTAGAACGAGGACGTGAGGCCGACGACCGGGACGTCCGCCGGGATCCCGAGCTCGACCCGCAGGTCGGCGGCGTCCGGGAGCGGCTGGAGGAACGCCTCGTCCACGCCGTTCGGCACCGTGAAGATCTTCTCCGCGGGGACGCCGCGGGACGCGATCTCCGCGCGCATCGCCTCGCCGAGCGTGACGACCGCGTCGGCCTCGGCCATGCGCCGCGTCTCCAGCTCGCGGGTGAGGCGGTAGAAGTCGTCCGCCTCGGTGTGGGCGGGGTCGCGCGACAGCCAGGAGTCCTCCAGGAACCCGCGCACCTCGTACACGACGGGCAGGCCGTGCCGGCGGCCGAGCTCCAGCGCGACCGCCGCGTTCAGGTGGTTGCTGACGGCGTGCAGCACGGCGGGCCGCAGCTCCCGCACGAGGCGTCCGGCCAGGTCGGCGCCCTTGTCCACGGCCCGGACGGGGTTCGAGGGCGGCAGCCAGGGGATCAGCCGGTGGTAGGGGACGCCGTCCACCTCGACGCGGGGACGGGCGTCGCCGGTGCCCTGGCTGAGGGGGTAGCCGAGCCGCGTCGCCACGTGGGTGTCGAGGCCGAGCACCTCCCGCTGCGCCAGCGCGATCCGGTGCGTCCGGACGGTGTACCCGGCGTTCGTGCGGGGCAGCGCGTTCGTCACGAACTGGAGGACGGGCGTCCCGGAGGGGGGAGCGGCGCCCGTGCCGCGAGACCCGGACGGGTCCGGCGTGCGCGCCTGCCCGGCGGGCCGCGCGGAGGCGTGCGCCAGGAGCGCGCGCAGCTCGGCCGTCTCGCGCTGGACGGCGCGGGGGCGGGGCACGGCGAGGCGGGAGCGGCGCATCCTCGCGCCGAGGGGGCCGGGGACCCTGCCCAGCAGCCGGACGGCCAGCCGGGGCGCGCGCCCCGGGTCGTCGCGGAGCTGGCGCCAGACGAGTCCCAGCAGGTAGACGGGTTTTCTGAGCACGACGGGCGAGCGTAGGCAACCCCGATGAACAGAAGGGAAATTGTGTTGGCACCCATCGTGCACGTCCTCGGGGCGCGGCCGAACTTCGTGAAGGCCGCGCCGGTGATCGGCGCCCTGGACGCCGCGGGCGCCGAGCAGGCGGTGGTCCACACCGGGCAGCACTACGACGCCCGGATGTCGGAGATCTTCTTCGAGGAGCTGGGGCTGCCGGAGCCGGACGTCAACCTGGGCGTCGGGTCGGGCAGCCACGCCGCGCAGACCGCCGCGCTGATGACCGGGCTGGAGCAGGAGTTCACGAGCCGTTCACCGGCGCTCGTCATCGTGTACGGCGACGTGAACTCGACGATCGCCGCCGCGCTGGTCGCGGCCAAACTGCACATCCCGGTCGCCCATGTGGAGGCCGGGCTGCGCAGCTTCGACATGACCATGCCCGAAGAGGTCAACCGCCGCCTCACCGACCAGCTCTCGGACCTGTGCTTCGTCACCAGCCCCGAAGCCGTCGGCCACCTGGCCAACGAAGGCGTCGCGGTCGAACGCGCCCACTTCGTCGGCAACCCCATGATCGACACCCTGCTGGCCAACCTGGACGCCTTCGACACCGACCGCGTCCGTACCGACCACGCGCTGCCCGACCGCTACGTGCTGGCCACCATGCACCGCCCCGCCAACGTCGACGACCCCGCCACCGCCGCCGCCCTGGTCACCCACCTGCACGGCGTCGCCGACCTGACCGACCTGGTCATCCCCGTGCATCCGCGCGGCCGCGCCAACCTGCTCGCCGCGGGCCTGGACACCCACCCCGGCGTGCACATCCTGGAACCCCTGGGCTACATCGACTTCATCGCCGCCGTCCGCGGCGCCGCCACCGTCGTCACCGACTCCGGCGGCCTCCAGGAAGAAACCACCATCCTCGGCGTCCCCTGCCTCACCGTCCGCCCCAACACCGAACGCCCCATCACCATCACCCACGGCACCAACCGCCTCGTCACCTTCGAGGAACTGGTCCCCGCGGCGCGCAAGGCGTTGGAAGGCGGAGCGGGCGGGAGCGACCGGAAGCCGCCGCTGTGGGACGGCCAGGCCGGCCCCCGCATCGCAGAAGTGATCATGGAGTTCCTCGGTGAGTGACGCGAAGGCCAACCGGCAGGTGGCGCGGCTGCGGGCCGTGCTGCGCGAGCGCGAGTCGCGCGTGCAGGAGCTCGAACGCCGGCTGGACGCGCTGGAGACCTCCACGACGCTCCAGTTCGGCCGGCTCGTCGCGGGCGCCGCCCGCAACCCCCGGCGGCGCGGCGTGCGCCTGCCGAAGGAGCTGTACCGGCTCTGGCGCAAGCGGAACGTGCCCGTGTCGGCGTCCAGCTCGTCCGACGGCGAGCGGATCCAGCTCGACCGGATCGACCGTCCCGAGGACCGTCTCCTCGTCTCCGCCCCCTACGACGGGATCGTCATCGCGGGGATCCTCGGCGCGCGCGCGGCGCAGACCCTCGCCGAGCACGCCAAGGTCATCCCGCTGTACCCGCACGACGCCGCGATCGTGCTCGACACCGCCGACGTGGACATGCTCGTCGTGGACGCCGCAGCGGGCGAGCCGGGCGGGCCGTGGGCCTACCTCGGCGTCCCCGGCATGTACGACCGGGACAAGGCCCTCGCCGACGCCCGCGAGATCGCCGCCGCCCGCTCGCTCCCGATCGTCCTGTGGGGGGAGGCGCCCCCGGCCACCCTGGCGAACCTCTCCTGGGACGCCGCCGTCACCGCTCCCGGCCGGCTCGCCGAGCTGCTCACCCCGGCCGTCCGTTGAAAGGAACTCCTGTGCGACCACGCGCCCTCGTCTACGGCGACGTCGATCTCAACCTGATCGACGGCTCGGCGATCTGGGCCCAGGGCATGGTGCAGGCCCTGGCCCGCGCCGGCTGCGAGGTGACCCTGGTCCTCAAGGCCCCCGTGCGGACCGGCCGGCTCGTCGACCCGCTGCGCGCCCTGCCCGGGGTCACCGTGCGCAGCCCGCACGCCGAGGGCATGATCGACCACGAGGGCGGGATGCCCGCGCGGCTCGCCGCCCAGATCCTCGCGCGCGTCGACGCCGAGGAGCGGGGGCCGTCCGGCGAGCCCGGATTCGACCTCGTGGTCGTCCGGGGCCGGCGCCTCGCGGGCAAGCTGTCGGCGGGGCCGATGGCCGGACGGCTGTGGACCTACCTCACCGACGTCCCCCAGTCGGCCGCCGAGTTCGACGGCGCGTCCAAGGGCGAGCTCCGCCGGATCGCGGACGCCTCGCGGGTGCTGCTCTGCCAGACCGAGGAGCTGCGCGGCTTCCTGGAGAGCGCCGTCCCCGCCACGGCGGGCAAGAGCGTGCTGTTCCCGCCCGTCGTGGTGCTCCCGGACGGCCTGGAGACGCGCCGCGAGGGCACCCCGGACGGCCGCGCGCTGAAGCTCGTCTACACGGGCAAGTTCGCGCCGCGCTGGAACACCTACGAGATGACGTCGCTGCCGCGCCTGCTCGCCATGCGCGGCGTGGACGCCGAGCTCCACATGGTCGGCGACAAGATCCACGACGATCCGAACGATCCCGGCTTCGCGACGCGGATGCGCACCGCGCTGGAGAGCGACCAGGGCGTGATCTGGCACGGCGGCCACCCCCGCGCCGAGGCGATGCGGCTGACCGCGGCGGGCGACGTCGGCCTGTCCTGGCGGCACCCCGAGATGGACGCGAGCCTGGAGCTGTCCACGAAGGTGCTGGAGTGCGGCACGCTCGGCGTCCCCGTCGTCCTGAACCGGACGCCGATGCACGAGCGGCTGTTCGGCGCCGACTACCCGCTGTTCGCCGCCACGGAGACCGACGTCCTCGACGCGCTCACCCTCATCGGCAAGAACCCCGACGTGTTCACGCTCGCCGTCGAGCGGTGCCGCGCCGCCGCGGCGGACTTCACGCTGGACGCGGCGGCCGGACGGCTCCGCACCTACCTCGCGCAGACATTCCCGGAGCCGTCCGAGACCGTCCTCGCTGCCGCGGCCGAGCACGCCCGCACGTCCGCGGCCACCGGCGGCGGGCCCGCCGGCGGGCTGGCCGTCCTCGACGACGCGCTGGCCGGAGCCGTCGAAGAGGCCCGTCCCGCCGCGGACGGACCGCGGAAGCTGCGCGTCGGCGTCGCCGGGCACGACCTGAAGTTCTTCACGCGGCTGCTCGACTACCTCAAGTCGCGGCCCGACATGGAGGTCCGCGTCGACCACTGGGCGGCGCTGAAGGTCCACGACGAGGAGCGCAGCCAGGAGCTCGTCGACTGGGCCGACGTGATCGTCTGCGAGTGGTGCGGGCCCAACGCGATCTGGTTCGCCCAGCGCAAGCGCCCGGGGCAGCGCCTCGTCGTCCGGCTGCACCGCTTCGAGCTGTACGCGCGCTGGCCCCGGCACCTCGACATCGAGGCCGTGGACGAGGTCGTCTGCGTCAGCCCCCACTACGCCGACCTGACCCGGGAGATCACCGGCTGGCCCGCCGGAAAGGTCACGACCGTCCCGAACTGGGTGGACGACGCCCAGCTCGACCGGCCGAAGCTCGACGGCGCCCAGCACCACCTCGGCATGATCGGCATCGCGCCGTCCCGCAAGCGGCTCGACCTGGCCCTGGACGTCCTGGAGGACCTGCGCCGCGACGACCCGCGCTTCACCCTCTTCATCAAGTCCAAGCTCCCCTGGGAGTACTGGTGGATCTGGCAGAAGGAGGAGGAGCGCGCCCACTACGAGCAGGTCTTCCGCCGGATCCGCCGCTCGCCGCTGCTCGCGGGCGGCGTCGTGTTCGACTCCTACGGCCGGGACGTCGCGTCCTGGCTGCGCCGCATCGGGTTCGTGCTGTCCACGAGCGACGACGAGAGCTTCCACCTGGCCCCCGCCGAGGGCATGGCGTCCGGCGCGGTCCCGGTGCTGCTCGGCTGGCCGGGCGCCGACACGATCTACGACTCCCGCTGGATCCACGCCGACCCGGCGGCGATGGCCGCGTCCATCGCCACGACCGTCGCGCTCGACCGCTGGGAGCAGGACCGGGCCCTCGCCCGCGACCAGGTCCGCGCCGCCTACGGGCTCGACGAGGTCTGCCGCCAGTGGACGGACCTGCTGTCCGTCACGCCGATGGAGGCGGCCAAGACCGCCTAGCGAAAAGTCCCCTGCGGAACCGGGCTCCGCAGGGGACTTTCTCCGTTTCGAAAGATCAGCCGGCGCTGCCGACCGTCGCCTCGGCCGCCTGGAGCTCCTCGGCGGGGATCTGCCGCCGGTACTCCTCGATCCGGGCGTCCAGCTTCGCGAGGCTCCGGCTGTAGTCCCGGCTCGCCAGCCAGAACTTGTAGATGATCACGAGCTCGAACGCGAGCATCCCGACCGCGCTGAGCACCACCACCGGGATCACCGCGCCCGGAACGATCGCCGCGGCGACCGGCGCGACGATGAACACGCCCATCTGGAACTCGATGCCGCTGATCAGGTGCGGGCGGATGCGGCCCGCCATGAGCACGTTGCGGATCCGCGCGTACCAGGGGAACTTCTTCTCGAAGCCCGCCTGGAGGACCGCCTGCGCCGGGTCGTCGCCGACGACGCGGTCCTCCATGTCGGCCTCGGGATCCGCGCCGAGCGCGCCCTCCGCGGACCGCAGGTCCGCGCCGACCTCGGCGGCGGCCGGCGCCTCACCGTTCGCCCGCCGGGCCGCCTCCTCCAGCGTCTCCGCCTCCACGCGGGCCGAGTGCAGCGTCGACCGCATCTGCGAGCGGACCTTGTAAATCTCCAGCGCGTCCATGTAGCGGAGCATGTCCAGGAAGACCACCGCGACGGCCGTCCAGACGTAGGCGACGTTGTCCGTGACGGCGTACTGCCCCGCCATCAGCGCGATCGCGCAGGCCAGCACCCGCACCCGGTCGAAGATGTAGTCGAGCCAGGCGCCGAACACCGACCCGGTGCCCTTCAGCCGCGCGATCTTGCCGTCCATGCAGTCGAGCGTGAACGACAGGTGGTACAGCAGCGCGCCCACCAGCAGCCACGGCCAGGAGGCCGCGGCGAAGCAGGCGCCCGCGCCCAGGCCGAGGACCAGCGCGGCCACGGTGAGCTGGTTGGGCGTGATCCGGGTCCGGTTCGCGGTGAACTTCACCAGCCGGGACGCGAGCGGATCGACCAGCAGCACCGTCCACCAGGCGTCACGCGCCTTGTACGTCCGTTGCCGAACGTCCTCGAGCGTGAAGTTCGCCATGGAGAGGTGTCCTTTCATCGTCCAGCGCGGGCCGCTCTCGGCCGAAACCCGATCGTATCGGCTGTCCGCTTGCGGTCTTCCGCATTGTCTCTGAGTCGTAACCCGGTGGTCATGCGAACAGGACGGAGCTCGCCGCGCCCTTTACGAACACTTGCGCTGATCGCAGCGACACGCCCCGCTGGGTAGGCTTTGCGGGTGCGCGAGACAGTCGGCCGGGCGGGCCGCTCCGCCCTGGCCCAGACACCCTTCGCCTGTGTACTCGCAGTGGCGATCTGGATACGGTACGCGGCCGTCCGGGGCTACCCGGCCCCGCTGTGGTTCGGCGACTCGCCGGGCTACCTGCGGGCCGCGATCGAGCTGAAGCCGGGGGAGACACGGCCGAGCGGCTACCCCTTCCTGCTCTGGCTGATCAAACCGTTCCACAGCTTCACCGTCATGGTGAGCGTCCAGCACGCGCTCGGCGTCCTGACCGGCGTGCTCGTCTACGTCCTCGTGTACCGCGCGGCCCGCGCGGCCTGGCCCCTCGGCCCCGGCGGCGAGGCCGGACGCTGGGCCTGGCGCGCCTGGGCCCCCGCCCTCGTCGCGACACCGCTGACCCTCCCGGTGCTGCTGCCCGTCCACCAGGTCGCCCTTGAGCACATGCTCATGTCCGACTCGTTCTTCGAGTTCCTCCTGCTCGCCTCGGTGACGGCGGCGCTGTGGCGGCGGCGCCTCACCTGGTGGCTCGGCGGCCTCGCCGGACTCCTCGCCGCGTGCGCCGCCCTGACCCGCTCCGCGGGCCTCCCGCTGATCGCGGTGATCCTCGTCGCGATGCTGCTGCGCCGCGCCGGCTGGCGCGCCTGCGCCGTCGCGACCGCCACCTTCGTCCTGCCGATCGTCGGCTACATGAGCTGGTTCCACGCCGAGTACGGCGAGTACAAGCTCGCCAAGGCCAACAGCATCTGGCTCTACGGACGCACCGCCGACTTCGCCGACTGCTCCGTCATCAAGCCGGAACCCGAACTGCGGGTCATGTGCCCCCACAACACCGACCCGCGGATGTCGCCCGCGTTCGGCGTCATGTGGACGAAGGACTCCCCGTTCCGCGACATCCCCGGCTGGATCACCGGCCCCAAGGCGGACAAGATGGCCGGCGACTTCGCCAAGGAGGCGATCCTCGCGCAGCCCGGCGACTACGCGCGCGTCGTCGTCCGCGACACCCTCCGCTCGTTCGAGTGGGAACGCAAGCCCTACCCCACCCCCTGGACCTGGCTGCAATACGAGTTCCCCCGCGGCGAAGCCTGGGACGACGACCAGGCCCTCCTCGCGAACCAGTACGCCCCCGGCGGCGGAGAGACGCGAGTCGTCCGCCCCTGGGCCGGGACGGTGCTCACCTACCAGCACAACATGGTCATGCCGGGCACGTTCCTCGGCATCCTGCTGCTCGCCGGCCTCGTCGCCGCGCTCCCGCACGTCCGCTCCCAGGGCCGCTGGCGCGCGCTGGGCCCCGTCCGCCACTGGGGCACCGGCGCCCTCCTGCCCTGGGGAATGAGCCTGGCCCTCCTCGTGATCCCCGCCGCGACGGCCGACTTCGACTACCGCTACGTCCTCCCGGCAGTCCCGTTCGCCTGCGTAGCCCTGGGCCTGGCCCTACTCCCCCCACCCCGCAAGACGCCCACCGAGGCGACGACGACGTCCGAGCCCGCCGCCCCTCCAGCACCCGCCCCCGAAGAGCCCGCCACCGTGGAATCCCCGGCCGAGTCCGCTACCGACGCCGCCGACCAACCCACCGCCGACGAACCTGCTGACGACGAACGCGTCGACGAGCCCGTCGGCGAAGAGAAGAGCAAGGCCGGAAAAGGCGCCGGACGAGACGGCGACTAGTAACCGCCGCAGCGATCACCAGGGCGATCGAGCCAAACCCGATCACCACCAGCCGACACAGTCAGCCCGAACCGCTCCCGCCCAGGACTCCGACGCCTGACCCAGTCGAAGTAGGCCGACACCACCAGATCCCACAGGCGCCGCCCTCCACCCTGCTCGACCTCGAACAAGTCGCGGCCCGGCTCATAATGAGCGGTGGCCCACGCATCCGCGTCCCACAGATGCAGCGTGTAGCCGTCTCCCTCCCGCGTACCCCCGGCGCACACCCCCGGCAGCATGGCCCCCATAGCGAGGTCAGCACCCGCAGGCGCGTAACCAATAGTCCGAGGGTCGACGTCGGTGACAGAACACTCCCCATGCCGGTCGGAGGCGTCCCACTCGGGGTGACGCTGCGCCCGCATCATCATGTACGAGGCATAACCGGTGAACCGGCCAACGGCGGTACCGTCCGGCAGCACGACGAGCCGCAGATCATGGGTCGACCCGAACCCCGGCGCATACGGCGTCACGATCACGCCGCCAGGACGGGTCTGCTCCACCCACGCGTACGGGACGCGGGCGACCGCACATGTGGCGTGCACACGGTCGAAGGGCACTCCGGACGCCCAACCATGAGCACCGTCCGCCACGACCAGCCGCGGCGCGTGCCCCGTCCGCTTGAGGTTCGCGGCAGCCCACTCCGACACCGCATGATCGACCTCCACGCTGGTGACGTTCGCTGAGCCGACCAAATGCGACAGCAGCGCGGCCGTCCAGCCGGTACCGGTGCCCACGTCCAACACGCGATGCCCCGGCTCGACGTCCAGCAACTCCAGCAAGGACACGACGGTGCTCGGCGCGGACAGCGACGAGGTGAACCGCCCCTCACCGCTCGCGAGATCAGTCGCGCCATCATCAAGCTGAGTGATGATCGCGTCATCGCCATAGACCAGGTCGAGCCACCCCTCGGGATCGTCCTGCAAGCTCACCTGATCCCCGTCCCCGGTCCAAGCCACCACCGGCGCGAACAGATGCCGGGGAACGTCGCGCAACGCAGCCTTGACGGACTCCTGCGTCAACCACCCGCCACCCGCAAGCCGCTCAACCAACCCCTCAACCCGCCCCACGACGCCGTCGCCCTTTTCGTCCAAGAGAGGAGGTGCTGTCAGCCATCGCAAGCTGCGAGGAGGAGGGCGGCCATGCTGGTTCCGCTAACGATCTTTCCGGCTTCGACCAGGCCTCGGATATCGGTCAGGGGCACCCATTCGATCCGCTCGGCTTCCCAGTCCTCGGTAGGCGGTCCGATGTGAGTGGCGCCGTCCGCCCAGAAGATGTGGTGCTGAGTGTCGGATATCCCCGGGGTCGGGTGGACGACGGTGAGAGGACGCATCGGCCCTGGCCGCCATCCGGTCTCCTCCTCAACCTCGCGGGCGGCAGCGGCGGCAGGTTCCTCCCCGTCGCGGATACCTCCTATGGGGATCTCCCAGGCCCACGCATCGGTGATGAAGCGGTGTCTCCACTCCAAGAGCACACGACGCCGTTCGTCCACCACGATCGCGCCGGCGCCCCCGGTTCGGGACCGGATGATGCGATGCTCCAGATGCCGCCCACCGGTGATCTCCACGTCGGCGATGCGGATGTCGAGCCAGGGGTCGGTGAAGAGCGGCTTCTCCGAATGGACGGTCCAGCGCACGGACGAACTCCCTTGGTCGGTGGCGCGGCTCAGCCGTCACGCTACTGGTCGCGCTGCGCTACGAGAGCGGCGCGTTCACGGAAGTCGCGCACCCCCGGGCAGTCGAAAGCCGCAAGCGCACGAGACAGCCCCGCGACGCGGTCGTGAATGCGACCCGACTCCATTCCCTCGGCGCAGTCCAGCATCTGGTGCCCCTTCGCCACAGCCGCCTCGGCATCGCCGCGTTCCCCCAGCACTTGAGCGAGCGTCGCCAACCGGTGAGCCTGACCGCGCAGATGCGTTTTCGCGGAGGTGCGGACGGCTTCCTCGGCGTAGGTCTGCGCGGCGGTCAGATCGCCGAGCCGCCGCAGCACGTCCGCATGCTGCGTCTCTAGAAGGCCCGGCTGCACATATCCGGTTTCGGGTGGCTCATTCTCCGGCAGGATCTCGATCCGTTCGGCTGCCGTCATGTGCCTGTGACTGCTGCGCGTATCTCCGATGCGGACGTATGCCTTGGCCTGCAACGTATGCAGGTCCACCGTCAGAGCCGGTGAGAGACGCCCATGAGCGCCGCGCAGACCGGTCTGTGCGTACTGCAGGACGCGTCGGAAGTCCCCTCGGTACATCGCCTGGTTGGCCAGCAAGGCGAGACAGTAGCCGCCGAATCCGCGGTGGCCGGAGGCTTTCGCCATTCGTAGCGCGTACAGAAGGTACCGCTGGGCCAGCGCCTGCTGATCTGTGTCGTAGGCAGAGACCCCTGCGAGGGCGACCAAGCCGCCGGTGGCTCGGAGAAGTTCGCGGCCGGTGCGGTCGTCGTACCCGCCGCGAACGAGCGGGCCGATATGGGTGTTGAGGTAGGCGACGATGCGGGGCCGTACGGGAACGCCGCCGACGCGTCGGTACATCTGCTCATATCGGTCGCGAGCGGCGCGCACCCGCGCGACGTCGCCGGCGCCGACCGCGAGCGGTCCACGGTGGGATACGTCGATGTCATCGGGCGGGTTCTCCCAGGCGAAGATCGGCGCGACCGCGGCGTATCCCGTCGGCATCCGGGTCCGTTCGACGGCCTCGGTCTTCTTGTGGTCGCCCCGCCAGAGCGCGGCGACCTGCTCGATCGCGGTGCGCAAGGGCACGTCGGTCAGGTCGCCGGATCGAGCCCGGTCCATGCCGATGTCGGCGAGCGTGACGGGACGACCGAGCGCGGTTCCGAGCACACGGCAGATCAGTTGGGGTCCCTCGCCGCGGGGGATCGCGCCGTCGCGGATCCACCGCCGGACCGACGCATGGTCGTAGCGGGTGTCGCGACCGAGGTTCAACCGGCTGGCCAGGCCCGCATACGACATGCCGACTTCGTCGAGCAAGGCGTCGAGCAGCATGTTCGCCGCAGCCACGACAAACCTCCTTGCTGGGAGTCAGTCGCAGTGTAGGAGTGCGTCAGCGTCCTGAGCGGGCTTCTTCACCACTTCCCTCACACCCTGTGTGAAGCCGATACAACACAGCGCACTCGTTCACACCTCCCCACGTCCGCTTGGCCGAGTTTGGCTGGAGGCACTCAGCGAACCAACCACAACGTGCGCTGGAGGTGCACATGCCCCTCGTTCCCGACCTGGCCGTCGCGACCAGAGATCCACACGGCCTCGTCACACCCGAACTGTTCGACCAGATGGTGGACGACGTGGTGACCTTCGACAAGGTCACCCGCCCCTACGCCGAGCGCGGCGTCGAACAGTTCCTGATCTTCATGAAGGCGTGGGGCGACACCATGGCCGAAGTCGGCGGCGACGCCCGCGCCTGGGTGAAGTTCGCGCCCTCGCCCGCCGTCGACAAGATCTGGCACCGCTCCATGATGCGCACCCGTACCTTCGCGGCCGTCTGCGACATGGTCGCGGGCCGGTTCATGCACCATCTGCCGATCATGGACGAGGACATCCGGTCCGGGCGGGCGTCCGAACGCGGCCTGGCGGCGATGCGCGCCACCGGGTACCGCGTCGATCTGGAATGGTGGATGGACGGCGAGTCCTGCTGTCCGGAGAACTGCGCGCAGCCGCCGATGAACGTCTGACACCACCACGGGATTGATTCATGCGCAGTCACTGGCCCGACCTGCCGGCCGAAGTGCTCGACGCGGTCACGGCGCGCACCGGCCCCGTCCACCGGGTCGAGCCCGCGCCCGCCGGCAACCACGCCGACATCGCCGCGACCATCCACACCACGGACGGTCGATTGTTCGTCAAGGCCGCCCGCAGGACCGTGCCGGACACCGATGGTCCGGAAGTCCGGTCGCTGCGCTGGGAAGCCGCGATCAACCCCCACGTCACCGAGTACGCCCCTCGCCTCCATTGGACCGTGGAGGCGGGCGGGTGGCTCCTCCTCGCCTTCGAACACGTCCAGGCCCGGCACGCCGACTACGCTCCAGGCTCACCTGACCTGGACATCGTCGCGAAGATCATCGAGGGCTTGCAGGCACACCCGCTTCCCGGGGTGCTGGAACGCAAGCGGGTCGAACGCCGCTGGGAATCGATGGGCGACATGACCCCACTGGCCGGCAGCACACTGCTGCACGCCGACCTCAACCCCGCCAACGTCCTGCTCGGTGACGACGGCACCGCCTACGTGGTGGACTGGACGTTCGCCGGACGCGGCGCCGCGTTCCTTGAGATGGCGCTGCTCATCCCATGGCTTCTGCAAGCCGGTCACACCCCGGCCGCAGCGGAACACTGGGTCTCGCGGTTCCCCGCCTGGACGTCCACCGCCTCCGTCACCATCGACCTGTTCGCCCGCGCCTTCGCCGACAAATGGCGAGCCAACCTCGCCACCAACAACGAGGTCTGGGCCCAGGAACACGCGGCGTCAGCACAGAGCTGGGCGGCACACCGACGCGCCTCCGCTCCGCCGAGCTGAAACAGAGCCCAGAACCTGATCACGATTCCTCGTTCATGCGCCGCGCGTAGAGACTTGATTCAGTGCGACGACCATGTGCTCGACGGGGCGGCCTGGTCGGACCCGGCGTCCAGGGTGCCCAGCTCGGACTCGAAGGCGTGAAGCGCCTGGTCGACCCGCCGCAGGAACGAGTCGGGCAGATGGCCGTGCTGACGCCAGTTCTCCGTCGGACGGACGATCATGCCTGAACGGTAGCCTCCACCTCCGACATCCGGGCCGCTGCGGCCGGGCGTGCGGGGCAGAGCCCGCGGCCGGGTGCCGTCTCGACGAGTCCCTCGTCCTTGAGGACTCCGATCCCGACCTCGCCGTTCGCGACGTGGACGCGGGTGGGTTCCCGTCCGGGCGCTGTGTTGGTGGAGGCGGCTGGGGAGGGTGTGCTTTGCGGTGGGGTGGTGGTTGGGTGGCTGGATGTGGTGGCTGGGGCGTGCTTGCGGGTTAGGGGTGGAGGGTGGTTAGTAGGTTTTCCCAGTGGTCGGCTATTTCAGGGATTCGGTGGTTCTTTGCGGTGGTGCGGGCGTTGGTCGCCATGCGGTGGCGGAGTTCTTCGTCGTCGATGAGGCGGATCAGGGTCTCGGCGAGGGCGGCGGGGTTCTCGGGTGGGACGAGGAGGCCGTCGTGGCCGTCGGTGATGATCTCGCGGGGGCCGTGCGGGCAGTCGAAGGCGACGACGGGGAGGCCGCAGGCGAACGCCTCGATGATCGTCATGCCGAAGCCCTCGCCGCGGGACGGGACGGCGAGGATCGACGCCTTGGCCATCTCGCCCTCGACGTCGTCCGTGGAGTCCATGATGAGGACGTTGTTGTAGAGGCCGAGGCGGGTCACGCGGGCCAGGAGGGCGTCGCGGCGGGGGCCCTGGCCGTAGATCCGCAGGCGCCAGTCGGGGTGCTTGCCCGCGACCTCGGCGAACGCGTCGATCAGGAGGTCGTAGCCCTTGGTCCAGACGAGCCGGCCGGCGGCCATCACGATCCGGTTCTCCTGGCGGGAGTGCGGATAGAGGCGGTCGGGCAGGCCGTTGCCGATCGTGAGGACGGGGCAGGAGCCGTCCGGGAGCAGGCGCATGTACTCGGCGCGGTCGGCGACCGTGAGGGTGGTGACGGCGTCGAGGGTCGGGTACCAGCGTTCGATCTCCGCGAGGATGCCGGATTCGTGGACGCGCAGTTGCAGGTGTTCCTGGGCGATCCGGATGGTCCGGCGGGGGGCGTGCTGGGCGGCGGCCAGGTTGAGGCCCGCACGTGTGGTGATGAGGACGTCGGTCCGGAGGCGGCGGAGGGCGCGCAGAAGCCGTTCGTCGGTGAGGGCGGAGAAGTACTCGTAGCAGCGTTCTTGGGGGTGGACGAGCCTGCTCGGCTCCTTCATCAGGCGCGCGGCGCGGTCGCCGAACGGCCAGCGGGGGCCGGTGCGGAGGTCGACGAGGGAGCGCAGCCGGACGCGGGGGGACAGCGGCAGGGCGGGCGCGTCCGCCTCGCGGAGGACGCTGACGATCTCCACTTCGTGGCGGCGGGCGAGCTCGCCGGCGAGGGTGAACGTGCCGCGGACGGTGCCGTCGATCGTGAAGGCGTCCAGCAGCATGAATGTGATCTTCATGGCTGCTCCTCGGTCCGGTGGCACGCGACCGCCAGTTCATCCCGGGCCGTGTAGTAGGGGCGCACGCTCATGTCGCGGACGGTCTGCCGCGGGAACGACACCTTGCCGCGCTTGCCGGGCGCGTCGTCGAGCAGGGTCGCCAGGCGGGCGCGGAGGTCCGCGACGGCGAGCCAGAGGTCCCAGAGGCCGGGGCGTTCCGTGGCGAAGCCGCGGGCGGACAGGCGGGCGTGGAACTCGGTGCCGTGGACGCGGGCCGTGCCCGTCACGGTCGCGGAGCCCTTCCGGGCGACCGCGAGTAAGCGCGCGCCGCCGGGGCGGGGGCCGGTGTAGGCGAGCATGCCGCCGATCCGGATCTCGCCGTCGCGGGGATGGACCAGCTCCACCTCGGCGTGCGGTTCGACCTCCTGGACGTCGAGGGCGGCGTGGCCGTCCGAGGAGCGGGTAACCCGGACGGAGCGGCGGCGGGGGAGCGCGGCGTAGGCGCGGAGGCCGTCGTGGGAGAAGCCCGGGTCGTCGGTCAGCAGCGGCCGGGTGAGGCTGCCCGCCTCCAGGTGGAGCGCCCAGGTGCCCGGTCCGAGGTCGCCGACGTGGAGCGCGCAGGACGTGCGGTCGGCGGCGAGGTTGACGGCGCGGCCGTGGCCGGACGCGGTGTGCCGCAGGACGAGCCGCTCGCCGTCCGGCAGCGGCGCCGGCCAGCGGACCAGCAGGCCGTCGTCGGCGGAGACCCGGACATGGTTCGCCACCGCGTTCACGAAGCCGACGTCCCCCGATGCTCGATCTTCCGGTCGCCCAACGTATCAAGGGTCCATGAACGGGTGCCCGCGGCGGGAGCGGTCAGCGGCGGGCGCGGCCGAGGCGGCGGCCCGCCGAGCGGGCCAGCGCGGGCACCTTCCCGGGGACGACGTGGACGGCGAGGTTGCCGCCGCCCGTCCGGTAGTAGACGGCCCGGCGGAGCCCGAGGGGCGCGCAGGGCACCGGGTCTGCCTTCGGGGCTTTCGCGAGGGGGATCCGCATGCGGACGGTCTCGCCGGCCGCGGTGAACAGCAGCCACACGTCCCAGCGCCCGGCGGCGAGCCCGCGGAGGTCGGTGACCGCGTCGAACGCGGTGCCGTCGCCCTCGGGCGTCAGTTGGACCTCGCCGTCGCGGCCTTCGCCGCCGCCGCGCGGTTCCAGCCGGACGGCGAGGCGGACGTGCGATGCGGACGCGACGGGCAGCCGCCCGCGGACCCGGAGGCGCGCCCCGCCGTCCCAGCCGATTCCCGTGATGCGCAGGTGCTTCTCCACGGCTGTGGCGCCGGGGACGACCGTCAGCGTCAGGTTGTCGTAGTTGCGGGTGAAGAAGGGTGTGACGGCCGCGGCACCGTTTTCGGACGCGACGAACCGGGTCGGGGGTGCGGCGATCTCGGGGGAACGGTCGGCGCCGAGCCGTCCCTCCTTGGCGAGCCGGTCGCTGACCAGTTCGACGTGCAGGTCCCAGGCGCCCGCGGGCAGCGGTGCCCCGGACGCCGCCGTGAGCGGGTCGAGGTCGGCGGTGAAGGCGCCGTCGGCGCCGGCGTGGGCGGGGACGCGGTGCTCGGAGCCCGACTTCTTGTCGCGCAGGAGCAGCGACACCGACTGGCCGTCGGGGTCGACGCGGTCGAGCCGGGCGGTTCCGGCGACGTGGAGGACGCCGTCCTGCCAGTCGAGGGCGGTGAGGGTCCGCCGGACGCGGAGGCGGTCGGTGATGTCGAAGTAGGCGTCGGGGATGGCCGCGCCGGGCTCCCGGAAGCCGGGGTAGAGAAGGTAGGCGCGGTCCTTGTCGACGGCGGCCGGGACCGGTTCCGGCGCCCGGTCCGCCTCGATGATCTTGCTGAGCAGCTCCTGGTGCCCGCTGCGCGCGCAGTGCGCGAGGAGCCGGTGGCGGGGCTGCATCCGCATGACGACCGCCGGGGTCAGGAAGTCCTCGCAGAGGTTGCGGATCGCGTCGCGTGTCGTCCGGCGGTAGTCGGCGTCCCCGGCGAGGAACGTGCCGTTGAAGCGGTGCAGGACGTCGCGCTGGAAGTGGCGGACGAGCATCCGGTCGCGGACGGGGCCGGGCTTGGTGTGCGCCATCACCTGCTCCAGCAGCGGCCGGGCGGCCTTGGCGAAGTACTCCGCCGGGGCCGCGCCGCCCGTCTGCATGATGCTGGTGCCGTCCTCCCGCTCCACCAGGTAGTAGCAGTCGTAGTCGGCGATGATCGACACGCCGGTGGAGTGGAGGAGGGCGTGGGCGGTGAACACCTTGTCCTCACCCGACAGGATCCCCTCGGGGAAGCGGATGCCGTTGTCCTGGACGAGGTCGCGGCGGAACAGCTTGTGCGCCGTCAGCGAGCGGCCGTAGACGTCGAAGTCCGGGTCGTCCACGGTGACGCGCGGCACGGTCTCGTCGAAGCGCGCGACGCCCCGTCCGACACCGACGTAGTTGCCGATGACGATGTCGGTGCCCTGCTCGTCGGCCATGGCGCACATGCGCTCCAGGGCCTCCGGGCCGAGCCGGTCGTCGGCGTCCAGGAAGAACAGGTACTCGCCGCGGGCGTGCCCGATCGCGGTGTTGCGCGGCCCGCCGGGGCCGCCGGAGTTCTCCTGCCGGACGACGGTGAGCCCGGGATGGGCGCCCGCCAGCCGCTCCAGCTCGTCACCGCTCCCGTCGGTGGACCCGTCGTCCACCGCGACCACCTCGACGAGAGCGGGGTCGAGCGTCTGCTCGAAGACCGAGCGCAGCGTCTCCTCGACCGACGCCCGGCAGTTGTAGACGGGGATGATGACGGTGACCTTGGGGGGAGTCATGGCTGTCCAGCGTTAGTGGGATGGCCGGAAGACGCGGTCGACGGTCCGCGCGGCGGCGTTCCCGTCGTCCAGGGGGCAGAAGCGGTTGACGAAGTCGTCGTACCGGGACCGGTGCCCGGCGGTGGCGGCCTCGACGTCCCGGATCGCCGCGATCAGGTCGTCGGAGGTCTCCACCAGCGGGCCCGGCGCCTCGGCCTCGAAGTCGAAGTAGAAGCCGCGGAGCCGGTCCCGGTAGTCGGCGAGGTCGTAGGTGAAGAACAGCATAGGGCGGCCGGTGTTGGCGTAGTCGAACATCACCGACGAGTAGTCGCTGATCATCATGTCGGAGATCAGGTACAGCTCGGTGATGTCGGGATACAGCGACACGTCCCGGACGAAGCCGTCGGGGTCCTCGGTCACGCCGTCCACGACGTTGGTGTGCAGCCGGACCAGCAGGACGTGGTCGTCGCCGAGCGCCGCCCGCGCGCGCTCCAGGTCGATCCGCATGTCGAACCGGTAGCGGCCCTTGCTGTAGTACTGGTCGTCGCGCCAGGTCGGCGCGTACAGCACGACCTTCTTGCCCTCGGGGATCCCGAGCCGCGACCGGACGTCCTTCGCGACCAGGTCGGCGTCGGGGCTGTGCAGCAGGTCGTTGCGCGGGTACCCGGCCTCGATGATCTCGCCCTTGAACGCGAACGCCCGCTTGAAGATCTCCGTGCTGAACGGGTTCGGCGACAGCAGGTGGCTCCACTCGGGGATCGCGGGGCCGGTGGACTTCGCCTGGAGCGCCTTCTTCATGCCGGGCGCGTAGGCGAAGTGCACCTCCTTGATGTCCTTGCCGATCTTCTTCAGCGGGGTGCCGTGCCAGGTCTGGAGGACGATCTGGTCGGGGTGGCGCTGGAACCAGTCGCCGAGCCGGTGGTTCGTGACGATGTAGCGGGACGTCGCGACCGCCTCCTGCCACTCCCGGCCGTTCAGCCGGACGGCCTCCAGCGTGCCCGGCAGCTCCACCTGCGCGTCGTTGACGACCCAGAGCTGCGCGAGGCCCGAGCCGCGGCGGACGAGCTCCTGGTGGATCGCCTTCGGGCTGTCGGAGTACTGCCGGCCGTTGAAGCACGAGAACAGCACGGCGTCGCGCAGCCCGTCCCGGTCGACGCGGCGGCGGGCCTCCTCGCGGATCTTCGGGCCCTCGGAGCGCTCCTCCTGGGAGACGTCCCCGGTCACCGCGACGACGAGCCGCCCGTCGGTCGTCTCCAGGTCGTAGCCGCGGCGGGCGACCTCCAGCGGCTCGGGCAGGCTCTTCTGCGCCGCGGCGGTGAGCCGGACGGTCAGCGCGCGGCCGCCGTGCGGTTGGAACAGCACGTCCCAGCGGCCGGGGCGCAGCGGCAGCACGCCCGCGACGCTCGGCACCGCCGCGACGGGCACCTCGGCGCGCAGCGTCCCCGACGCGTCGGGGACGAGGTCGAACGCGAAGTCCTTGCGGCGGGCGCGGCCGCGCAGGACGATCCGCCCGCCCTGGCCGGCGGCGTGCGTCGCGGTGAGCGCGAGGGTGCCGTCCGGGCGCCACGCGCAGTCCGCGACGACCAGCCGGGTCGTGGTGAGCCGGACGCGCAGGTAGCCGCTCGGGCCGTGGCCCGCGCCGACCTCCAGCGCCCCGAACGGCCGGTCGACCTCCGCGACGCCCTCGGCGAGGACGAGCGGGCGGCCGCCGGCGGAGACCGTCCAGTCGCGGGTGTCGTCGATGGCGTCGGGGTCGATCGGGACGTCCGCCAGCCCGGCCGGGTCGATGCGGGCGGTGTGTCCGCCGTCCCCGGTGGTGACGGGGACCTTGATCACGGTGTCGCCGAGCCGCAGCTCCAGCTCGGCGGGCACCTCGCCCGCCAGCGCGACGACCAGCGCGTCCCCGTCGAAGCGCAGCGCGGTCGCCTTGACCCGGACCTTCTCGACGTCGATCCGCAGCCTGCCGTCCGCGATGCGCGGGACGATCCGCATGTCGTCGGAGACGTAGTGGTACGGGGGGTGCGCGCCGGTGCCGGAGCCGCCGCCGCGCAGCGGGCCCTGCCGGAAAACGCCCGCGTTCAGCACGGACGCCTGGACGTTCCAGGAGCCCTCGACGAACCTGCCGGAGTCGCGCAGCTTGGCCGCGTCCAGCGTGAACTCGAACCCGGACCAGCCGCCCGAGGACTTGCCGGGCTTGTGCGTCTGCCGGGCCCGCACCAGGATCTTGCGGCGGCCGGAGCGCAGCGTCACGGTCTTCAGCGCCGTCCAGCGGCGGCGGGAGCTGACCGAGTTGATGTACGCCTCGCCGGTCACGGTGAGCCGGTCGCCGTCCCAGGCGACCGCGTGGACGCGGCCGCGCAGCTTCACCTCGTCGCGGGCGCGGTAGACCTCCCGCGGGATGTCGAGCGCGCCGTCCTTCCAGTACGGGTACACCACGTACCGGCGCAGCGGGTCGCGGACGATCGACGGCGACGACTTGCCCCGCTCGTACCGGACGACCTTCACGAGCTCGGTCGTGCGGCCCGCCGTCGCGAGGTGCCACTTCAGCCGGACCAGCGCCGGGGCCTCGGCGAACACCTTCGCCGGGACGCCCGCCGCGTACGCCGCGGCCTGCGCGACGACCTGCTCCCGCTCCTCGCCGGGCAGGTCGGGCAGCACGTCGAGGAACACCCGCAGTTCGGTGGTGACGGCGGCGAGCTGGAGCCGCCGCGCGTCCCGGGCGTCGCCGTGCTCGGTGAGCCAGGAGGTCGCGAGCGTGACCGCGCCGAACCCGTCGGCGATCTCCTGCGCCTCCGTCGTGCTCCCGTACCGCTGCCGGCGCCGGTTCAGCACCACGCCGTCCAGGACGTCCACCGCCTTGGCCTTGTGCAGGGCCTGGACGGTGACGGCGAGGTCCTCGTACCGGGAGATGTCGGGGAACTCCAGCCCGGCCGCCTCCCAGAAGGAGCGGCGGAACAGCTTCCCGGTGATCTGCCGGCCCTTGAGCAGGTCGGGCTGCCGCCGCAGGTCCGTGCCGGTCGCCGGGGGCACGGCCGCCTTCCACGGCTGCCACGACCACACCTGCCCGGTCCGCTTGCGGCCGGCCTCCCCGCCCGTCGCGAAGTCCGACCCGGACGCGTCCAGGGACGCCAGCAGCCGCTCAAGCGCGTCCTCGGGCAGCTCGTCGGCGCCGTCCACGAACAGCAGGTACGCGCCGGACGACGCCGCGACACCGCGGCCACGGGCGGCACCGCGGCTCAGGGCGCCCTCGCGGATCAACCGGAAGCGGTCGTCCGGGAGCTCGGTCCCGGCCGCCGCGCCGGTGCCGTCGTCCATGACGAGCACTTCCAGATCGCCGTGCGACTGGACGGAAAGCGACCTCAGGGTGTCGGGCAGGGACTCCCCGGCTCCGTGCGAGAGGACGATGACGCTGATCCGGCTGGAGGACAAGCGACCCACTCCTTTGAACCACTACAGGGACCCGGCGGCGCGGCCGGGGCGGGAGACGACAGGTTGGGCCGGCGACGGCGCGCCGGGAGCAGGGGAGCGGGGGGACGGGCGGTCACCCGGGCGGACGGTCACCGAGGCGGTTACCGGGGCGGCCGCCAAGCGGTCACGCGGGCGGGTTCGGGACCTGCTCGCCGAGGAACAGCCGGCGGACGGCGCGTTCGGCGGCGTGCCCGTCGTCCCAGGGGCAGAACCGCGCCCGGAAGGCCTCGCGGGCCTTCTGCGCGGTGTCGCTCCAGGCCGCGCGGGACACGAACGCGTCCACGAGCTCGGTCTCCGTCGTCGCGACGACCCCCGGCGGGGTGGCGGTCAGGTCGAAGTTGACCCCCCGGGTCAGCTTGTAGGTCTCCCAGTCGTTGGCGTAGATCACGATGGGCCGGTCGAGGTTGGCGTAGTCGAACATGATCGACGAGTAGTCCGTGAGCAGCGCGTCCGAGGCGATGCTCAGCTCCTCCACCGACCGGTGCCCGGACACGTCGATCACCCGGCCCTCGGGCCAGCCGAGGTCCGCCGCCATGTTCTTGATCTTGTAGTAGTAGTGCGCGCGCAGCAGCAGGACGTGGTCCTGGCCGAGCTGCTCCACCACCTTGCCGATGTCGAACATCGGGCTGTAGCGGCGCTGGTAGTCGCGGTGCGTCGGGGCGTAGAGGATCGCCGTGGCGCCCTCCGGGATCCCGATCTCGGCGCGCAGCCGGGCCCGCTCCTCGTCCGTCGCGGTCACGAGGCGGTCGTTGCGCGGGTACCCGATCTCCAGCATCTCGTACTTGCACGGGAACCCGCGCTCCCACGCCTCGGTGGACAGCGGGTTGGACGAGACGAGGTAGTCCCACCGGTCCGACCGGGTGATGAGGGCCTTGAAGTCCATGTCGTTGGCGCCGACCGGGTACTCCATCTGGTCGAGGCCCATCTTCTTCAGCGGCGTCCCGTGCTGGGTCATCAGGTGGACCTGGCCGGGCCGCTTGACGAGGTGGTCGGGGAAGTTGACGTTGTTCACGAAGTACTTCGCCCGCGCGAGCGTGCGGTAGTACTCGGCGCCTCCGGCCACGACGTAGTCCACGCCCTCCGGCATGGACTTGCGCGCCCCCGGCTTCACGATCCAGACGCAGCGGATGTGCGGCGCGAGCTCCCTGGTCTTCTCGTAGATGGCGGCCGGGTTGCAGGCGTAGCCCCGGTACCAGTAGGCGGCGAACACGGCGAGGTTCTCGTCGATCGGCAGCCGCCGCTGCATCTGGTAGTAGCGGTCCTTGGCCACCGACTTGGAGTACAGCAGGCCGCGCTTGCGCAGGTTGTTGGCCTTGCGGGCGGGCTTCTTGGCCTTGGCCTTCACCGAGCCGGGCCCGAGCCGCTGGAAGCCCCGGTAGTCGTTTTTCTGGATCAGCCGGTGCTTCTCGGCCAGCAGCGGCTTGTCGTCGGGCGGGACGTGCCCCTCCGGCCGGTACCGGTTGTAGGTCTTGGACATCTCCGCGAAGAACCGCTCGTTCTCCGACGGGTGCACCCGGTCCCCGCGCTCGATGATCACCAGCAGGTGCCAGATCGTCCGGTTGAACATCAGTTCCCGGAACTGGTCGGCCTTCGGCCCCATCTGGTCCATGAACGCGAAGATGCGGTCGTACTGGGCGAAGGCGTCGAAGTGCTTGGCCCCGGTCGTCCTCGTGATCGCGCCGCGGCGCCGCTGCCGGTAGATGTAGCAGACCCGGTCGAGCAGGCTCAGCCGCTCGGCGGCCATGAGGATCGGGTAGGTGACGTTGACGTCCTCGTAGTAGCCGCCGCTGAAGCGCAGCCCGAGGTCGAGGAGGAACTCGCGGCGGATCGCCCGGTTCCACGCCGTCATCATCATCTCTAGGACGCTCGGACGCTCCTCCAGCGTGAAGACGTCCGGCGCGGGCGGCTCGCGGAAGAGGTAGTTGATGATGCTGCGCTTGACCTTGCCGTTCCAGTAGGCCCGCGCGTAGTCGAACATCAGCACGTCGGGACGGGTCTCGGCGAGCCGCTCGCAGATGGCCTTGACGGCGCCCTCGGTCGCGTAGTCGTCGCTGTCGAAGAACCAGACGTAGTCGCCGGTCGCCATGTCGAGGCCGACGTTGCGCGCGTGGCCGAGGCCGACGTTCTCGGTGAGGTGGCGCACCTTGACCCGCGAGTCGCGCTCGGCGAACTCGTCGAGGATCTCTCCGCATCCGTCCGGCGAGGCGTCGTCCACCGCGATGACCTCCAGGTTCGGGAGGTCGGGATCGAGGAGGGAGTCGAGGCACTGCCTGATGTAGCCCTGCACTTTGTGCACGGGCACGATGATGCTCAGCGAGACGTCGTTACCACTGCTCACACGAAGGCCAATCAACTACTCGGTGAAAACTGGATGATACCCGCACATCGTAGGTTGAGCTCAGGTTCTGCCGTGCGCCGGCTTGAGCAGCCACCGCGCCTTCGGCTCGACCGCCCAGTGCGTGGCGCGCTGCACGGGCGCGGTCGCCAGCAGCACGCCCAGCGCGACCGCGGCGAGGGTCACCGCGACGATCCCGGCCGGGTTGTGCAGGGCCGGCTCGCCCAGCACGCCGGTGTAGTCGAGCGTCTTCACGATCAGGCCGTGCAGCAGGTACACGTACATCGTCCGCGTTCCCATCCGGGTGTACCACGCCTGCCCGCGCGGGACCGCGGCGAGGAAGGCCGCGCCGAGGACGAGCGCGAACCCGACGGCGAGGACCCGCCCGGCCATGCCCGTCAGCGCGGAGTAGCCCATCTCCTCGTAGCCCATCGTCCACCAGACGAAACCTTTGTTGATCTTCGGGACGACCGTGCCGCGCTCCCAGACGTAGGCGACCGGCAGCGCGGCGAGCAGCAGGGCGATCCCCGCCCAGCGCGCCCAGGAGCGGCGCAGCACCTGGACGTGCCGCGGCTCGATCGTCAGCCCGAGGACGAAGAACGGCAGCAGCCCCGCCGTCCGGCTGAGGGTCGAGTCGGCGGTGAAGGCCCACGTCCCGCCGACGAGAGCGAGGGCCAGCGACACCGCGAACGGGTGCCGGAGGTGCCCCCACAGCGGGACGCTCAGCCGCCAGAAGACCATCGCGACCAGGAACCACATCAGGAAATGCGGCCGGAAAAGCTCCTCAAGCCGGAAATCGACGTCATTGATGAGCACGAGCTGCATCCGGTACAGCACGATGAAAATGACGTACGGCACGATCAGCGTGGGGAAGATGCTCCGGAACTTGTCGGTCGAGCGGAGGAAGCCGCGCGAGAAGTACCCGGAGACGAACACGAAGACCGGCATGTGGAAGCCGTACAGCACCATGTACGCCGCGTGCACGGCGTGGCTGTCGCCGAACTCGGCCCAGACGTGCCCCACGACGACGAGCACCGCCGTGAAGAACTTGACGTTGTCGAAGTAGGCGTCCCGCTGCCGCGGGGCCGGCGGGGCCGTTCCCGCTGCCGCCTCGCCGGTCTGCGGACCGGGCGAGGGGGGACGCGACTGGGGGAGGGTTTCCGTCATGTCTCCGAGGGATTCACTTGGTACGTGACGATCGTTCACGTGGAGGCAACGCGACTCTAGTCGCCGGACGCGAGCGCCGTGGCCAGATGGACGAGACTTCCGCGATCCGGATGATCACGGACGGGTGTGCGGCGGGCGCGCGGCGGGCGCCCTGCGGGGCCCCTAGCGGCGGGCCGCCGGACGGCGCAGCGGCGTGAAGACCCACGTCATCTTCGGCTCAAGCGCCCAGCTCATCGTCTTGACGACCGGCTTCGAGCACAGGAAGGTGCCGGCCACCAGAGCGCCGCTGACGACGGCGCACACGCCCCAGGGGGTGTGCATCCAGTCCGCGCCCCACCAGCCGGTGAAGTTCAGCAGCCGGGTGACGAAGCCGTGCAGCAGGTAGGCGTACAGGGTGTACGCGCCGAGCCCGGTGAACCAGTACCGGCCGCGCGGGATGACGCTCAGGAACGCGGCGACGAGGATCGTCGAGCAGACGAACATGCCGAGCCGCATCACGGTGCCGTTGAAGTTGCCGACGTGCAGCTGGTAGTGCGCGTGCTTCCAGAAGATCCAGCTCCGCGACATGTGGTTCATGACGAGGAAGGAGCAGCCGAGCCCGGCGGCGAGCACGCACCAGCCGATCGGCCGCGCGATCGGGCGCTTGAGCAGCGCGAAGTGCTCGGGCTTCAGGTTCAGCCCGAGGACGTAGAACGGCAGCAGCCCGATCACCCGGTGGATGTCGAAGGTGCTGCCGAGGTTGCTCATGTACGACAGCAGCGACAGCAGCAGCGCCACGGCCAGCGGCCACCGGATCTGCTGCCAGACCGGGGTGGACAGCCGCCAGAAGAACAGCGCGCAGAGGAACCAGGTGAGGTAGTACGGGTTGAAGAGGCTGATCTCCAGCTCGTGGCGCCCGGCCAGCCAGTCGTAGACGGAGTAGGCGAACTCGAACACGACGTACGGGACGCCGACGTTGGTGATGAGCTTGCGGGCCTTGCCGCCGGAGAACGTCCAGTTCCGCGAGAGGTAGCCGGTGATCACGATGAACAGCGGCATGTGGAACATGTAGATGAAGATGTACAGGCCCTTGGCCAGCGGGACGTTCTGCAGGTTGGCGAGCGAGTGCCCGGCGACGACCAGCAGGATCGCGAAGTACTTGGCGTTGTCGAAGAACGGGTCGCGCTGTTTGCGCGGCGCGGGCGCCTCAGCCGGCGCCTCCGCCGGCGCCTCGGCGGAGGTCCCCGCGGACGCCTCGGCGGAGGTCCCGGCGGGCGCCTCGGCGGAGGTCTCGGCAGGGGTTCCGGCGGGCGTCCCGGCAGGAGGGTCGGCGGGGGCCTGGCCCTCGGCGGGCGCGCTGGTGGTGTACGTCATGGCCGCGCGGCTCAGACCCCCTTGCAGATGTCGTCGTTGGCCTTGATCTCGCCGGCCTGCTTGGGGATTCCCCCCTTGGCGCTCTTCAGGGTCGTCCAGTCGTTGCCGACGACGAGGTCGACGACGCCGGGCGAGCCGCCGCTGGTGCGGGCGGCGGGCTGCGGCTTGGTCGGGATCAGCGCGCTCAGCGACTGGGCCTGCTGGACGGCGCCGGAGCCGTACATGACCCGGCTGACCCGGGTGGCGGAGGCGTTGCCGCCGACCGAGACCTGGAAGCCCTGGGACTCCAGGTCCTCGGCGACGCGCTGCGCCTTGCCGGAGATGCCGCTGCCGTTGTAGACCCGCACGCGGATCTGGCTCGGCGGGATCTTGGGGCCGCCCGCCTTGGGCTCGGACGGGACCGTCTTGTCGTTGCGGATCGAGGCGAAGAACGGCTGCGCGGCGGAGGTGAGCGCCACGCGGTTCGGGTCGATCGGGTCGGGGCCGGACGGCACGGTGACGAAGCGGAGCTTGCCCGAGGTCATGCCCTGCATGCCCTGGGCGATCTTCATCATGACCTGCGGCGTCAGTTCCTTGTCGGTGGTCAGCGACTTGGTCGTGGCGTTCATCAGCTGGAGCAGCTTCGCCGGGTTGCTGAGCACGCCCGCGCTCATCGCCTTGTTGGCGAGGGCGCCCATGAACTTCTGCTGCCGCTTGATGCGGTCGGTGTCGGAGCCGTCGCCGAGGCCGTGCCGGTTGCGCACGTAGGCGAGCGCGGTCTCGCCCTTGATCACGTGCTTGCCGCGGCTGAGCTTGAGCTTGGACTGCTTGTCGTCCACGTCCTTCGGCAGGCACACCGGGACGCCGCCGACGGCGTTGGTGATGGCCTTGAAGCCGTTGAAGTCGACCTGCATGAAGTGGTCGATGCGGATGCTGGAGATGCTCTCGATCGTCTTCATCACGCAGGCGGCGCCGCCGTTGGTGAACGCCGAGTTGATCTGCGCCCGGGAGGAGGCCGGGGTGCTGCCGCCGGTCTTGGTCTTGCAGGACGGCATCGCGACCATCAGGTCGCGGGGGAAGCTGATGCCCATCGCCTGCCCGCCGCCGGGGGACAGGTGCAGCAGGATCATCGTGTCCGAGCGCGGCGGCTCGTTCTTCATGCTGCGGCCGTACTTGGCGTTGGAGCCCGCGCGGGTGTCGGACCCGAGGAGGAGGATGTTCATCGCGCTGTTCAGCTTCTTGGGCCGGTTGGGGCCGAGCTGGGCGTTGACGTCCTCGTGGGCGATGTTCCCGAACGCCTTGCGGTAGAGGCCGTAGGCGGTGAGCGATCCCACCACCATGACAGCGGACAGGCCGATGCACACCCAGCCGAGGATGCGCCATCCACGTCGAGGCGGCGCCGGGTGCGGGTCGGCGTCGTCGACGTACTCCATGTACATCGGGTTGCTGTTCATCGGCTCCGAGGTCCGGGGGTGCGGCCCGCTTTCAGGGGGTCGGGTGACGGTCGCGGGTCAGGGCGAGGCAAGGGAAGCGTAGGTCAGACGAGACGGTGGAGGGACCCGGATTCGTCGATCCAGCCGGGCAGGCCCGCCACCGCTGTCACATGTTCCACGGTGACTCGTCGGTCTAGGGCGGCTTTGTCGAAGTTTCGTTGAATTATGACGGAAGCTCCTGAGGCTAGTGGTGCAAGGAGGCTCGCCAGAAGGCCGTCGAGTGTGGCGAAGGACATGTCAACCAGCACGCGGTCGCGCGCGTCCAGACCCCATTTCGCGGCGGTGGCGCGCGCCTCCTCCACCAGGGACGCTCCGGTCAATGTGGTCTTTGTCACAGTGAGCGCGGGGGCGTCCGGAGCCGCCTCCGGGCCCGCGACGAAGCGGTCCCCGTGACCGCGGACCTCCACCGCGTAGTCGATCACGCCGGGCGGGCAGTGCGCCAGGGGGCCGCCCAGCGCGTGCAGCGACAGCCCGACGATCTCCTCCGCGCCCGCGTCCGCCGCCACCAGGTCCAGCACCTCCTCGGCCGCCGCCAGGATGTACGGCGCGGACGGGCCGGACGGTTCGCCCGCCTCCAGGCCGCCGCGGGCGCGGACCGCGTCCGGGTCGACCGGCTCGGCGACCAGCCCGGCCGACCAGCAGGCCATCAGCCACACCGCGCTCTGCCAGTGCGGCGGCGCCGCCAGCACCACCCGGGTGCCCGGCTCGGCGCCCAGGCCGTCCACCAGGAAGTTCGCCGTCTTGGCCACCCAGTTGTCGAACGTCCGCGCCGACAGCTCCACCCGCTCGCCGGCCGCGTCGTCGTAGTAGGTGACGAGGGGGCGGGACGGGTCGTCCGCCAGCCGCCGCCGGAGCAGCCCGGCCGGACCGGTCTCGTCGTGGGCGCGTGTGGTCATGGAGCGAGCGTAGATCCCCGGCGGCCTGCCGTGAGTCACCGGCAGGCCGGGACCGCTACGCTCCGCTCCGATGTCCGCTCCGTTGAACGCCCACGCCCCGAGCACGACCGCCGGCCGGCTGCTCGCCCGGATCACCGTGGCCCCGGCGCTGCTCCTCGTGGCGTGGCTGGCGGTCGCGCTCCCGCTGCTGCTCGCCGGGGTGTTCCGGCCGGGCCCCGCGATCGTGCTCTTCCTCCCGGTCGCCGGGCTCGCGCTGTGGCGGGGCCTCCGCGGCGCCGGGGGCCCGGGCGCGGTGCCCTGGTGGACGACCGGCGCGGTCCTCGCCGTGGCCGCCGCGTTCCTCGCGCTCCAGGCGGTCATGGTCTCGGAGCAGATCATCGTGCGCCGCGACCCGGCCTCGTACGTGCAGTTCGCGACGTGGCTGACCGACCACGGCTCGCTGCCGATCCCGGAGTCGCGGTGGGCGTTCGGCGGGGACGACAAGGCCCTCGCGTACGCGAGCCCCGCCTTCTACGAGGACGGCGGGTCGATCGTCCCGCAGTTCATGGCGGGGCTCCCGCTGGTCCTCGCCCTCGGCGGCTGGCTCGGCGGGACGCACGGGATGCTGCTCATGGCGCCCCTCCTCGGCGCCTGCGCCGTCCTCGCGTTCGCCGGGCTGGTGGCCCGGCTGGTCGGGCCGCGGTGGGCGCCCGCGGGCGCGCTGCTGCTGGCGTTGACGCTGCCCATGCTGTGGGTGTCGCGCTCGACCTTCAGCGAGCTGCCCGCGCTCGTCCTGCTGCTCGGCGGGCTGAGCCTGCTGCACGACGTCCGCGCGAAGGCCGCGGAAGGATCAGGGCCGGTGCGGGGGAAGGCGTTCCTGGCCGGGGCGGCGCTCGGGCTGATCGTGCTCTGCCGCATCGACGGGCTCCGCGACGTCCTGCCCGTGGTGGCGTTCGCGGGGCTGCTGATCGCGCGCCGCCGCCGGGCGGGGTGGCCGCTGGCCGCCGGGCTCGCGCTCGGGGCGGGCGCCGGGCTGGTCGAGGGCTTCATGCTGTCCCGCCCCTACCTGGACTACCTGCGCGATTCGCTCCGCCCGCTGCTGCTGCTCAGTGTCGCGATCGTGGCGGCGACCGCGGTCCTGGTCGTGCTGCTGCGGTTCGGGCCGACGGGCTCCCGGCTGCGCGGCGCCGCGGCGGCCGTCGCGCGGGGACGCCTGCCCGGGGCCGCCGCCGTCCTCACCGTCCTCGTGATGGCGGCGTTCGCGCTGCGCCCGCTGTTCCAGACCGTCCGCCGCGTCCCGGACAATCCCGACGACGCGCTGAACGCGCACTTCATCGAGCAGGTCCAGCGGATCGACCACATGCCGCTGGACGGCACCCGGCAGTACTCGGAGCTGTCGCTGCACTGGGTCGGCTGGTACATCGGGGTGCCCGCGCTGCTGCTCGCGACGTTCGGCGCGGCGCTGCTCGTCCGGCGGCTGCTGCGCGGCCGGTCGCCGGAGTGGCTCCTGCCCTACGCGGTGATCGTCTGGACGACCGTCCAGGTGCTGCTGCGGCCCGGCATCACGCCCGACCACCCCTGGGCGTCCCGCCGCCTGATCGGGCTCATCATCCCGGGACTGCTGCTGTTCACGATGTTCGCGGCGGCCTGGGCGACGCGGCGGATCCGGCGGCTCGGATACGGGCCGCGGGTCGTCCGGACGGTCGCGGTCGCCGGCGTCGCGGTCCTGGGCGTGCCGATCGTCCTGTCGTCGGGCCCGTACATGGTGGCGCGGACGGACCAGCACGAGGTGGCCGCCGTGCGGGGCCTGTGCGACGAGCTCGGGCCGGGTCGCTCGGTCGTGGTGATCGAGCGCGCCACCGCGGACCGGTTCCTCCAGGTCGTCCGCGGCATGTGCGGGCTGCCCGCGGCGCGGACGACGGCGACCGCGCGGCCCGCGGACGTGCGGCGGCTGGCCGGCGAGATCTACGCGGCGGGCCGCCGTCCGGTGATCATGGGTGCGGAGCGCGCCCAGGTCGCGCCGTACGGACCGGCGTCGCAGGTCGTGCGGCTGCGGACCCGGCAGGACGGGCGCACGCTGGACGAGCCGCCCGGCGGCACCTGGGGGCTCAGCGTCGACGTGTGGATCGCCGAGCCGCCCCGCCCCTGAACCGCCGGGGGTGAGGGTGTTCCTGCGGTGAAGCCCGGATGGCCTGGTCGTGAAGCCGTGGTGACCAGCCCGTACGGGCGCCCGCGTCGCGGCCGTAAGGCCGCCCGGGCGCGCGGGTGCGAGTATTCTCGCCCTGCGTGAGTACCCAGCCTGCCACGTCAGCACCCCAGCCCGCCGCGCCCGCGTCCGAGCCCGCCGTGCAGGCGGCGGTACGGACGGCCGAGCCGCCGGCCCCCGAACCCGTCGTCGAGTCGCCCGCGGGCCGGGTGCCCGAGCCGGCGGCCGAACCCGTCGCCCAGCAGGTCCCCGGGCCCGTCCACGTCACGATCGTGCTGCCCTGCTACAACGAGCAGGACCACGTCATCGCCGAGGTCGAGCGGATCTGCGCGGCGATGGACGCCAGCGGCAAGACCTACGAGCTCCTCGCCGTGGACGACCGCTCGACCGACGAGACCCTCGCGCGGCTGGAGGAGGCGGCGCCCCGCTTCCCGAACATGCGGATCATGGCGTTCCAGCACAACAGCGGGTCGGGCACGGTCCGGCGCATCGGGTCCCAGCAGGCCCGGGGCGACATCGTCGTGTGGACCGACGCCGACATGTCCTACCCGAACGAGCGGATCCCCGAGCTGGTGGACGCCCTCGACACCGACCCGTCCATTGACCAGGTCGTCGGGGCGCGCACCACGGAGGAGGGCACGCACAAGGCGCTGCGCGTCCCCGCCAAGTGGTTCATCCGCAAGGTCGCCGAGCGGCTCACCAACACGAAGATCCCGGACCTGAACTCGGGGCTGCGGGCGTTCCGCCGCGAGGTGTCGCTGCCCTACCTGCGGCTGCTGCCCCCCGGCTTCTCCTGCGTGACGACGATCACGATCGCGTTCCTGTCGAACCAGCACCCGGTGCGCTACGTGCCGATCGACTACGCGAAGCGGGCCGGGAAGTCGAAGTTCCACTTCACCAAGGACGCCTACCGGTACATCCTCCAGGTGCTGCGGATGGTGATGTACTTCAACCCGCTCAAGGTGCTCATGCCGCCGGCGCTGTGGCTGATCGTGATCGGGCTGCTCAAGGGCGTGTTCGACATGGTCGTCCACTTCGGCTACTTCGCCAACAACACCATCATGATCTTCGTGACGGGGTTGATCATCGCGTCGCTGGCGCTGCTGGCCGACCTCATCGTCCGCTCGCGCGGCGACGTCTAGCGCGAGGCGCGGGATGCGGATCGCGATCGTCGGGCCCGCGTTCCCCTACAAGGGGGGCGGCGCGCACCACACCACCGAGCTGGCGCACCGGCTCGCCGCCGCGGGCCACGAGCCCGTCATCGAGTCGTGGCGCGCCCAGTACCCGGGTTTCCTCTACCCCGGGCAGCAGACGATCTCCGAGCCGGAGGGCGAGCCGTTCCCCGGGACGCGGCGCCGGCTCGACTGGCGGCGGCCGGACGGCTGGTGGCGCACCGGCCGCTCCCTGCGCGGGTACGACCTGGTCGTCCTGGCGGTGCTGACCCCGGTGCAGGTCCCGTCCTACCTGGGGATCCTCGCGGGCCTGGGACGCGGGACGCCGGTCGTGGCGCTGTGCCACAACGTCCTGCCGCACGAGCGGAAGCCCTATGACGCCCCGCTGATGAGGCGGCTGCTCCGGCGTGTGAACGGTGTCCTGGTCCATTCGGAGGCGCAGGCCGATCTGGCGCGGGAGCTCACCGGGCGGCCCGTCCGCGTGGCGGAGATGCCCGCGCACCTGCCGACACCCGCCGCGGCCGCGCAGGACGACGGGAAAGTGCGCCGCAACCTGCTGTTCTTCGGGATCGTCCGCCCGTACAAGGGGCTGGACGTGCTGCTCCGCGCGCTCGCCGCGGGCCCCGGCGACGTGTCGCTGACGGTGGCGGGCGAGTTCTGGGGCGGCCTGGACGAGACCCGGGCGCTGATCGAGAAGCTGGGCCTGGACGGGCGGGTCGCACTCCGTCCCGGCTACGTGCCCGCGTCGGACGTGCCCGGCCTGTTCGCCGCCGCCGACGCGCTCGTCCTGCCGTACCGGTCGGCCACCGCGTCGCAGAACGTGTGGATGGCCTACGAGCACGGCGTCCCGGTGATCGCCACCGACGTGGGCGGGTTCGGCGACCAAGTCCGGGACGGCGAGGACGGCATCGTCTGCGCCCCGGACGACGTCGGGGCGCTCACGGACGCGCTGAAGCGGTTCTACGCGCCGGGGGAGCCGGAGCGGTTGCGCTCCGGCGTCCGCCCGGTCGACCACGGGCCGGTCTGGGACGCCTACCTGGAGGCGCTCACGACCCTGCCAGTAAAGGGCGCGGCGGTCAGAGGTGCGGCTCGATGACCTTGAGCAGGGCGCGCTTCGGCTTGGCGCCGACGATCTGCTCGACGACCTCGCCGCCCTTGTAGAGCAGCAGCGTCGGCAGCCCCATCACGCCGTACTCCTGCGGCGTCTTCGGATTCGCGTCGTAGTCCAGCTTCGCGATCTTGATCTTGCCGTCCTGCTCGGCGGCGATCTGCTCCAGGACGGGCGCGATCATCCGGCACGGACCGCACCAGTCGGCCCAGAAGTCGACGAGAACCGGAGTGTCGCTCTTGAGGACCTCCTCGTTGAACGTCGCGTCGGTCACGGTGATGGGAGACGTCACGGTCGCTCCTTCGTCGGCTGCGTACCCCTCACAAGCTCGGCGGCGGCCGGTTCATTCCCGGCCGCCCCGTCCACGTCCGCGCCGTTCAGGCCCGCTCCGTCTCCGGTCGTGCCCGCCCCGGCTTCAGCGGGCCGCGCGCCCCGTCCGAGCAGCAGCGCGGCGCCCGCGTTGAGCAAGTCGGCGGCGGTCAGCAGCACCCGGGAGGCGATCGCGACGACGACCGGCGCGCCCGCGGGCAGCACCGGCGTGAGGACCACGGTCAGCGCGGCTTCGCGCGCCCCGATGCCGCCCGGCGCGATGAAGACGAGGAAGCCCGCGACGAACGCGAGCGCGTAGGCGCCAGTGGCGAGGAAGGGCAGGCCCGCGCCGTCGCCGTCCACGGCCAGGCACAGCAGCCAGGTGTGGACGCCGAACAGTGCCCAGCCGAGGACCGTCCAGCCGATCGCGCGGAGCGTCACGCCGAGCCCGGCCGGATGCTCCAGCGGCGGCCGCCGGACGAGCCGCAGCAGCGTGTCCAGGCACCAGGTGACGATCCTCGGGTGCAGCGCGGCGAGCATCACGGGCGCGAGCAGGAACAGCCACCAGTACTTCTCGCGGGCCGCGGCGGACGTCAGCGGCAGCGTCACCGAGGCGACCGCGAGCCCGCAGGCGGTGGACGTCGCGACGGCCAGCAGCGTCGAGCCGAAGCTGCGCTCGGCCGGCACCTTGTGCTCGCGGGCCATCTCGATCTGGGTGACGAGCGCCCACACCTTGCCCGGCACGTACTTGCCGAGCTGGGAGATCGACGAGATGCGGAACGCGGCCCGCAGCGGCAGCGGCGAGCCGAGCCCGGAGAGGAAGGTCCGCCAGCCGAGCATCCACACGAACAGCCCGGCGAGGCCCGCGGCGAGGGACCCGGCCAGCGTGGGCCAGGACATCTCCCGGAACGCCCGGGTCGTCTCGTCCCACTGGGAGGCCACGCTGTAGGCGCAGAACGCCAGCGCGAGCAGCACCAGCAGGACGCGCAGGATCCGCACGGCGACGGCCTTCATCTTCACGCGCCCAAGGGTAGGCGACCGGCGATCGCCGCGCGGCTTCGCGCTCGCGGTCCCGCCGGGCGCAATACAGTTGGGGGCGATGAGACTCTCGGATGTGGTCGCCTTCGTCGGGCACCAGGTGCACGTGTGCAGGTACCGCGAGGCGGGGACCCTGCTGGACTGGATGGGCCGGGACCTCCGCGGCAAGCGGGTCCTGGACGTCGCGGGCGGCGACGGGTACTGGGCCGGGCGGGCGCGCCGGCGCGGCGCCGAGGCGGTGTCGATCGACCTCGCCCGCGGCAAGATGGTGTACGGCCGGACGCTCGCCCACGCGCCCGCCCTGATCGAGTGCGACGCGCTCCGGCTGCCGTTCGGCGACGGGTCGTTCGACGCGATCCTGTCGGTGTGCGCGATCGAGCACTTCGACGACGGCGGCAGGTCGCTGGACGAGATGGCGCGCGTGCTGAAGCCCGGCGGCGAGATCTTCATGTCCGCCGACGTGCTCAGCCGCGCCGACGCCTGGCCGAAGCTGCGCGACGCGCACAAGGCCAAGTACCACGTGCAGCACACCTACACCCACGACAGCCTCGCCAAGCTGATGGACGAGCGCGGCCTCGACCTGGTCGAGCACTCCTACCAGTTCCGGACGGCGGCCACCGAGCGCCTCTACCTGTCGCTCTCGACCTACGGCGGCAAGGTCGGCTTCAACGCGGCCGCCCCGCTGACGCCGCTGGTCGCGCTCGCCGACCGCTCCGCGCCGAACGAGCGCGGCAGCATCGTCCTGGTGCGCGCCCGCAAGCGCTGACGGCCACCGGGGTGTCTCCGGTGCGGAACCGAGAAGACGCGCGGAGGTCGCACGGATCGGCGGCCGACGGGCGTAGGCTCGAAGCGTAAAGAGTGATCTACGCCACTACGGCCGCGCGTCGCCAGGCCGGGCCGGGATGGGGGAGTGGACCGTGGCGCCTCGGATCCTGCTCGACGCCACCGCCGTGCCCGCCGACCGCGGCGGGCTCG
This sequence comes from Actinomadura fibrosa, assembly GCF_900659615.1. Classification (GTDB taxonomy): domain Bacteria; phylum Actinomycetota; class Actinomycetes; order Streptosporangiales; family Streptosporangiaceae; genus Spirillospora; species Spirillospora fibrosa. The sequence continues at coordinate 13,651 of NZ_CAACUY010000051.1, read as the reverse complement.
GGCGGTACGTCGACGGCCTGCTGACGGCCCTGCACGCGCTCGGCGCCGACCTCGCCGTCGCCTGCCAGCGCGTCGACGAGCAGCGGTACGGCGCGCTCGCGCCCGGCGCGCGGATCGTCGCGGGCCCGGCCGCGCTGGCGCACCGCGCGACCCGGCTGGCCTGGGAGCAGTCCAGCCTGCCGTACGTCGCCGAGAGCGTCGAGGCCGACGTCATCCACCTGCCGACGTACGCGATGCCGGTCAGTTGCAGCCTCCCGGCGGTCGTCACGATCCACGACGTGGCGCTGTTCGCCGAGCCCGAGGTGCACGACCCCGTCCGGACCAGCTACGTCAAGTCGGCGACGCGGACGGCGGTGCGGCGGGCGAGCCGCGTGATCGTGCCGTCCCGGGCGACGCGGGACGACCTCGTCCGGATGCTCGGCGCCGACCCCACGCACATCGACGTCGCCTACCACGGCGTCGACCACACCGTGTTCCACCGCCCGGACGAGATCGAGATCCGGCGGGTGTCGGACCGGCTGGGCCTGCACGGCCACCCCTACGTCGCCTACCTCGGGGCCCTGGAGCCCCGCAAGAACGTCCCGAACCTGATCCGCGGCTGGGTCCGCGCCTGCGCCGACCTGCCCGACCCTCCGGCGCTCGTCCTCGCGGGGGGCGGCGGCTGGGACGACGAGGTCGACGCCGCGCTCGCGACGGTGCCGATGCACCTGCGGGTGCTGCGCCCCGGTTACCTGCCGTGGCCGTCGCTGCCCGGCTTCTTCGGCGGCGCGCTGGTGGTGGCGCTGCCGAGCCGCGGCGAGGGGTTCGGGCTGCCCGTCCTGGAGGCGATGGCGTGCGGCGCCCCGGTGCTCACCACGCGGCGCGGGTCGCTGCCGGAGGTCGGCGGCGAGGCCGTCGCCTACACCGAGCCTCACCCCGCCGCGATCGGCGCCGCGCTGACCTCGCTCATCCTCGACCCGGAGGGCCGCGCGAAGCTCGCCGAGGCCGCGCACGCCCGCTCCCAGGAGTTCAGCTGGACGGCGTCGGCCGAGGCGCACATGGCGTCCTACCAGCGCGCGGTCGAGCAGCGCGAGGGCTCCCGGGGATCGCGCACCCACTAAGGTCTGTCGCGGACGGTCCGGAGGAGACCCGGCGACGGAAGGAACCCCGTGGAAGCGATTCTGCTGGTCGGAGGGCAGGGCACCCGCCTCCGCCCGTTGACGATCTCCACGCCGAAGCCGCTGCTCCCCACGGCGGGCGTCGCGTTCCTCGCCCACCAGCTCGCCCGCGCCCGCGCGGCGGGCGTCGACCGCATCGTCTTCGCCACGTCCTACCGGGCGGAGATGTTCGAGGCCGCGTTCGGCGACCGCGCGTACGGGGTGGACCTCGTCTACGTCAGCGAGGACGAGCCGCTCGGCACCGGCGGCGCGATCCGCAACGCCTCCCGTGCGCTGACCTGCGGGGCTGACGACCCGGTCCTGATCCTCAACGGCGACATCCTGTCGGGCCACGACGTCCAGGCGCAGGTGGAGCTGCACGAGAAGGCCGCCGCGGAGGTGACGCTGCACCTGACCGTCGCCGACGACCCGTCGCGCTTCGGCTGCGTCCCGACCGGCGAGGACGGGCGGGTCACCGCGTTCCTGGAGAAGACGTCGCATCCGGTGACGAACCAGATCAACGCGGGCTGCTACGTGTTCCGCCGGTCGGCGATCGACACGATCCCCGAGGACGAGGTCGTCTCCGTCGAGCGCGAGACGTTCCCCTCGCTGATCGCGTCCGGCGCGGTCGTCATGGGGTACGTCGAGGCGGGCTACTGGCTGGACGTCGGGACGCCGGAGGCGTTCGTCCGGGGCTCCTGCGACCTGGTGCTCGGGAAGCTGGCGTCCCCGGCGATGCCCGGCGACCCGGGCGAGCGGCTGACCCTCCCCGGCGCGAACGTGTCGCCCGGCGCGGTGGTGCGCGGCGGCACGACGGTGGGCCGCAACGCGGTCGTGGAGGCGGGCGCCACCGTCCTCGGCAGCGTCCTGCTGGACGAGGCGTTCGTCGCCGAGGGCGCCACGGTCCGCGACTCGGTGCTGAGCCGGGGCGCGCGCGTCGGCCCCGGAGCGATCCTGGACGGGGTCATCCTGGGCGACGCCGCCGTGGTCGGCCCGGGCAACGAACTCCGCGACGGCCTGCGCGTATGGCCGGGCATCGAACTACCCGCGACGGCCGTCCGCTTCTCCACCGATGCCTAAGTTCTCTCCGCCGATGCCGCGTTCGCCCCGATACGGTCACGGCATGAGCCGCCAGGCGAGTGCCGTGGGCCGGAGTCCTGAAATACGACCCGGGGAGCCGACCGCTGGGCGGCTCCCCGGGCACGCTCCGGTGCTGCGCCGCGAATGGCGTCCGCCGTGGCCGCTGAGCCTGCGGGACGTCCTCGTCCCGCACCGGCGCGGGCCGCACGACCCCGCCTTCCGGATCGACCGGGACGGCGCGATCTGGCGGACGTCCCACACCCCCTGCGGCCCCGGGACGATCCGGCTACGGGCCGCCGCGGGCGCCGTCGACGCCCATGCCTGGGGGCCGGGCGCCGAGTGGCTCCTCGACGGGGTCCCCGACCTGCTGGGGGCGGGAGACGCCCCGGAGGGGTTCGAGGCGCGGCACGACATCGTCCGGGAGCAGGTGCGGCGCCGGCCGGGCCTGCGGATCGGGCGGACGAACCGCGTCTTCGAGGCGCTGGTGCCCGCGGTGATGGAGCAGAAGGTCCTCAGCGAGGAGGCGTGGCGCGCCTGGGGCTACCTGCTGCGCCGGTTCGGCGAGCCCGCCCCGGGCGCCCCGGAGATGCGGGTGCCGCCCCCGCCGGCGGTGTGGATCCGGATCCCGTCGTGGGAGTGGCACCGGTCGGGCCTGGAGGCCGTCCGGGCCCGCACCATCATCGGCGCGGCCCGGGCGGCCGGGCGGCTGGAGGAGGACCCGTCCGAGCGGCGGCTGCGGTCGCTGCCGGGCATCGGGGTCTGGACGGCCGCCGAGGTCCGGCAGCGCGCGGCCGGCGACGCCGACGCCGTCTCCGTCGGCGACTACCACCTGCCCGGGATCGTGGGCTGGGCGCTCATCGGCCGGAAGGTCGACGACGACGGGATGCTGGAGCTGCTGGAGCCGTACGCCGGGCACCGGCACCGCGTCATCCGGCTGCTGGAATCGTCCGGTGCCCGTCCGCCGCGCCGCGGCCCCCGCCTGGCCGTCCGGGACTATCGCTCCTTCTAGACCGGGGTGTGCCGGAGCGCCGGCGGCGCATCCAGAAGTTGTCCGGGGCCCAGTCGAGGCCGTCGCGGCTGTCGGAGCCGAGGACGGGGGCGAGGACGGCGAGGGCGACGAGCAGGGCAAGCATGATCAACATGGGTCGGTCCTTTGCGTGGCACCGGGCGCGCCGGTGCGGATGCGGTGGGTCCGAACGGACCCGGGACGTTCCCGCGCGGGGCGGTGGAGGCGGTCCGGCGGGGTCTCCGCCGTGGTACCGCTCTCCGTCGCACCTCCAGTCTGACTCCGCGCATCCTTCAGGTCCAGCGACTGTTTCTGCAGGGAATGTGTAAGGATCTCTTCACTATGTTGGATCTCGGCAGGCTGCGGGTGCTCCGCGAGCTCAAGCTGCGCGGCACCGTCGGGGCGGTCGCCGAGGCGCTCGGCTACAGCCCCTCCGCCGTCTCGCAGCAGCTCGCCCAGTTGCAGCGGGAGGTGGGCGTCCCGCTCGTCGAGCGCGCCGGGCGGCGGCTGCGGCTCACGGAGGCGGGCGAGGTGCTCGCCGGGCACGCCGAGACCCTGCTCGCCGGGGCGCAGCGCGCGGAGGAGGCCGCGCTCGCCGCGAGCGGCCGCGTCGCGGGCACGGTCCGCGTCGTCGGGTTCCAGACCGCGCTCCTGCACGTCCTCGCGCCCGCGCTGCCGCGGCTCGCCGCCGACTACCCGGACCTCGTCGTGGACGTGCTGGACGAGGAGTTCGTCCGCGTCCTCCAGGCGCTCGTGCTGCGGGAGATCGACGTCGTGATCACCGACGAGTACTCGCACCTGCCGCGCCCGCGCCGGCCCGAGCTCACGTCCGAGGTGCTGATCACCGAGCCGATGCGGATCGCGCTGCCGGAGGCGCACCCGCTCGCGCGGAGCGGCGGCCCGGTCCGGATGGCCGACCTCGCCGGCGCCCCCTGGGTGACCGGCCACGTCGGCACGAACCACGCCGACCTGCTGGAACGCACCTGCGTCGGGCTGGGCGGCTACCGTCCCGACGTCCGGTACCGCTCGAACGACCTGCTGGTCATCCTCGCGATGGTCGCGCGGGGCGGCGCGGCGTGCCTCATCCCGGACCTGGCCCTGGCCGAGCTGGAGGAGGGCATCGTCGTCCGCGACGTCGCCGACGCGCGGGTGGACCGCCGGATGGTCCTGTGGACGCGCGTCGGCGCGGATGTGCGCCCATCGGTCCGCGCCGTCCTCGACGCCGTGCGGTGCTCCGCCGACGACCTCGTGGACCGCCGCCCGAGCCTGATTCGCGGCGCCCCGTCCCGGCCGGTGCCGGACGGCCTCGGCGAGCCGCCCGCCCCGCCGTGACGGGGCGCGCGGCCCGCGCGCGGCCGACGATCAGGCCGGGGTGAGGGGCAGCGCCCGGCGGGCGCCGAAGTCGCCGATCCCGTCGGTGCGCCGCCCGGCCTCCAGGCGCTCCGCGGGCACCTCGCCGTACAGGGTCGTGCGCTGCCGCGCCGGACGGCCCGCGCGGGCCGCGATCGCCTCCAGCTCGCTGATCGGCTTGAACGAGCCGTTCTCCGAGCCCGCCATCCGGCTGATGGTCTCCTCCATCAGCGTCCCGCCGAGGTCGTTGACGCCGCCGCGCAGGACCCGCGTGCACAGCTCGTCGCCCAGCTTCACCCAGGACGTCTGGATGTTCGGGATCGCCCCGTGCAGCATGATCCGGGCGAGCGCGTGCACGGCGATGTTCTCCCGGACGGTCGGCCCGGGCCGCGCCAGCCCCGCCAGGTAGATCGGCGAGTTGTGGTGGACGAACGGGAGCAGCACGAACTCGCTGAAGCCGCCCGTCCGCTCCTGGAGGGACCGCAGCAGCCGGATGTGCGCCACCCAGTGCGCCGGGGTGTCCACGTGCCCGTACATCATCGTCGAGGTCGTCGGGATGCCGAGCTCGTGCGCGGTGGTGACGACCTCGACCCACTGCTCGGTCGGCAGCTTGCCCTTGGTCAGCACCCACCGGACGTCGTCGTCGAGGATCTCGGCGGCCGTCCCCGGCAGCGAGTCGACCCCGGCCTCCTTCGCGGCCTCCAGCCACTCCCGGATCGACAGGTCGGTCCGGGACGCGCCGTTCACGACCTCCATCGGGCTGTAGGAGTGCAGGTGGATGTCCGGCGCGCGGCGCTTCACCTCGCGGGCGAGGTCGAAGTAGGCGGTGCCGGGCAGGTCGGGATGGATGCCGCCCTGCATGCAGATCTCGGTGGCGCCCGCCGCCCACGCCTCGTCCACCCGGTCGCCGACCTGCCGGAGCGACAGCGTGTACGCGTCCGCGTCGGTGCGGCGCTGCGCGAACGCGCAGAACCGGCAGCCGGTGTAGCAGACGTTCGTGAAGTTGATGTTCCGCGTGACGACGTAGGTCACGTCGTCGCCGACCGCGTCGCGGCGCAGCCCGTCGGCCAGCCCGGCGAGGGCGTCCAGCTCCGGGCCGTCGGCGTGCAGCAGGGCCAGCGCCTCGGCGTCCGAGAGCCCGGCGGGGTTCCGCTCGGCGCTCGCCAGCGCCGCCTTGACGTCGTGGTCCATGCGCGCCGGGCCGGTCGCCATCCGCGCCTTGAGCGCGTCCCAGTCGCCGTAGACCTCGTCGAAGTCCTCGCGCCGGTCCGACGTGCGGCCCGTCGTGTCGATCTCGGTGTGCAGGTCGGTGCGCCCCGACGCGCCGAAGCCGCCGTCCGGCTCCTGCCACGGGCGCCCCTCGGGGACGGCGTCCTCGCGCGCCAGCCCCGTCGCGGGGTCGGCGAGGGCGGCGACGTGCCCGGTCAGCCGCGGGTCGAGCCACGGCTCGCCGCGCCGGACGTACTCGGGGTAGATCGTGAGCCGCTCGCGCAGCGCGAACCCGGACTCCGCCGTCCGCTCCGCCAGCTCGTCGATCTGCGGCCACGGCCGCTCGGGGTTGACGTGATCGGGCGTCAGCGGGGACACGCCGCCCCAGTCGTCGATCCCCGCGCGCAGCATCAGCGCGTACTGGTCCGCGACGAGGTTCGGCGGCGCCTGGATCCGCGCCTTCGGCCCGAGGACGAGCCGCGCCACCGCGATCGTCGCGGCCAGCTCCGCCAGCTCGGCGTCCGGGGTGTCGCGCATCTTCGTGTCCGGCTTGGCGCGGAAGTTCTGGACGATCACCTCCTGGATCGCCCCGTACTCGCGCATCGTCCGCCGGATCTCGAAGATCGCGTCGGCGCGCTCCTCGACGGTCTCGCCGATGCCGATGAGGATCCCGGTGGTGAACGGCACGTTCGTGCGCCCCGCGTCCTCCAGCACCCGCAGCCGGACGGCCGGGTCCTTGTCGGGGGAGCCGAAGTGCGGGCCGCCCCGCTCGCTGAACAGCCGCGTCGCGGTCGTCTCCAGCATCATCCCCATCGACGGCGCGACCGGCTTGAGCCGCTGGAAGTCGCGCCAGGTCAGCACGCCGGGGTTGAGGTGCGGCAGCAGCCCGGTCTCCTCCAGCACCCGGATCGCCATCGCGCGCACGTACGAGAGCGTGTCGTCGTAGCCGTGCGCGTCGAGCCACTCGCGGGCCGGCTTCCAGCGGTCCTCGGGACGGTCCCCGAGCGTGAACAGCGCCTCCTTGCAGCCCAGCGCGGCGCCCTGCCGCGCGATGTCGAGTACCTCGTCGGGGCTCAGGTAAGGCGCGTCGAGTTTGTGCGGGACGGTCGCGAACGTGCAATAGCCGCAGCGGTCGCGGCACAGGCGGGTCAGCGGGATGAAGACCTTGCGGCTGTAGGTGATGACGCCGGGACGGCCCGCGGCCTCCAGGCCGGCGTCCCGGGTACGGGCGGCGTAGGTGAGCAGATCGTCGAGCTGCGCACCGCGGGCCCGCAGCAGTGTCGTGGCCTCGGACCGGTCCAGTGTCTTGCCGTCGCGCGCGCGGGCCAGGGCCCTGCGGAGAGCGTTCTCGGTGGCCTCCATGCGGGCACTCTATGCCAATCGTCATAATTTCTGCCGCGCCGGGGTGCCCAAATCCGCTCCCCAGGGGCAGCGGAACCGTCCGGAGATCTATTCCCGGACGGCGGGCCGCGGCGTGTCGCCCGTTCCGTCCCGGTCCGCTTTACTTGCCCCCGTGGACGTGGGTGTGCGGCGGTCCGCCGTCTGGGCGGCGGCCGGGGCGCTGCTGGTGACCGGGCTCGGCGGCGGCGCGTGGGCGCTCGGCCTGTTCTCGGGCCCGTCGGCGTGCGCCGGATCGACGCTGGAGCTGTCCGTCGCGGCCCAGCCGGAGATCGCGCCCGCCCTGCGCGACGCCGCGTCCCGCTTCAACGTGGAGAAGCACCGGGTGGCCGGACGCTGCGTCCGCGCCCGGGTGACCGCCGTCGCGCCCGCCGCCTACGTGCGCGACCCGGCGACGCGCGCGCGAGCGGACGCCTGGGCGCCGGAGTCGTCGCTCTGGCTCGGTGTCGCCCGCGACGCCGGCGACACGTCCGTCCCGGCCGCGGGAGCGTCGCTGGCGTCCTCGCCCGTCGTGCTCGCGACGACCCGTCCCGTGGAGGACGAGTTCCGCGACGCGGACGTCAAGCCGAGCTGGAAACTGCTCCTCGACCGCAAGGCGGGCGGGATCGGCCTCGCCCGCCGCGCCGCCGACCCCGCCGCCGGCATGACCGGGACGATCGCGATGATCGCCGTCGGGCAGGTCGACGCGAAGAAGGCGGACGACGTCGCCGGGGCGCTCCGCCGCGACGCCTCGCCCGCGCAGGGCGGTGCGGGCGGCGCGTCGGGCGTCCTGGCCGGCATCGTCGGGGCCGAGCGCTTCGACCGGCCGCTGGCCGTGACGACCGAGCAGGCCGTCGTCGCCTACAACGGCGCGCACCGGCCCAACCCCCTCGCGGTGCTCATGCCCGACGAGGGCACGCTCTCGCTCGACTACCCCTACGTCGTGACCAGCCGCGACCAGCACAAGCGGGAGGCGGCGGAGGCGTTCCGCGACGCGCTCGGCACGCGCTCGTCCCGCGACGCCCTGGGACGAGCGGGCTTCCGCGCGACCGACGGCACGCTGGACGCCGCCTACGCCCGGCAGCACGGCCTGGCCGAGACGGCGCCGCGCTCCCTGCGCTTCCCGACGCGAAAGGAGATCGCCGAGGCGCTGTCCTCGTGGAAGGCGTGACGGGCGCTACCGGACCTCGATGAAGGCGTCCGGCGAGCGCGGCGGGCGCTCGCGCGGCGGGGCGGCCGCGTGGCCGACACCGACCGCGCCCATCGGGTCCCACTCGTCCGGCAGGCCGAGGACGTCGCGGACGACGTCGCGGCAGAACATCGTGCTCGACACCCAGCAGGAACCGAGCCCCTCCACCGCGAGCGCCACCAGCAGGTTCTCCACGCCCGCCCCCGCGGCGACCACGAACATCTCCCGCTCCGCGGCGGCCCGGCGCTCGTCCGGGTAGGCGTGCGACCCGTCCATGACCAGGCACGGGACGACCAGGTACGGCGCGCGGCGCAGCACGTCGCCGCGCCGCAGCCGCTTCGCGACCGACTCCTCCGGGAAGCCGTCGCGGCGGAGGTCGGCCTCCCAGGCGTCGCGCATCGCGTCCAGCAGCCGCGTGCGGGACTCCGCCGACTCCAGCAGCACGAACCGCCACGGCGTCGTGTGGTGCGGCGCGGGCGCGGTGATCGCCGCGGCGACCGCCCGCCGCACCGCCGCCGGGTCGACCGGCTCGGCGGTGAACTCGCGGATCGTCCGCCGCGCGTGCAGCACCTCGGCCGACCCGTACCGGAACATGTCCTCGTCGGGCGGCCGGACGAGCTCCCGCGCACCCGGCCCGTCCTCCGGCGTGACCAGCCCGGCCAGGCCCCGGACGACGGCGATCGGCACCCCGTCGAGCTTGCCCTTGACCAGCTCCGCCGCGGCGGCGACCTCGTCGGCGACCGCGGTGATCGTGGCGTCGAGCCGGTTGCCGTAGGCGTCGTCGCGGCCGCGCAGGTCGTTCAGCGGCGCGAGCCCGGCGACGCCGATCGCCGCGTCGGTCATCCCGTTGCGCCACGGCCGCCCCAGCGTGTCGGACACGACCACGGCGACGTCCGCCCCGGCGCGCTCGCGCACCCCCGCGCGGATCCGGCGGGCCGAGGCGTCGGGGTCCTCGGGCAGCAGCAGCACCGTGCCCGGCGCGGTGTTGGACGCGTCCACCCCGGCCGCGGCGAGGACGAGCCCGTGCCGCGTCTCCACGATCCGCGTCTCGCCGCGCGCGTGCGTCCGGCGCGCCACCACCCGCACCGTCTCGGCGTCGATGGCCTTCTCCCGGTCGTCGGCGACCAGGACCCGCCCCTCCGCCTTGCTCACGATCTTCGACGTCACCACGAGGATGTCGCCGTCCTCCACCGTCCCGGGCGGGATGAGCGCGGCGATGTCGTCGCCCTCCGCGACCTCGGGCAGGCCCGGGACGCCGAAGACCCGCAGGCCCGAGCCGTCCGCGCCGCTCACGCCGTGCCCTCCGCCCGCTTCAGCTCCAGCGCGAGGTCGAGGGCCGCGCGGGCGATCGCCTTCGTTGCCTCCGGGTCGCTCATCAGCAGCGGCCGGGACCGCACCTCGATGCCCTCCACCCGCACGTCGCCGTCCTCGCCGTCCACGAGCCACCCGTCCAGCAGCCCGGGACCGTAGTGCTCGGCCACCGCCCGCGCCGACGTCTCGACGCCGATCGCGGTCAGGCACGCGTCCGCCATGCCCCGCACCGGCGCGCCGCCGATGATCGGCGAGACGCCGACCACGGTCTTGCGCGCGACCGCCTCGCGGATCCCGGGCACCGCCAGGATCGTCCCGACGCTCACCACCGGGTTGGACGGCGGGAACAGCACCGCGTCGGCGGCCTCGATCGCCGCGAGCACCCCCGGCGCGGGCTTGGCGTCGTCCGCGCCGACCGCCGCGATCGACAGCGCCGGGACGGACGCCCGCATCCGCACCCACCACTCCTGGAAGTGGACGGCCCGCCGCCCGTGCTCCGGATCGTCGATCACCACGTGCGTCTCGACCTGGTCGTCGGTCATCGGGATCAGCCGCACGCCCGGCTTCCACCGGTCGCACAGCGCCTCCGTCACCGTCGACAACTTGTACCCGGCCTCCAGCATCTGCGTCCGGACGATATGGGTCGCGAAGTCGCGGTCGCCCAGTCCGAACCAGCCCGGCCCGACGCCGTAGGCGGCGAGCTCCTCCTTGACGGTGAAGGTCTCGGCCGCGCGGCCCCAGCCCTGCTCCTCGTTGATCCCCCCGCCGAGCGTGTACATCACGGTGTCCAGGTCGGGACAGATCCGTAGCCCGAACAGGGAGATGTCGTCCCCGGTGTTGCCGATGACGGTGATCTCCGCCTCGGGGGCCGCGGCCAGCAGCCCCCGCAGGAAGCGGGCCCCGCCGATGCCGCCCGCCAGCGCCACGATCTTCATGCGATCAGCCTAGAGCGTGCCGGGCCCCTGCCCGCGATCCGATGCGGGCCGCCGCGGGGCCGCGCGCATTGGGAAGGCGGTGCCTTCTCCTTATGGCCGTTTGGACGCGCGCGGGGTACGGAGACGTCGGCGGGCCGGATGTGCAAAGCTTTGCGTGTCATCCGATTGCCTCGGTCTGGAGATGTCCCCGTGAACAAGGAAGCCGTCCAGCGCCTGCGCGAACCGGCCGCCTGGGTATTGCTCGCCGCGGCGGGTGTGCATTTGCTGGCAGGCATCATCCTGCTCCTCGGCGGGTCCGGGAGTTTCACCTTCCGCGCGCTGAGCGAGACCGGCGACGGCGTGTTCACCTCGTTCGCCGTCGTGGCCATGCTCGTCCTCGCCGTACTGCTCGTGACCTGGGGCGATGCCCCGACTCCGCAGGCCCGCACCATCACGATGGGAGCGCTCGGCGTCCTCGGCGGAATCGCGTTGTTCGGCGTCATCTCGTGGCTCGCCGGGATGCTCACCGCGTCGGAGGCGGCGGCCGCCGTCACCAAGCTCGCCTACTTCCTCATCGGCGCCGGCAAGCTCGCCGTCATCGGTGTCGGCGGATGGTTCGTGTTCACCGTTTTCCAGGGAATGCAGCCGCCGCGCCCGCAGGGCCAGCAGACGCCGCAGGGTTACCCCGACTACGGATACCAGCAGGGCCAGCAGCAGTTCGGTCAGCAGCAGTTCGGCCAGCAGCCCGGTTATGGGCAGCAGGCCTACCAGCAGTACCAGCAGGGCGCCGAGGGCCAGCAGGTCCCGCAGCCTGGGTACGAGCAGCAGGGCCAGCAGCCGTACGGGCAGCAGTACGGCCAGCCGGGCTACGGGCAGCAGGCGTACCAGCAGTACCAGCAGGGCGCCGAAGGCCAGCAGGCGTCCCAGCCGGGGTACGAGCAGCAGGGCCAGGCGCAGGGCCAGCCCTCCTCCGAGGAGGAGATGGGCGAGTGGACCCGCCAGTACGGCGGGACCGGCGGCGGCGAGCACGGCGCCCAGCCGGGACAGGCCCAGCAGGGCGAGCGGCGCCCCGACGAGTCCGGCGACTGGTACCGGGACAACCGACCCCCGCAGTGAGATCCGTTTAACTGATCTTCAGTCAAAGGCGATCGAGCGCATCGTCACATAACCCCGTATGTCCACCCCGGAAACCCGTTCCGCTTGACGGAGCGGGCGCTACACGCGTGTAATTTCGTGGGTGTGATTTCTATGCCTTCTCGGGGGAAGGAGCTCGAGGGAAGGCATTGACCAGGGGGCTCCACGGGCAGGGAGGTGCGCTGTGAGCGAGGTAGTCATCCCGCTGGCGCACGGCACAGACGGTGAAGAGTTGGGCTGGCAGGAGCGCGCCCTGTGCGCGCAGACGGACCCGGAGGCGTTCTTTCCGGAGAAGGGCGGCTCGACTCGCGAGGCCAAGAAGGTGTGCCGGGCATGCGAGGTACGGACGGAGTGCCTGGAGTACGCGCTCCAGCACGATGAGCGCTTCGGCATCTGGGGCGGGCTCTCCGAGCGGGAGCGCCGCAAGCTGAAGCGCCAGGCCGTCTAGCGCGGTCCGGGCGGTACCGGACGCGCGGCCGGGGGCGGCAGCGCGCACGGAAAGACCGCCGGACCCGCCGGCGCCGAAGGGGAGCGGCGCCGCGGGAGAGAACCAGGAAAGGGCCGCGGCCGACAAGCCGCGGCGAAGGGCCGCGGCACGGGATCACGGCGACCAGCCGGGGTGACGAGCCGCGGCGAAGGATCGCGGCGACGAGCTGCGGTCAGGACCGCGGTGTTGAGCCGTGGTGAGGGACCGCGGCGACGAGCCGTGCGAAGCAACGCGGCGATGAGCCGCAGTGAAGGATCGCGGTGATCAACCGCGGCGAAGGATCGCGGTGATGAGCCGTGGTGGAGGGCCGCGGTGTGGACTGCGGTGCAGGGCCGTGGCGGATGGCTGGGGGGTCGTCCGGTTTGCGGGTGCGTGCCGGATCTCGGGGGATCCGCAGCGTGCCCGCGCGGCCACGCGTACAGTTGTCAGCCGTGTCGGCCCCCGGGCCGGCACGGCTGCTGATTGTCGTCCCACAGATCGAGCGGACCCTTGTCGCCCACTCTCGATCGCCATGTCGTCACGGCCGTCCTCGTCGCCCATGACGGCGCGCGCTGGCTGCCCGAGACGCTCAAGGCGCTGCTGACACAGGCGCGGCCGGTGCAACGCCTCGTGGCCGTCGACACCGGGAGCCGCGACCGCGGGCCCGCCGTGCTCGCCGAGGTGATGGGCGCCGACGGCGTCCTGACACTGCCCCGGACCACCGGGTACGGGGAGGCCGTCGCCGAGGCGCTCCGCCAGGACGCCGCGTCCGCGCCCGTCCCCGACGACGATCCGGGCAACCCCCGCACCGAGTGGGTCTGGCTGCTGCACGACGACTCCGTCCCCGCGCACGACGCGCTTGCCCACCTGCTGCGGACCGCCGACGCCGACCCGAACGTGGCGGTGCTCGGCCCGAAGGTCCGCGACTGGGGCGACCGGCGCGTCCTCCGCGAGGCGGGCGTCGCGATCGACGGCGCCGGACGCCGCGAGACCGGCATCGACCGGCGCGAGTTCGACCAGGGCCAGCACGACGGGGTCCGGGACGTCCTCGCGGTCGGCAGCGCCGGGATGCTGGTGCGCCGCGACGTGTGGAACAGGCTCGGCGGCTTCGACGTCGAGTTCGGGATGTTCCGCGACGACCTCGACTTCTGCTGGCGGGCGCACGCCGCGGGGCACCGCGTCGTCGTCGCGACCGACGCCGTCGTCTACCACGCGGAGGCGGCCCGCCGCGGCGCCCGGGAGGTCGGGATGACCGCCGAGCACCCGAGCCGCGTCGACCGCCGCAACGCGATCCTCACGCTGCTCGCGAACCAGCCGCTCGGCCCGATGCTGCGCTCGCTCGTCCGGAACGTGTGGGCGTCGCTGGTCCACGCGCTCTACCTGCTGATCGTCAAGCGGCCCGACGCGGCCCGCCACGAGCTGGGCGCGCTCGGCGACGTGCTGCGCGCGCCCGGGCGGCTGCGGCGGGCCCGCGCCGCG